>SCUF01000121.1 GCA_004298325.1 Betaproteobacteria bacterium | reverse complement strand
CACAACCGCCTCGCCACTCCACTATTCAATACCGCCCGTTTCACCCAACACATCGAGGCCGCCCTCGTCACCATGTGGGAGATCCACCAGGCTGGAGACAAGCCGAAGGCGTTCGCTGTGGGACCGGCCAGGGACGCGCAATCCCCTCCCGTATCCGCTTCCGCTACGCCACGCCAGGCCCTGAAGTCCATTGCCGACTCGGCAATAACAATCCGGCAGGCCCTCATGCTGCACAAACAAGGCAAGATCACCGAGGCGGAGCGCCTTTACCGGCAGGTATTGGCATCCGAGTCCGATCACTTCGATGCGCTCCATCTCCTCGGGGTCCTGCACGCGCAACGCGACGACTTCACAAACGCGATCGCGTTCCTGTCGCGCGCGCTCGCGCGCCGACCGCGGTCTGCGGAGGCGCATTTCAACCTCGGCCTCGCGCTGAGCAAGCTGCGGCGCTACGACGAGGCGCTGGCAAGCTACGACAGGGCGCTCGCCCTCAAGCCGGAGAATGCAGATGCGCACTACAACCGCGCCAATACGCTGGTCGAAGTGAAGCGTTTCGACGAAGCCGTGGCGGGCTACGATGCGGCGCTGCGGCTCAGGCCGGGCCATGCCGGTATGCATTACAGCCGCGGAAACGCGCTGCGGAAACTGAACCGGCAGGAGGAGGCGATCGCCAGCTACGACGAAGCCTTGCGCGTCCAGCCCGCCTACCTGGACGCCTTTCTCAACCGAGGCAATGCGCTGCGGGAACTTGGCCGCAATGAAGACGCGCTGACAGTCTATGACCAGGGCCTTCGCATCAGCCCCGATCATCCCGATCTGCTTTTCAACCGCGGCAACGCCCTGCAGTCACTTAGGCGATTCCGCGACGCGGTTGCGAGCTACGAAGCCGCCTTGGCTGCAGCGTCTCGGCGCGCCGACGTGTTAATCAATTACGGCAATTGCCTCGTTCAGCTCGATCGCCATGAGGACGCGATGGCTGCATATGACCGGGCTGCCACCATTGCACCGGGTGACCCCGAAACATTTCGCAATCGTGGCATTCTGCTCGCCACACTGCAGCGGGACGAGGAAGCGCTTTGGAGTTTTGAAGAGGCATTGCGCTTGAAGCCTGACCACTTGCCAGTTCTCGTGAGCCATGGCAATGCGCTTGTCAGATTGAATCGAATGCAGGAAGCGATCGCGAGCTATGAGCAAGCCCTCGCCATCGAGCCGAATTACGTGGAAGCACTCAACAACCGCGGTAATGCACTGCAAGCAACGGGTCGTCGCACCGAAGCCCTCGAGAGCTATGAGCGCGCGCTCGCCGCCGATCCGGATAACGTGGAGGTGCTGCACAACCGCGGCAATACACTCGCAAAACTGAATCGCTACGAGGAGGCGGCACTCAGTTATGGCAAAGCGCTCAACCTGCAGCCGAACTACAGATACATTCTAGGTGCTGTTGCGTATTCGCGTGCGCACAGCTGCGATTGGCTGGATTACAGGGCGACACAGGACCGCGTGTTGAGCGACCTCAAGGCGCAACGGATGTCGTGCGGCCCTTTCCCGTTCCTGTCCGTATCTGCGAGCCCGTCAGATCAGTTGCAGTGTGCGCGCACGTTTGTGCGCGACCGCTATCCGGCGGTGGTGCCGCCGCTGTGGCAGGGGGAGCGCTACCGG
>SCUF01000120.1 GCA_004298325.1 Betaproteobacteria bacterium | reverse complement strand
TCTCTCGCGCCCCGCGACCCGGCGCGAACTCGCCGCGCTCGGCGTCACCTACGCCGGCATCGCGCTCGTGGTATCGAACCAGCTCGGCGCGGCGCCCGAGGGGCGTCTCTTCCTCTTCGGTGCGCTGCTCGTATTCGCCTCCGCCATGTGCTACGCGGTCTATCTCGTCAGCGGCAGCCAACTCGTGCAGCGCATCGGCTCGGCGCGCTTCACCGCGTATACGATGATCGTGTCGGCCGCGCCGGCGGTGGCGCAGTTCCTGCTGCTCGAATCGCGGCAGGCGCTCGAACTGCCGGGGGCGGTATGGGGCTACGCGATCCTGCTCGCGACCGCGTGCACGGTGCTGCCCGTGTTTCTCGTCGCCGAAGCGCTGAGGCGCATCGGCGCCAACCATTTCGCGCTGATCGGCGCGCTCGGCCCCGTGACCACGGTGCTCGCGGATTTCGCCCTGCTCGAGGGCGCGCTCGCGCCCGTGCAGATTCTCGGCGGGACGCTCGTCGTCGGCGGCGTGCTGCTCGTCACTCTCAAACCACAAAGGAGCCGGTAATGGATCTCGGGATTCGCGGCAGGACCGCACTGGTGTGCGCGGCATCGAAGGGCCTGGGCAAGGGCTGCGCGCTGTCGCTTGCACGTGAAGGCGTGAATCTGGTCATCACGGCGCGCGGGCGCGAGGCGCTCGAGGCGACCGCCGCGGCAATTCGCAAGGCGACCGGCGCCAAGGTCACCGCGATCGCGGGCGACATCACCACGCCCGAGGGGCGCGCCGCGGCGCTCGCCGCCTGTCCGAGCCCCGACATCCTCGTCAACAACGCCGGCGGGCCGCCGCCGGGGGATTTCCGCAGCTGGACGCGCGCAGACTGGATCAAGGCCGTGGACGCCAACATGCTGACGCCGATCGAGCTCATCAAGGCGACCGTGGACGGCATGATCGCGCGCAAGTTCGGGCGCATCGTCAACATCACTTCCGGCGCGGTGAAGATGCCGATCCCGGAGCTGGGGCTCTCGAACGGAGCGCGCACAGGACTCTCCGGCTTCGTAGCGGGGCTTTCGCGCCAGACGGTTCAGCACAACGTGACCATCAACAACCTGCTGCCGGGCCCCTTCGACACCGACCGCCTGCGCTCGAACTTCGCGTTCAACGCGAAAAAACTTGGCAAGACGCCGGAGGAGCTGGCGCGCGCGAGGAGCGACGCGAACCCCGCGAAGCGCTTCGGCACGATCGAGGAATTCGGCGACGCCTGCGCGTTCCTCTGCGGCGCGCAGGCCGGCTTCATCACCGGACAGAACCTGCTGCTCGACGGCGGCGCCTACCCCGGCACTTTCTGAGGCGCGGGTGCGAGGCGCGCAGCCGGAAAACGCGCCCTGAACGTGCTGCCCTTGCCGGGCGTGCTCTCGATGGAAAGTGCGGCCTGGTGGCGCGCGAGCGCGTGCTTGACGATGGCAAGCCCGAGACCCGTGCCGCCCGAGTCGCGCGAGCGGCCGCGGTCGACGCGATAGAAACGCTCGGTCAGCCGCGGCAGGTGCTCGGACTCGATGCCGATGCCGGTGTCTGCGACCGAGAATTCCCCGCCCTCGGCGTCCGAGCGCCAGCCGAGGCGGATCTCGCCGCCGGCCGGCGTATAGCGCACCGCGTTGCTCGCGAGATTGAGGAAAGCGCTCGCCAGCTCGCTCTCGGCGCCGAGGAGATCGTGCGCGCCCTCGATCGAGAGCGAGATCCTTTGACGGCCGGCGCTCAGCTGCTCGGTTTCGGTGCGCAGGCGCTCGAGGAGCGGCCGCAGCAGGACGCGCGCCTCCGGCGGCGGCGGCGCATGCTCCAGGGCCGACAGCGCGAGCAGGTCCTCGATGATGCGGCGCATGCGCGCGGCCTGCGGCGCCATGAGATTGACGTAGTCGCGCACGCGCTGCGGCTCGAGCTCCAGGTCCCGGATGGTTTCGAGAAATCCCGTCAGCACCGTGAGCGGCGTGCGCAGCTCGTGCGAGACGTTGGCGACGAAATCGCGCCGCATCGCCTCGAGCCGCTCCGCCGCGGTCACGTCCTGGGACAGCAGCAGCCAGGCATCCTCGTCGAACGGCACCAGCTGCAGCGACAGCGCGGGCGCTGCCTGTCCCGGGGCCCGCAGCCGCAGCGGCTCGGAGAATTCACCGGCCTCGAGGTAGTCCGCGAAGTCCGGGTGGCGCACGAAGTTCAGGATCGGCGCGCCGCGGTCGCGCACCACGTCGAGCCCGAAGTGCAGGCGCGCCGCCTGGTTGCACCAGTCCAGGCGCAGCTCGCCATCGAGCACCGTGACGCCATAGGGCAAGGCCTGTGCGGCGCGGCGCGAGCGCACGGTGAGCTGCGCCAGCTGCCGCCGGCGCTTGAGGTTGGTACGCCGGTGGCGATGCAGCAGGTTGAACACTGCCCCCCAGTCGCCGACGGCCTCCGGCGGATCGGTCAGCCGCGACTGCGCGGCCCAGCGCCGGAGCTTGCCGAACTGGCGCCGCTGCACGTACAGGGCGAGCGCCAGAAGCGCCGCGAGCAGGCCCAGCGCGATCAGCGCCGCGCTCACGACGGCGTGCCGGTACGCAGCAGGTAGCCGCTGCCGCGCACCGTTTCGATGAGCGCGTCGTGGCCGCTCGGCGCAAGCGCCTGCCGCAGCCGCCGCACGTGCACGTCCACCGTGCGCTCTTCGACCACGGCGTCGTTGCCCCAGACCTCGTCGAGCAGCCTGGCGCGCGAATACACCCGGTTGGGATGCGTCATGAGGAAATGCAGCAGGCGGAACTCGGTCGGGCTAAGCTCGAGCCGCTGGCGGTTGCCGCTCACTTCGTGCGCGCCCGGATCGAGCCGCAGCCCTGCGATCTCCAGCGGCTGCTCGCCCAGCTGCGGCGCGCGCCGGCGCAGCACCGCGCGGATGCGCGCCACCAGCTCCCGGGGCGAAAACGGCTTCGTCAGGTAATCGTCGGCGCCGGCCTCGAGCGCCGCGACCTTGTCGTTTTCCCCGCTGCGCGCGGTGAGGAAGATGATCGGCAGCTCGCGCGTGCGCGCATCCGAGCGCAGCCGCCGCGCCAGCGCGAGTCCCGACTGGCCTGGCAGCATCCAGTCCACCAGCGCCACGTCCGGAAGGCTCTGGCGCAGGCGCTGCGCGGCCTCTTCGGCGCTCGCCGTGCGCCAGGGCGCGAACCCGGCGTGCTCGAGATTGACCGCCACCAGCTCGAGGATCGCCGGCTCGTCCTCCACCACCAGCACCGAAACCGGGAGCGCCAAGACTAGTCGGCTCCGATCTCGCGCTCGATGTCCGCGAACGACGTATGCCGCACATCGGTGCCTTTCACGATGTAGATCACCTGCTCGGCGATGTTCTTGGCGTGGTCGCCCATGCGCTCGACCGCCTTCGCCACCCAGATGATGTCGAGCGCCGGCGAGATCGTGCGCGGGTCCTCCATCATGTAGGTGACGAGCTGGCGCACCGCGGCGCGGAATTCATCGTCGATCTCGTGGTCCTCCTTCAGCACGCCGGCGGCGCTTGCGGCATCCAGCCGTGCGAACGCATCGAGCGCCTGGCGCAGCATCTTGACCGCGATCTGCGCGGCATGGCGGATCGCCGGAAAGCGCTGCGCGTGCTGCGGGCCGTGCTCCTGCAGGCGCTTGGACATGCGCGCGACCTTCTTCGCCTCGTCGCCGATGCGCTCGATGTCGGTGACGATCTTGGCGATCGCCATGGTGAGGCGCAGGTCGCTCGCCGCGGGCTGGCGCTTGACCACGATGTGGTTGCAGGCGCCGTCGATCGCCACCTCGTAGCCGTTGACGCGCGCGTCGTTCTCGATCACCTGGTCGGCGAGATTGGCGTCGCCGCTGGCGAAGGCATCGATGGCGCTGAGAATCTGCGTCTCGACCAGGCCGCCCATCTGCAGCACGCGCGTGCGCGTGGTGTCGAGGTCGGCCTCGAACTGCTTGGAGATGTGCTCGGTGGATCCCATGGGCCCTCCTAGCCGAAGCGGCCGGTGATGTAGTCCTCGGTCTGCTTGTTCTTCGGCTTGATGAACAGCTCGTCGGTCACGCCGAACTCGATCAGCTCGCCGAGATACATGTAGGCCGTGTAGTCCGAGACGCGCGCCGCCTGCTGCATGTTGTGCGTCACGATCAGGATCGTGACGTGGCGCTTGAGCTCCGTGATCAGCTCCTCGATGCTCGCGGTGGCGATCGGGTCGAGGGCCGACGTCGGCTCGTCGAACAGCAGCAGCTCCGGGTCGGTGGCCAGCGCGCGCGCGATGCACAGGCGCTGCTGCTGGCCGCCGGAGAGGTTGAAAGCCAGGTCCTGCAGCCGGTCCTTGACCTCGTCCCAGAGCGCCGCGCCGCGCAGCGCCGCCTCGACCTTGTCCTCGAGCGCGCGGCGCGAGCGCTCGCCGCGCACGCGCAGGCCGTAGGCGACGTTCTCGAAGATCGACTTCGGGAACGGGTTCGGCTTCTGGAACACCATCGACAGGCGCATGCGCACCTCGATCGGATCGACGCTCGCCGCGAGCAGGTTGGTGTCATCCGGGTAGAGCCGGATTTCGCCCACGTAGCGGTTGCCCGGGTAGAGGTCGTGCATGCGGTTGAAGCAGCGCAGGAAAGTCGACTTGCCGCAGCCCGAGGGACCGATCAGCGCCGTGACGCGGTTCTCGTGCACCACCAGGTCGAGGTTCGTCAGGGCGCGGTAGTCGCCGTAGTAGAAACTGAGTCCCCGCGCCGCGGCCTTGACGGCCGCCTGCGGCCGCGCCTCCGGGCGGGCCTCAATGACCGTAGCGATGGAGGGGGCTGCCATGGATCACCACTTGATGTTCCTGCGGATGCGGTAGCGGAGGTAGATCGCCAGGCCGTTCATGGCGAGCGTCATCAGCACCAGGACGAAACCGGCGGCCGCGGCGTTCTGCAGGAACGCGGCTTCCGGCCGCGAAGTCCAGTTGAACATCTGGATCGGCATTACCGTGAAGCCCGAGAACAGCCATTCGAAGTTTACGAACGGCGCCTGCGCCATGACGGGCGGAGCCGGCAGGAAGGCGATGAAAGTCAGCGCGCCGATGGTGATGATCGGCGCCGTCTCGCCGATGGCGCGCGCCATGCCGATGATGACGCCGGTGAGGATTCCCGGCATCGAGTACGGGATGATGTGGTCGCTGCACACCTGCCACTGCGTCCCGCCGAGCGCGTAAGCGCCCTCCCGGATGCCCTGCGGGATCGAACGAATGGCTTCGCGCGTCGCCACGATCACCACCGGCAGGATGAGCAGGGCGAGCGTGAGTCCGGCGGCGAGAACGCTGTGGCCCAGTCCAAACTGGTACACGAACAGCCCGAGCGCGAGCAGCCCGTAGACGATCGACGGCACTCCCGCGAGGTTGGTGATGTTGATCTCGATGATGTCCGTGACCCAGTTTTTCGGCGCGTATTCCTCGAGATACACGCCGGCCGCTACTCCCAGCGGGACGGCAACGAACGCGGTCACCAGCATCACCATCGCGGTCCCGACCCATGCGGACAGGATTCCGGCCTGCGCCGGCTTGCGGGAGGGGAAGCTGGTCAGGAAATCCCAGCTCAGGCGGGGAAAGCCGTCGATCGCCATGTCGACGAAGAGCGCAGTGAACGTAAGAACTCCGAGCATGAGCGCGAGCAGGCCGCAGACCGCGAACACGCGGTCCCAGCGCTTGTGGCTCGCAATCAGCCCGCGGATTGCAGTGAGGTCCCTTGCGTAGGCCATCAGTACGCCTCGCGGAAGGACTTGCGCAGCACGTGGCCGGCGATGTTGCAGGCCAGCGTGAACAGCATCAGCGTGAGGCCCGCGGCGAAGATCGTCTGGTAGCCGATCGAGCCGTGCGGCAGGTCGCCGAGAGCGACCTGCACGATATACGCGGTGATGGTGGCCGCGGGCTCGAGCGGGTTGAAAGTCAGATTGGGCTGCATGCCGCCGGCGACCGCCAGAATCATGGTTTCGCCCACGGCGCGCGAGATGCCGAGAATGTAGGCCGAGCCGATTCCCGAGATCGCGGCTGGAACCACGACCCGGGTCGCGGTCTGGAAGCGCGTCGCACCCATGGCGTAGGAGCCCTCGCGCAGGCTCATCGGCACCGCGCGCATGGCGTCCTCGCTGAGCGAGGCGACGTACGGGATGATCATGATTCCCATCACGATCCCGGCCGAGAGCAGGTTGAAGCCGGGCAGCGCCGGATAGAACCACTGCAGCAGCGGCGTGACGAACAGCAGCGCGAAGTAGCCGTAGATGATCGTCGGAACACCACCGAGCAGCTCGAGGAACGGCTTGGCGGTCTCGCGGATCGAGAACGGCGCGAACTCCGACAGATAGATCGCGATGATGGTGCCGAGCGGAATCGCGATCGCGAGCGCGACCAGCGAGCTCGTGAATGTTCCGGAGAGCAGCACCATGATGCCGTAATGGGCGTCGGTAAACAGCGGCGTCCACTGCGTGTCGGTGAGGAAATCCCAGAGCGGAACCTCCTCGAAGAAGATCACCGACTCCTTGATCAGGATGTAGACGATGCCGATGGTGGTCAATACCGATACGAGCGCGGCGAGGAACAGGACCAGCTCGATCGCCTTCTCGCGCATGATCCTGGAGCGCCGGCGCGCGAGCCGCGCGTTCCGGCTGGCAGGTTGCAGAACCGAGGTCACTTCGCCGGAAACGCTCGCCATGGCGGAATGGAAACGCGGATTATGAACGAAAAACGCCCGCGGCAGTGCCGCGGGCGCTTCGCCGCGTCACGCTACAGCTTGCCTTCGCGCGCGAGCAGTTCTTCGACCTTGATGCCGACTTCCGACTTGCCGCCGAAGCCGGTGCCGAGCTTCTTCGCGGCGAAGTTCTTTGCCGCCTGGTCGTAGTGCTGCTTGCCGAGCGGCACGTAGCCGACCTCTTTCACCAGCTTCGGTGCGTTCTTGATGTAGTACTCGACGAACGCCTTCACTTCCGGCTTGTTCATCGACTTGTCGCTGACGTAGATGAAGATCGGCCGCGCAAGCGGCTGGTAGGTGCCGTCCATCACCGTCTCAAGCGAAGGCGAAACAGCCTTGCTCGAGCCCTTGTTGACGATCGGCGCCGCTTTCAGCTTGCCCTTGTTCTCCACGTAGTAAGCGAGACCGAAGTAGCCGATCGCGTTCACGTCGCGTGACACGCCCTGTACCAGCACGTTGTCGTCCTCGGACGCGGTAAAGTCGCCGCGGCTCGCTTTTTCCTTGCCGTTGATCGCGTCGGTGAAGTAGTCGAACGTCCCGGAGTCGGCGCCAGGCCCGAACAGCTTGAGCGGCGCGTCCGGCCAGGACGGGTTGACCTGATTCCACTTGGTGATCTTGCCTTGCGCGCCGGGCTCCCACATCTTCTTGAGCTCCTCGACCTTGAGTTCCTTGATCCAGGTGTTCTTGGGGTTGATCACCACGGTGAGCGCGTCGAACGCCACCGGCAGCTCGACGTACTTGATGCCGGCTTGTGCACAAGCCGCCATTTCCTTCGCCGAAATCGGCCGCGAGGCGTCCGAGACGTCGGTCTCGCCGCGGCAGAACTTCTTGAAGCCGCCGCCGGTGCCGGAAATTCCGACCGTCACCTTGATCGCGCCCTTCTTCATCTTCTGGAACTCCTCGGCGACCGCCTCGGAGATGGGATAGACCGTGCTCGAGCCGTCGATTTTCACGATCTGCTGCGCGTACGCGCCCTGCACCGCCAGCGCCGCGCCGGCGAGCGCCAGCGCGCGCAATCCTGACTTCAGCTTCATGACCATCCTTTCCTCTTCGAAGAGGATTTGGAGTTTATGACCGGATTGTTACGGCTGGATGACGATCGAACGCGACTTGAGAAACCGCCCGCAGCCATATTCATCCGCCTGCAACGCAGCGGGCGCAGAGTGCGCAGCGAGACCGTCATCGATTGTCGGGACGGCGCACTCGGAGGAGTCCACATGAACGCGAACGAATCCCACGTCCGCATTTCCGCCGCGCGCATCGAGCTCGACTGCGCGCATGGCGATCGCCTGAGCATCGAGGCTGCCGTGATCGGGGCGGACCCCGCGCCCTCGACGAGCACTTTCCTCAGCGTGAGCGCCGCCTATATGCTCGGCGCCGGATGCGGCGATCCGGAGCGGCCCGACGCTGAGTGTTCGGGTTTCGCCGCAGGCTACCGCGGACTGGTCGGCGAAGAGATCGCTGCGCTGGTCGGCGTGCAGCTGCAGGACCTGCTCGACACGCGGAAATTCTGACCTCGATCGGTCGTACAGCCGCCGCGACGCCTGTCATCGTTTCGTAACCTGCGCCGTCTAGCCTGTGCGGCTGGTCAAATCGGCGGCGCAGAAAGCACGCCCGTGCCCAAATCGAACGATCGCCGCATGGAATTGATCCTCTGGCGCCACGCCGACGCCGACGAGGACGAGGAGGACCTGTCGCGCAAGCTCTCGGCCAAGGGCCACCGCCAGGTGGCGTGGGTTGCGAGCTGGCTGCAGCAGCGCCTGCCGACGCGCTACATCGTGTACACGAGCCCCGCGGAGCGGGCCAAGGAAACCGCCGTCGCGCTGGGCGTTGAAACGAAAGTCACCAAGCGCCTCGCGCCCGGGGCTGCGGTCGCCGACGTGCTCGAATTGGTGGACTGGCCCAACCGCACGGGTTCGGTGGCGGTGGTGGTGGGGCATCAGCCCACGCTCGGCCGCGTCGCCGCCTATCTGATGGCCGGCGTCGAGAACGATCTGAGCATCCGCAAGGGCGGGCTGTGGTGGATCGCGCGCCGCGACCGCGAGGGCAAGCCGAACGTGGTGGTGCGCGCGGTGATCTCGCCGGACGTGCTCTAGCCGCCGTCTTCCGGCTGTGAAGCTGGCGTGAAATCTGCGTGACCGCGGGCGTGCTAAATTCGCGGCCCGATGGGAAGCCCTCACAAAGGCAAGACGGGCCTGCGCCGGCTGATCAACGCGACGCGCTATTCGATCGCGGGCTTCGCCGCGGCGGCGCGGCACGAGGATGCGTTCCGCCAGGAGCTGATGCTCGC
>SCUF01000119.1 GCA_004298325.1 Betaproteobacteria bacterium | reverse complement strand
GGCGCCCTTCACGTACACGTCGGAGCAGATCATGCCGGCGGTGCAGGCGTACAGGTCGGGCGAAACGTAGACGTTCGGACACGCCAGCGCCACGACCACCATCTCGCTCGCGTACGGCCAAGCCGCATGCGAGACGATGATCTTCAGTTCCGGGTACTTGCGCGCCGCGCGCTGGATCGACACCGGACTCGACCACGAAATGTCGTGGCCGCCGAGGGCCGACAGCAGCCCCGAAAGCGACAGCGATACCGGCAGGTCGTTCGCCAGCGCCGCCTCGTAGATCGGATCCAGGCTCGGGTCGTCGCACCAGCGCGGGCGCTTTCCCGAACCGGGCTCGATCGAGATGCCCTTGATGTTCCCGGCCTTCGCGAACTCGCGGACTTCGGCCAGCCCCTCCGGGATCGCCTCGAGGTCGATGCCGAGGAAGCCGAGGAACCGGTCGGGATACTGGGCGACCGCCTCCACGATCTCGCGATTGGCGACGCCGCCCAGATTGCCCGCGCCCGAAGCCGCACGCCCCATCAGGACGCCATACTTCACGCCGGCCGAGTCCATTTCCTCGAACAGCAGGTCCAGCGACTCGAGCCATGCCGAGCGTGCGCCCTTGAACGAAACCAGGTTGCGCGGGTAGTGCATCGCGGTGCGAAACACCGAGCCCCGGGTCCAGGCCGGAATCGGCGGACGCAGCCGCATGTCGATGATTGGGCGGATCGATAATGTCATGGCAGACCTCTCTGCAGTGGGATTAGCGCGGAAGGTTCGTCAGGCTGACCATCCGGAGATACGTCATGTCCTCAATGGCGTAGCGCGGACCCTCGCGGCCCCAGCCGGAGCCCTTGGTGCCGCCGGAAGGTTCGTGATCAAGCCGCGCGCGCGATGCGCCATTGATGTTGACGGTGCCGAAATCCAGCTCGCGCGCCGCGCGCAGCGCGACGTCGATCGAGTTGGTGAAGATACCCGCCTTGAAACCCCAGGGACCCGCGTTCGCCGCCGCCAGTGCGGCGTCGAATTCGTCGTAGACGCTCACCGTCACCACCGGCCCGAAGACCTCCTCGCAGACGAGCCGCATCGATGGCTGCACGTCGGTCACCACGGTAGCCTCGATCGCGGCGCGCTCGCGTCGCCCGCCGCAGACCAGGGTCGCGCCGCCCCGCAGCGCTTCCTGGATCCAGCCCTCGACGCGGATCGCGGCGTTTTCGTCCACGAGCGGCGCGAGGTCTGTCGTCGGGTCCAGCGGATCACCGAGCCGTCGCCCGCGTGCGTTTTCAGCCAGGGCGGCGATGAACTCGCCGGCCAACGCACGGTGCACGTAGATCCGCTGCGTTGAGACGCAGCTTTGCCCGCTCAGGGCGAAGGCGGCCTCGGCGCAGGCCGATACCGCCGCCGCGAGGTTCGCGTCGGCATGCACGATCGTTGGCGCGTTTCCGCCGAGCTCCATCACGGAGCGCTTCAAGCCGATCTGGCGCGTGATCTGCTCACCCACGGCGCCACTGCCTGTGAAGCTCACCAGACCAACGTCGCGGTGCGACACCAGGGCGCGCCCGACCCCGGCCCCGCCCTGGACGATATTGAACAAGCCGGCGGGGATCCCGGCTTCCTGGCAGGCCTCGGCGAGGATGTTGGTGACCACCGCGCCGTGGGGATGCGGCTTGACGACGAAGGCGTTGCCCGCCGCGAGCGCCGGCGCCAGCTTATGCACCGCAAGATTGAGCGGTGCATTGAACGGCGTCACCCCCGCGACCACGCCGATCGGTACGCGGACCGCAACGCCGAGGCGACCGGCCCCGGGGGGCACCGCGTCCATCGGGATGATCTCGCCGCCGATCCGCTTCGCCTCCTCGGCAGTCACCTGCAAGGTCGCCATCGCGCGCTCGAGTTCGGCGCGCGCCTCCTTCAATGTCTTGCCCGAGTTGAGGACCAGTGCCGTGACCAGGGCGTCGGCACGACGTTCCAGCGCACGTCCCACGTCCGCCAGCAACGCCGAGCGCCGGAAAGCCGGAACGCGACGCCACTGGCGCTGAGCTTCGGCCGCCGCGCGCACCGCGTCATCGACGGTGGCGGCAGTTGCCTCTTCGACGTTGGCGACCACTCGTCCGTCGTAGGCATACGCGACCACATGGAGCAGCGGGCCATGGCGCCATTCGCCGCCGACGAACGAACGGGCGGTCACGGGACCGGGCTGTAGCATGGACCTACTTTCCGAGCGCCAGCTTTTCGAAGTTGGGCTGCGCCGGCGGCAGCGGTGGCAACTGCCAGCCGCCGGTGGAGACCGGCCGAATCTCGCGGTCGATGGCGACATCGACGACGCAAGGCCGCTCGGCGCGGATCGCGGCGCCGAGCGCATCTTCCAGGTCACCCGGCCTGTCCACGCGCACGCCGTCGGCGCCGAACGCGCGCGCGAGCGCCGTGAAATCGGGCGAATACAGCTCGCCCGTGTCGGCGCGCCGGAACGATGAATCGAGCTCACGCCGGAACGCGCCGAGCTGCAGATCGCGAATCGAGGTGAAACCGAAGTTGTTCCATACGACCCAGACCACCGGAATCCGGTACTCCACTGCGGTCGCCACCGCGTGCGGTGTCATCAGGAACGAGCCGTCGCCGACCACGGCCACGCACGGTTGGTCCGGCGCCGCCAACTTCGCACCCAGTATGCCGGACGTGGCGAAACCCATGGACCCGAAGCCCCACGACTGCAGGAAATGCCGCGGGCGGCGCACCGGCAAGAGCTCCACCAGCCAGTTGTGGTGCGATCCCACGTCCGCGGCGACGATCGCATCCGCCGGCAGCACATTGCCGAGCGCGCGCACCAGCCGCTCCGGGCGGATCGGCATCGCGCTACTGGCGGAGAGCGGCCTGTGGTAGTCGTCCCAGATCCTACGGCGCTCGCGCAGCATGCCGGTCCACTCCTCCGGCGGCCGCTGCGGCGGTGCCGCCCTTGCGTGCTCGATCAGGCCGGCGAGAAAAGCCCTGATGTCGGCAATGATCCCGAGCTCCGCCGGATAGTTGCGGCCGATCTCGGCCGGGTCGACGTCGACCTGGATCAGCCGGCTCGGCGGAATCGAAAACGTGTAGCCGGGCAGCCAGGCGCTGGAGGCCCGATCATCGAAACTGAAGCCAAGCGCGAGTATTACGTCAGCCTTGCTGCTGGCGCCGTTCGCCGCATAGGAACCGTTGCGCCCAATGGGCCCGAGCGCGAGATCGTGCGTTTCGTCAATCGCGCCCTTGCCGTTCGGACTGGTCGCGACCGGGATCCCGGTCATTTCTGCGAACCGCAGCAGCTCTGCTGCGGCCTCGGACAGCAGTGCGCCCTGGCCGGCGATGATCACCGGCCGTTCGGCGCACGCAAGCATTTCGTAGGCGCGCCGCAGTGCCGCGGTCTCGCCTGGCGAGCGCTGCGAAACGCGGGCATTGGGCTCTGGCACCTCGACTGCGTCCTGCTCCACGAACAGATTGAGCGGCACGTCGATGTTCACCGGCCCTGGGCGACCGTTGCGCATCAGGCCAAAGGCCTGCTTGAGCGCCAGCGGCAGCATCTCCACGCGCGTCGGCTGGAAGCTGCGCTTCACGTACGGACGAATCACGGCGGGAAAATCGGCCTGGAAGAACTTGCCGCTTTCCTGGAACGCATTGCGGTTGAATTGCCCCGTCGGCACGTTGCCGGTAATCGCTAGGTATGCCGCCGAATCCATCATCGCGCTGGCGAGCGCGACCGGCAGGTTGCAGGAGCCCGGACCACAGGAGGTGTAGGTGGCGACAATCTCGTGCCTCACCTTGTAATAGGCCTCCGCCATGAACCCTGCGGTCTGCTCGTGGTGCGTCATCACCGTCCTGATGCGGTCCTGCGCCTTCAGCGCTGCATCCAGGAAGCCGATGTTGCCGTGCCCGCAGACGCCGAACAGATACGGCACTTTCTCCCGCACCAGGTATTCCACCATCAGGTCGCCGCCGCTGATCAGCGTCGCCGCATTGACTCCGGAGTTCATCGTTTTGGCTCAGTAGGGCAATTCGAGCATTCTTGGAACCACCGTCGTAATGTCCGGGAATGCGATCAGCACCAACAGGCCGAGCATCAACATCGCCAGGAACGGCAGGATTGGCTTGAGGAGCATCTCCATCTTGATCTTGCCGATGCTGCAGGCCATGAGCACCGCAATGCCGGCCGGCGGAAGGAACAGCCCGATGCCGGACGCAAGCACCACGATCGTCAGCCAGTGGACCACGTCAATTCCGAGCGCGCGCACCACGGGCAGGAGGATCGGCACGAAAATCAGCACCGCGGGCGCACCCTCCAGCACCGAACCGATGAAGACGAAGATCAACGCCGAGATGACGAGCACGCCCCAGGCCGGCACTTCGGCCGCTCGCATCCAGTTGGCGAACGCCATCGGCAGGCCCTGGGTTGCGATCAGGTAACCGAAGATCATGGCGAAACCGAGCAGCATCGTGATCATCCCGGTGACCAGTGCCGACTGCACCAGGGCGTCGAGGATCGAGCGCCACGTAAGGTTTCTGTAGATCAGCCCGCCGACCAGGAGCGCATAGACCACGATCAACGCCGCCATCTCGGTGACGGTCGCTACGCCAAGGCGAATGCCGGTGAACAGGAACACGGGAATGCCGAGCGCCAGCGAGGCGTCCTTGACCCCGCTCAGGATCTCCTTCAGCGAGTAGGCCTTGTCGCGGGGAAAGTCGTACATCCGCGCCTGGACGTGAATCAGACCGAGCATCATCAACCCGAGCACCAGCGACGGCAACAAGCCCGCCGCGAACAGCGCAATCACCGACACGTTCGCCACCGCGGCCACGATGACCATCAGAATGCACGGCGGGACCAGGATCGCGAACGCGGAGGCCGATCCGATCACTGCCAGGCTGTAGGGCTTCGCGTAACCCGCCCGCTCGAGCGGTTTGAGCGTCATCGCCGCAATGGCGGAGACGTCGGCGACGGTTGATCCGGAGACACCGGACTGCAACATGGTCCCCGCCACCACGCCCATGGGCAGGCCGCCGCGGAAGCGGCCGAACAGCGTTCGCGTGAAATGCACCAGGCGCTCGGAGATGCCGCCCTGCTCCATGATCGTTCCGGCGAAGATGAACAGCGGAATGGCCAGCAGCACGAAGGAATCCACCCCCATCACGGTCCGGTGCACGATGAGGTTCAGCGGGATGCCGCCCTGGTACAGCACCGTGATGAGCGACGAGATGCCCATGGCGAAAGCGATCGGCAGGCCAAGCAGGATCAGCACGGCAAAGGATACGACGAGGATCGTCAGCGTCACGCGGCGGCTCTACTCGATGTGATGGATGGCGTCCTCGCCCGTCGCGTCCGCGTGGGCATGGGTGATCCGGCCGCGCAGGCTGTCGCGCAGGTTCGCCGCCGCGTATCCGACCATCATGATGGCGGCCACGAGTACCGCCGCGTAGAGCCATGCGATCGTGATCTGCAGCACCGGCAGGCGTTGCAGCAGCGAGAATCGGACGGTCACGGCAGCCTGCCAGGTGAAGAACACGGAAAATGCGAGCACCGCGAGATCCTGCATGACGATCAGCCAGCGCCGGTTTCGCCGCGAAAGACGATCGACGAGCAGCTCGACGCCGATGTTGCCCCGATGCCGGATGGCGACGGCAAAACCGAGGAATGCGACCCAGATGAACAGCGTGCGCGCAAGCTCGTCGGACCACGGAATACCGAGGTCGAAAACATAGCGGCCGAGCACCGCTGCAGACAGGAATACAACCAATACCGCGACCAGAAAGGCCAGAACCAACTCGGGAATTCTGACCAGCACGAACTGCGTGCGCGACTGCCCGCCCCCTGGACTCCCGTCATGCGGCATTGATTTCCTTTCCGGACCGTGGGAAAGGGACCGCAGCCCCTTTCCCACCGGCTTCCCCCGGCGGCTACTTCGCCTGTGCGTCGAGGACCATCTTCAGCAGAGCCTTGTCCATCTTCGCGTCGAACTCCTTCCAGATCGCGCGGCCGGTCGACTGCCAGAGTTTCATCTCCGCAGGCGTCGGCCTGTAGGTCTGGACTCCGAGCTTGCGAGCGATGGCGCGGCCTTCCTCCAGCATTTCGGCATCGATCTTGTTCGTATACGCCTCGGCTTCGGACGCCGCATCGAGGAGCGCCTTCTGCACGGGCGCCGGGAGCTTGTCGAACCGGTCCTTGCGCATGGCGAGCGTGTTGATGCCCATCACCGCCTTCACCTCGGTCGCGTGCTTGAGTACCTCGTAGTGCTTTGCATGCGCCAACCAGACCGGCTGCACGAACTCACCGTCGACCACGCCCGAACCCAGCGCGTTGTAGACCTCGCCCCAGTCGATCGCAGTGGTCACGGCGCCCCAGTTGCGCATCATGGCGATCTCGACCGGCGACGCCGTGGTGCGCATCTTCAGCCCCTTGATGTCGCTCGGCACCCGGACCGGGCGCTTGTTGTTCACGACATCGCGGAAGCCGCCGTTGTCCATCGCCATCAGGAGCTTGAATCCATCCCGCTCGAAGCGGTTGCGGATCTCACGGCCCACCTGGCCGTGCATGACCTTGCGGAACGACTCCTCGTCGTTGAAAACGTACGGCAGGTCCATGAACAGCAGCGTGTTGGTGAACGCCGCCCAGTTCGCGTTGGACGCACCGCCCAGGTCGATCGCACCGTTGACCACGGCTTCGAGCGACGTGCGTTCGTTATAGAGCGACCCGGAAAGATGCATCTCGACCTTCACGCTGCCGCCGGACTTCGAGCCGACCAGCTCGCCGAACCGGATCAGGCCCTTGCCGATCGCCTGCGCCGGCGTTGCGCCGTGCGCCAGCTTCAGCGACGTTCCCTGGGCGATCGCCGGCGCCGCCGAAAGCATGGAGAGCGCCGCCGCCACCGCCAGTACCACCTTCAGCCCTGCATTCCTGCGTTTCATCGTCTGTCCTCCTCGAAGAAAATTGCCCATGCGCGTTACGCGCGAACTCCATCGCCATGCTCCCGCGCGCCTCGTGCATAGACGACGCGCGCGTCTTTCTTCCGCACTTCCAGATAGTGCACCTCCGGACGGGTGGCCAATGCCTCGATCAGGCGTGCGACCGGGCTGCCCGCCGGCGCCGAGACTTTCAGGGGCCCGGCGGCGATCATGTTGTCGACTTCGTTGCCTGCGAACATGTAACGCAGCAGCCGTTCGTCGTCATCGGCGTCCGGATAGGTGGCGCGCAGGCCAGGCAGCGCAGGCGGCAGCGCCTGCGGCTCGAGCGGGATCCCGGCCGAGCCGTTCTCCACGATGCGATCCAGTGCCTCGGCGTCGACCGGGGCCAGCAGCTTGCCGAAATGCCCCAGCGCGTACATCTTCACTTCATCCGGAACGGCGCGATAGCGCTCGCCGCCAACCACGTTCAGCATCGCCTGCACCGCGATGATCTGCGAGAACGGAGTCACCATGATCGGCCAGCCGAGCTCCTCGCGGATTCGCACGACCTCGCGCAGGATCTCGTCGAAGCGATGCTCCAGGCCCGAGGATGCCAGCTGGTATCGCCAGTGGGTCAGCATGCCGCCCGGCATCTGATGCTGGTAGTGGAAGGCATCGTAGTCCATCGCCGCACCCGCGGGAAAACCCTCGCGCGCCGCCAGATCTTCGAGATAGCCGGACACGAAATTCACCTTCGCCGGGTCCAGCCGCGTGTCAAAGCCCACGGCGGCAAGGTTGCGCATCATCAGCTGGGTCGCCGGCTGCGCCGGACCGCTGGCGAGCGGCGCGATCGACGTATGCAGCTGCTCGACCCCGAGCTTGGCGGCTTCCAAATAGACCAGCGGCGCAAGGCCGGTGTTGCAGTGGCTGTGCAGCTCGAGGGGCCGCCCGCCCATCACCGCCTTGAGCGCGGGAACGATGGTGCGGATCCGGTCCGGCGTCAGGAGCGCGCCGGAGTCCTTGAGCATGATGGCGTCCACCGGGCCGCGCTCGATCAGG
>SCUF01000118.1 GCA_004298325.1 Betaproteobacteria bacterium | reverse complement strand
TCGCCGCCAGAACCAGGCGCTCACCGCTGCGAGAGGCGACGATCTTGCCGTCCCAGGCCGACGGCAGCGCATCGAGCAGCGCCGCGTTGACGTCGTTCACGAGGTCGTTGACCGTGTTGTTGCCGCTCAGGTCATCGAGCTCTACGGTGTATTCCGTTCCGTCGTTGTCCACCTCGATCTTGAACGTGGCACTGCCGCCCAGGCTCGAGGCATCGATCTCCGCGCCCGTCAGGAACACGGTGGAGGCCGCGGAGTTCTGCAGGCCAAGCTCGGTGAAGGCTGCGTTGTTGCTGGCCGCGAAGACCTGGAATGAACTGACCCCAGCGCCACTCTTGGCCTGCAGCACGATGCGGCCGGCAATCTGCACCGCCTCGATCTGCGTGCCCAGTCCCGCCGTGGCGAGCGCGGTGTTGATGTCGGCCAGCAGCTCCGGCGTGGTGTCGTTGTCGTCCGTGTTGTTGGGGTGGAGCAGCGTATGCGCGGCACCCGAGCCGGCGCCCGTCAGGTTGACGGCAACAGGGGACACGGCAAGGGCATCCGCCGCCGTCGCCGCCAGCTTGATCTTGTTGTTGTCGATCTTGATCGCGAAATAGGTCGTTCCGTCCGCGAGCCCGCCGATGTCCGAGCCGCCGCCGTTGTCGTAGACCACGGCGTCCCCGGTCCGGAGCCCGTGTCCCGAGATCGTCAACTCTTCGGTCGCCGCGTTCACCGCCGCGGCAGCGTCGAAGGCCGCAGGGCCCGCGGACTTGAACACCCGCACTTCCTTCACCGCGTCGCTGTCGACCTGGACCGAGAACGTCGCGTCGGCGCTCAACCGCCCGAACACGGTCTCGACGTCGCTCACGCCCGTGACCGCGAGGTTGGTCTTGATCGGAACGCCATCGCCGTTATTGAGCTCGGCAAGCAAGGTGTCGAAACCGATCACGCCCGACGACCTCAGGTCGAAGCCGAGGGTCGCCTCGAAGGCCACGGATCCCGCCAGCGCCACCTCGGCCTGGGCGGAAACGTCGTAGACGGGCGCCAGATCCAGTTCGAAATCGATCGGCGCCGTCACGATCGTCGGATCGTCGAAGATGTCGGTCTCGACCCGCAGGTCGTAGGTGAGCTGCAGATTCTTCTCGTCCAGGGTTTCGTCGATGCCGTCGCCATCGAGATAGTCCGGATCGAGGTAGTAGTGCGCCGTGGCGCCGGCCACCGCGACGAACGGCAGGGCGTTCATCCGCGCCGCCAGCTCCTGCGCCGTGGCGAAAGTCACCGAGCGGATGCCGGGATCGAGGCTGGCGACGATGTCGATCAGCCGGCCCGTGTCGTCGAGCTCCGGATCGTCCAGCGCCTCGACCCCGTTGTCGTCGTCGTCGAGCAGCAGCTTGTCCTGGATCAGGTCGGCGTAATCCAGGAGCTGGCCGAGCGATGCCTCGGCGAACGGCACGTCGAAGCCCGCCAGCATCGTGCTGTTGGGCAGCCGGTTGAGCCAGCCCTTCAACTGGCTGATCAGGTTCACGACCTCCGCGGCGCCGATGACGTTGAAGTCCAGCAGCTTCTGGAAGGAGTCGGTCTTTGGATCGAATGAGCCGTAGGGCGTGCCGGACAGCTCCAGATAGTCGCCCAGATCGAAGCGCATCACCCCGGTGATATCCGGCGCGATGTCGGCTTCGAGCGGGAAGGTGATGACGCCGCCGCTGTCGACCATGAGGTCGGCGGTGATGTGGATATTCTCGCCGTTCAGGGTCCCGCCGCCGTCGACGACGATTCCCGATTTCGCATTCAGCGTGATGTCGATGTCGAACACGTCGCCGGCCGCATCCGGCGTCGTGGCGAAGAGCTGCTCGAAGCTCGCCGCGGCGAGCTCATCGGCGGTGATCTCGAACTCGGCGCCCATGACGACGGAGCGCGTGATTTCCAGGGAATCGGCGCCATCCACCGGGTCGAGCACCACGCGATCGCCGCCATCCAGGGAAATCGTGACTGCGCCCGCGCCGAGCGCCGCGTCAACGGCCGCTTGCGCCTGGCTGACGAAGCTCGTGCGGCGGGCGGTTGCGTCCACTCCCGACACGGTGAACGACATGCTCAACAGCTCCGGAATGGCCGCACCCAGCGAGACCACGACGGCGGCGCTGAAGAGCTGGTCGTTCAGGGTGAAGTCGACCGGGACCGGATTCTCCGCGGTCAGGGTGGACCCTGCGGCGGCGAACTTCTCCTGGCCGCTGAACCCGAGATCGGTTGCATCCGTAGCGGCCAGCGTCAGCGTGATGAAGTCGCTGCCGTTGAGCCCGGCGGTCACGATGCCGCCCAGGCCCGCCAGGCCGAGCGCGGCATTGATGTCGAAGACGAGATTGAGGCGCGCGTCGTGGTCGCTGGCCGGGGGCCCGTCCAGATTATTCAAGGTGCTGGCAGCCGTGACCGTGACCTGAACCGGATCCGGCGAATTGGCGCCGTGCGTTCCCAGCGCGAGACTGAAGATCACGTCCTGGTCGAGAATCACGTCGGCGGCATCGACGGCGAAAGTCGCCTCGATGACGCCGCCGGTGAAGTCGATCTCGCCATCGCCACCGGCTGCGAAATCCGTCTGCCCGAACCCCAGATGGAGCGGGCTGCTCGGGTCGGTCAGGACCACGTCGAAGGGCAGGCTGAGTTCGAACAGGCTGCCGAACGCGCCCAGCATGCCGAGGAAGCCGACGTTCACCGTCGTGCCCCAAAGCGACTCGTTGACCTCCGCGCTCAATTGCAGATCGTCGCTGACCGCGAAACTGAAATCGCCGCTGCCGTCTCGCGCCACCGAGAAGCTGAAAGGCAGCTCCAGGTTGCCGCGCACCGTCACGGTCGCGTCGAACAGCGTGCCGGGAGGCACATACGATTCCGTAGGCAGGTCGATTTCCAGCGTCTCTGCGGCGATGCCGAGATCGATCAGGTACCGGTCCTTCACGGTCAGCTGAAAATCGACGTCGTAGCTGAAGACGTCCGCATCCGACGTATTGGCGACGCCGGAGGTCGACAGATCCACCAGGGGATTGAGGATCAGGGGTTCGGACAGCGCCGCCAGGAAATCCGTGAAGCCCTGGAATTCGGTGCCGAAGAAATCCGTGTAACCGTTCACGAGGTCCGAGAACGTGGTCGCCACCACGTCCGGGTCGAGGTTGAGGTCGGGTCCGTCATCCACGGTCTTGGTGCTGGGGAAATTTTCGAGAAAATTCCCGATCTGGCCGCCGACCAGCACCTCGAAGAGCTCCGCCTGCGAAACCCGCCCGCTGCCATCCTGGTCGATCAGCGTCAGCGCGATTTCACGGTCGTAATCCGCCCCCTGGCCGAGGTCGATGAACGGCAGCGCCGCCGCAATTCCGCGCACGTCGTTCGCGTTGACAATATCGATGTCGGGATCGAGATTCAGGATGCCGATGGCGATGGACTTGGCGAGCGGCGAAGTGATCACCTCGCCGTCGCCGTTCTGATCGACATCCAGCTCGAGGACTTCCCGCACCGTAGGATTGGCGTTGCCGGCCTGCACATCGTCGTAGCGCACGCCCGGCACGTGGTTGTCGAAATAGCTCTCGCCATCGAGCAACGCCTGCATCGCATCGCCGAAGCCGTCGTCCGGATTGCCGGCGAGCCCTTCCTGCAACGACGCCGTGATTCCGCCCACGATGCTGTCGGCACTGAGCAGCACGCGCGGCTCCAGCATCTCGAACCGCATCGCGCGCCGCGACCGAGTTGCCGCCGTCTTCCTCTTGCTGAGTAACCCGCGCTTGCGCGCGGCGGCCATGTCGCGGAATCGCCGTCCCAGCTTGCCGAAGAAGAGATTGGACAGCGTCGGAGTCGTTGCCGCCGACGTCGCTTCAATAGCGGATGGGCTCATCATGGCGTTCTCCTGGCGCGACTGCGAGGGGGCTCGCGTGGCGTGCGCGCGAAGGCTGTTTCTGCGGTGGTGTGACTCGCGCGGGCGGCGCGAGCGATGCAGCTATGCCGGGAGGGTCGGGAAGCGGCGCGCGTTTTCCCGACGGAACGCTCGTGCAACGCGCCTGAGAACAAGATTTCCCCCGTCTTCTGGCAGCTTCTGTCGGTCCTCGAATTCTTCTGGTTACTGACTGCCTCGCCCGTCCGCCCCGGCTGCGATTACCGCTTCGCAGTTTCCCCCGCAGTGAACGTGGTTGGAATTTATGCTCGCGTTCGATTGGGTGTCAACAATACTTAAGTCGCATGCGAAAATTTTTCTGTCGTGCTGCGGCGACATTTTTTTTCGCAATCCTGCATTGAAAAATTTTTCGTAAATGCACTCCACTGTCCAGACATTCAGTGTCGTGCGGCGGCGACAATTATCCCTTTGGCGCACGTGCAATAGCGGCAGAGTTTTCCAGGCGCGCTCAACGACGCGCAGCAAGTTTCTGAAACGCCGATCGTTTTTCGCGGCCTGCGGAAAATGCCTGACGGCGCGGATTTCGCGCCGCAGCAGGCTTGCCTAAGTGAAGTCGATGGCGTGGCGCTTGAGATCCGCGAGCGCCACCACGGCGAGCGCCTCTTCGTGCGTCGCGGCCAGCACCACCGGCGGCGCGACGCCGGCCTCGAGCGCCTCCCGCCAGCGCGCCGCGCACAGGCACCAGCGATCGCCGGGCTTGAGTCCCCTGAATCCGGTCTCCGGCGCCGGGAGCGTGAGGTCATTGCCGCGGCGCTTCGAGAATTCGAGGAATTCGCGCGTCATCCGCGCGCAGATGACGTGGATGCCGGGATCGTCGTAGCCGGTGTTGCAGCAGCCGTCGCGGTAAAAGCCGGTCATCGGATCCAGGCCGCAGGGCGCGAGCGGCTCGCCCAGCACGTTGAGCGCCTGCGCCAGGTCGCGCCGTTCCTTCACCCTATACCTCCACTTTCAGCGGCAGGATCACCATCTGCATGTCGGCCATGTGCAGGCGCTGCTGCAGCACCAGCGCGGCCTGGTTGTGCAGCAGGCGGATGAGGAAGTTGTCGCGCTCGAAGATCAGCTTCGAGGTGAAGAAGATGCAGTTGGGGAAGTCCTGGCGCACGCGCGCGCACAGCTCGACGAAGCCGTCGATCGGGTCGGTGCCGAAGGCGAGATAGGTCTTCGAAGCCAGGCCGTTGGAATGGCAGAAGTTCTCGAAATACTTGAGCGCCACGTTGGCCTCGATCTTCATCGCCTCCATGTCCTCGGCGCCGCCGTAGCTGTGTGCGTCCACGGCGCGCGCGTTGATGAACACGAAGTTGCGGAAATGCCCGGGGAACATGCGCTGCACCCAGAGCAGCGCGTGCAGGCCGCCGCCGCGCGAGGAACCGACCATGAACACCGCCGTAGCGGCGTCGTAATCGGGCTTCGGCGGCTCGGCGATCGAACCGAAGGGAACGTTCTCGAACTGCGCATCGATGCGGCGCAGCTGGTCCTTGGTGAAGTCGTAGTGGTGACGCACCGCGAGGCAGAGCACCACCAGCGTGCCGATGATCAGGATCGCCGCCCAGCCGCCGGCCGCGAGACGCTCGTAGAGCAGCAGCGCCAGGATGCCGGCACACACCGCGAAGCCGGTGCCCGAGAGCGCGAGCCGCCGCAGCCAGCGCGCCTCCTTGCGGTGGCGCCACCAGTAGACGCACAGGCCGAGCAGCGAAATGGCGAAGGTGAGGAAGACGCTGATCGAA
Organism: Betaproteobacteria bacterium; assembly: GCA_004298325.1. Classification (GTDB taxonomy): domain Bacteria; phylum Pseudomonadota; class Gammaproteobacteria; order Burkholderiales; family SG8-39; genus 2-02-FULL-66-14. The sequence continues at coordinate 2,921 of SCUF01000118.1, read as the reverse complement.
TACAGCACCACCAGCAGCGTCACATTGCCCTCCGACCAGAGCAGGATGGCGAGCGCCGCGACGCCGAGGACCACGATGCCGTTCTCGGTGACGAGCCGCGTCGAGAGGTAGCGGAACTTGTGCGGCACCCAGGAATCGGCCGCCATGTTGCTGAGCACCGCGGGGCCGCCGAGAAAGCCGGCGTTGGCGGCGACGAACAGCAGCCCCGCCTCCAGCGCGAGCACCACGACGAGCGCCCCCTCGTGCGCGAACGGCGTCGCGAAACCCATATCCTTCAATACCGCGCCGAACGCGACCGCGTTCAGCGTCTGGCCCTCGACGGGACGCGCATCCCACAGCAGGTAGACCAGGATGATGCCGCCCGCGGTGAAGGCCAGCGACGCGGCCATGTAGAGCATGGTCAGCTTGCCCGTCTTGACGCGCGGCTCGGCGAGCACGTTGACGTTGTTCGACACCGCCTCCAGCCCCGTGTAGGTGCCGCCGCCCTGCGCGTAGGCGAGCAGCAGGAACGCCGCCATCGGCGCGAATCCCATCACCGTAATCGCCTCGCGCGTGGCCTCGAAGGTGGCGGGCACGATGCGCACGAATTCGCCCGCGTGGGCGAGCACGCCGTAGGCGATCATGATCGCGTGCGTCACGATGAAGCCGAGGAACACCGGCAGCAGCACCTTGATCGCTTCCTTCATGCCGCGCAGGTTGAGCACGAGCAGCAGCACGACGATCGCCAGTCCGCCGGCGAGTTTCCATTTCTGCAAGGCCAGCGGCAACAGGGAAAACAGCGCGTCCACCCCGGCGGCCACCGAGATCGCGATGGTCAGCACGTAATCGACGAGCAAGGCGGCGCCCGCGACCAGGCCCGCGCGCGGCCCGAGCAGGCGCGAGGCGACGCGGTAGCCGCCGCCGCCGGTGGGAAACAGCTCGATCACCTGGTTGTAGGCGAGCGCGATGACGAACACCGTCACCACGGTCGCCGCCGCGAGGTACAGCCCCAGGTGGGTGTGCTCGCCGAGTGCCTTGAACGCCTCCTCGGGGCCGTAGCAGGACGACGAGATGCCGTCCGCGCCCAGGCCAACCCAGGCGAAGAATGCCACCAGCGCCAGGCTGTGCCGCGTGCGCCGCGACAGCGGATCGAGCGGCGCGCCGACGACGAACTGGCGCAGGCTCTGGTACAGGCTCACGCGTGCGGCTTGCCGTGCGGCTTCTTCGCCAGGCGGCGCGCGAACACCGTCATCTCCTTTTCGGCCTGCCGGTCGCCCCGGGCGCGCGCGGCTTCGATGCCGCGCGACCAGGCTTCCAGCGCCTCGGTGTCGCGCCCGCTGTCGGCGAGCGCGCGGCCGAGCATCTTCCAGGCCGCGGAGTAGGCGGGGTCGCGCGTCACGGCCTCGCGCAGCTCGCCGATGGCGCGCCCGGATTCGCCCGCCTTGAGCAGCTCGCAGCCGAGCGAATAGCGCAGCAAGGCGCCGTCCCGCGGCGTGCCGATCAGCTTCTCGAGGGTGGAAATCAGCGCGCTCGCCATTTCCGCTAAGATAGGGCCGCGGCAATTCTACTCCCGGGGCCCGCATGAAGACCGTGATCCAGAGCCAGGACGCGCCGGCGGCGATCGGCACGTATTCGCAGGCCGTGCGCGCCGGCGAAACGGTCTACCTCTCGGGGCAGATCGGGCTCGATCCGGCGACGCTGCAGATGGCCGAAGGCATCGAGGCCCAGATCCACCGCGTGTTCGGCAACCTGCGGGCGCTCGCCCAGGCGGCGGGACTCGGACTGGAGCATGCCGTGCGCATGACGGTCTACCTTACCGACCTGCAGCACTTCGCCAAAGTCAACGAGATCATGGCGCAGTACGTCCCGCAGCCCTACCCGTCGCGCGCCGCCGTCGGCGTCGCGAGCCTGCCGCGCGGCGCGCTGGTCGAGATCGACGCCATCCTGCACGCCGGTTGAAGCGCGAGCTTCCACCTGCAACCGCCAAGCGGCTCGCGAAGCTCGGCGTGCGCTCGCCCGCCGGGCTGCTGCTGCACTTGCCACTACGCTACGAGGACGAGACGCGCCTGACCAAGCTCGACGCGGCGCCCGCCGGCCAGCCGGTGCTGGTCGAAGCGCGCGTGCGGCGCGCGGAGATCGCCTACCGCCCGAAGCGCCAGCTGGTGGTGCACGCCGAAACCACGGACGATCCGGCACAGGCGCTGGTGCTGCGCTTTTTCAATTTCTACGGCAGCCAGCTGAAGGCGCTGCAGCGCGCCGCGGAAGAGCAATCGCTGATCCGCGCCTTCGGCGAAGTGCGCGCCGGCTGGTTCGGCGCCGAGATGGTGCATCCGCGCTACCACGCGGTGGCCGCGGGCGAGCCGCTCGCCACGGCGCTGACGCCGGTCTATCCGACCACCGCCGGATTGGGGCAGGCGACGCTGCGTCGCCTGGTGGGGGAAGCGCTGGCGGAAGCTTCTCTGGAGGACACGCTGCCGCAGGAAGTGCGCGCGCGCTTCCGGCTGGGCGATTTCGGCGCGAGCCTGCGGCTGCTGCACCAGCCGCCGCCGGGCGCCGACCTCGCCGCGCTCGGCGAGCGCCGGCACAGCGCCTGGCAGCGCATCAAGTTCGACGAGCTGCTGGCGCAGCAGCTCTCCATGCGCATGGCGTATCGCACTCGCCGCGAGCGGCGCGCGCCGCCGCTGCCCTCGAACGGGCCGCTGCTGCGCCGCTTTCTCGGCCGGCTGCCGTTTCGCCTCACGCGCGCGCAGGCCCGCACGATGGGCGAGATCCTGCACGACCTCGCCGAGCCGCACCCGATGCAGCGCCTGCTGCAGGGCGACGTCGGCAGCGGCAAGACGATCGTCGCGGCGATCGCCTGCCTCGCCGCGGCCGACGCCGGCTGGCAGGCCGCGGTGATGGCGCCGACCGAGATCCTCGCCGAACAGCATCAGCGCAAGTTC
>SCUF01000117.1 GCA_004298325.1 Betaproteobacteria bacterium | reverse complement strand
ATGATCACCGGGTAGCCGATGCGCCGTGCGATGCGCACGATCTCCTTCGGATCCTCGGGCAGCACGCCTTCAGAGCCCGGCACGCAGGGCACGCCGGCCTTGAGCATCGCCTGCTTGGCGCTGACCTTGTCGCCCATGAGGCGGATGTTTTCCGGGCGCGGCCCGATGAACACGAACCCCGAGCCCTCGACCTTCTCGGCAAAATCGGCGTTCTCCGCAAGAAAGCCGTAGCCAGGGTGGATCGCCTCCGCGTCGGTGACCTCGGCCGCGCTGATGATCGACGGGATGTTGAGATAGCTCAGTGCCGCCGCCGGCGGTCCGATACACACGGATTCGTCTGCGAGCTTGACGTACTTGGCCTCGGTGTCGGCGACCGAGTACACCACCACGGTGCGGATGCCCATCTCGCGGCAGGCACGCTGGATGCGCAGCGCGATCTCGCCGCGATTCGCGATGAGGATCTTCTCGAACACGTCAGCCCAGCAGAAACAGCGGCTGGCCGTACTCGACCGGCTGGCCGTTCTCGACCAGTATCGCCTTGATGACGCCGGCGGCATCGGCCTCGATCTCGTTCATCAGCTTCATCGCCTCGATGATGCAGATCGTCTGGCCTTCCTTGACCGACTGGCCGATTTCGACGAAGGGGTTGGCGGTCGGTGCGGCGGCGCGGTAGAACGTGCCCACGATCGGGGCCTTGATCACGTGGCCCAGTGGCTGCGGCGCGGCTTCGGCCGCGCCGGGCGCCGCGATCGGCGGGGCGGGCGCTGCGGCAGACGGCGGGCCCTGCGCCGCCGTCCAGGGCGCAGGCGCCGGTTCGCCCCGTTTCACGATCCTGACGCTTTCCTCGCCCTCGGTGATCTGCAGCTCCGCAATGCCGGACTCCTGCACCAGATCGATCAACTTCTTCAGCTTGCGCAGATCCATCGGCTAGTCTCCCGCGGCCACCGCTGGGGGCGCCGCGCTCAGGTCCTGCTCAGGGCATAAGCGAGGGCAAGGTCGTATCCCCGGCTCCCGAGCCCGCAAATCGTACCGACCGCAATCTCGGCGAGCAGGGATTGGCGGCGAAACGGTTCGCGGGCGTGGATGTTCGAGAGGTGAACCTCGATAAACGGAATGCGCACCGCGGCGAGCGCATCGCGCAGCGCGACGCTGGTGTGGGTATAGCCCGCCGGATTGATGATGATGAACGCCGCGCCTTCCCGTGCCGCGCGCTGCACCCGATCGATCAGCTCGCCCTCGTGGTTGCTCTGATAGGCCTGCAGGCGAACCGAGGCCGCGCGGGCGCTGGAAACCAGGCGCCGGTTGATCGCGCCCAGGGTATCGCGGCCGTAGATTTCAGGCTCGCGTGTGCCCAGGAGGTTCAGGCTCGGTCCGTGCAGAACCAGCACCAACCGCCGATCTTTCAGGGAGTTCCTCGCCATTTTTCAGAATTAAACCGCATCTTATCGGCTTTTCGCCGCCGGTCCCCGGACCGATTGTCCGGCTAGGTCGACGGCCGCGCGACCAGGGGTTTCAGCATCGCAAGCAATTCATCGCGGCGAAGCGCGCCAAGTTTACGCCGGACGGGATTTCCCTGCCGATCCACCAAGACCGTGTATGGCAGCCCCCCGGCCGTGTTGCCCAGCTTGCGCATCAGGTCGAGGCCTCCGGCGTCAGCGACAAGAATTGGATAATCGATTTGCATCTGTTTGACGTAATCAGAGACTTTAGGCGCCATATCGATGGCGATACCGACGACTTCGACCCCAAATTGCAAGTATTCTGATCTCAGCTCCATGAGCATGGGGATTTCCTCACGGCAGGGTGCGCACCAAGTCGCCCAGAAGTTCAGCAACAGGATCCGGCCGTTCCACTGCGCGAGGCCGCGAGTGGCTCCGGCCAGGTCTTGGAACCGGGCCGCGGCAATCGCTGCGGCCTCGCCGGATTCGCGCTGCAGGACTCGCGGGCCGATGACAAACCCCGCCGCGGCCGCTGCGAGCGCGACCCCAGCCAGTGCGAGCGCTTCACGTCTTAGCAACGCCATCGTCCCCCGCCAGCAACGCGCTCACTTCGCGGATTGCCGCACGCTCGAGCGTCCTCCCCGCGAGCGAAGTCTTCAGCGCGATGCGCTCGTCGCGATGATCGAAAACCGAAAGCCTGAGCGTCGTGCCTTGCCAGTCGAGCGTCAGGACGGTGGCGGCATGGGCGCGATCGCCCGCGAAACGCCGCGCCTCCGTGGTCGAATAGGCAATTCCGTGCTCGAGGAGGAAGAGTTCGACTTCCTTCGGGTTCACGGGAAAGAGCTGCAGTTCGATGGCGGCATGCGGCCCGGCAATACCCTTCAGTACCGCTCCGGTCAGGTAGGGATGGAAGCGCTCGAGCGCGCGCATGGCCTCCAGTGCCCCCCGCCGCAGGGCCGCGATCTGGGCCGGGTGTTGCTCGGCCTGATAAAGCGCGCGGTAGGCGCGCAGCTCCGCTTCGATTTCGTCATTGCGCGGCAGGGCCTCGGTGTCGCCGGCACCCAGGCGGCGCGCGGCCTTGCGCTTGGCCAGCGCAAAGTCGTCGACGCCATCCTCGGCCATGATGCGCGCGGCGGCGGCAGCGATCCGGTTGCGCATGCTTTCCCTGCTGCTGTTGCGGCCCATGTTCGGCGACCCCCGACAGGGGTCGGATCATAGCGCACCGCCCTCGCGTAGAATCGCTGGCTTTTCAGATCGGCGTCTGCGCTTGCACCTTCACCTGCTCGGGATTTGCGGCACCTTCATGGGCGGCATGGCCGTCATCGCGCGCCAGGCGGGCCATCGCGTGACCGGTTGCGATGCCAATGTCTATCCGCCGATGAGCGACCAGCTCCGGTCCATCGGCGTCGATCTGATCGATGGCTATGGTGCCGATCAGCTCAGCCTCAAGCCGGATCTCTGGGTAATCGGCAACGTCGTGACGCGCGGCAACCCGTTGATGGAGGCGATTCTCGACCGAGGCGATCGTTTCATCTCCGGCCCGCAGTGGCTCCATGATCATGTGCTGACAAGTAAGTGGGTGCTCGCTGTTGCTGGAACCCATGGAAAAACGACAACTTCGGCAATGCTCGCATGGATCCTCGAAAGGAGCGCGAAGAATCCGGGGTTTCTGGTCGGTGGAGCTCCCGCAGACTTCGAGTTTTCCGCGCGGCTGACCGAGTCCAGTCATTTCGTGATCGAGGCGGACGAATACGACACCGCTTTCTTCGACAAGCGATCCAAGTTTCTGCACTACCCTGCCCGAACGGCAATATTGAACAATCTGGAATTCGATCACGCAGACATATTCGACGATCTTGCAGCTATCGAACGCCAATTTCACCATTTCGTAAGGACGATTCCGCGTACGGGCCGAATCGTAGTCAACGGTCATGACCCGGCGCTAAAGCGAGTGCTCACAAACGGTTGCTGGACGCCCGTCGAACAAACCGGTGTTCCGCAAGGCTGGGAAACGGGTGCTGCGGCGCCCGATGGATCGTTTGCGATCGCTTGGCATGGTCGGGAAATGGGACGGCTGCGATGGTTGCTGACCGGGGAACACAATCGCCTGAACGCGCTCTCGGCGATAGGGGCGGCGCGTCACGCCGGGGTCGATCCAGGGGTCGCGATCGAAGCGCTCAACACATTTGGCGGCGTCGGGCGTCGCATGCAGCTGCTCGGCGTCGTAAGCGGGGTGGCGGTCTACGACGATTTCGCCCACCATCCCACGGCCATCCGCATGACCATCGATGGCCTGCGTCACGGCGTCGGAACTGGCCGGATCCTGGCAGTGCTCGAACCGCGTTCCAACACGATGAAGCGCGGTGTCATGAAGGATGCGCTGCCGGCAAGCCTGGCCGGGGCGGACCGCGTGTTCGTGTACACGGCGGGGCTGGGATGGGACGCGCGAGCCGTTTTCGCCGCGGCCGGAGTGGGCGCGCAGCTGCTCGACGGCCTCGACGAACTCGTCAGCGCCATCGCTCGCGAGGCGCGCGAGGGCGACCGGGTCGTCGTGATGTCCAACGGCAGCTTTGGCGGCATCCACGACCGCCTGCTGGCGAGGCTGGCCCAAGGACGCTGATCCAGGTCAAGGGCGCGCGCCGCGCCGCGCATTAGCCTTCTGCGTTTGGTCGCGTAGCTCGGTCGAGGTGATGACGTGCATTTCATGCTGCTGATTTTCCTGGTACTGCTCTGTCTCGTGGTCTGGGGTTTCTTTCACTCCAACCCCGCAGGGGTGCCGCAAGCAAGGCTGCTCGCCCTCAACGTGGCGATCCTCGCCCTGGCCGTGGTTGCCGGTGGCATCATCGGCTACGTGCTCTATGGCGATGCGTCGGTGGTCAAGGCTGGCGAAAAGGGGCTCGCGGTCTATCTTGGAATCATGGCCGGCGGCACGGCTGCCCTCATCATCGTCGCTGCCGGCGGCATGCTGCGCAACCTCGTGATATTTCCGTTATCGCGCCGCGAGCGCGTGACGCCCGGGGGATAATCGCCGCGACACGGCCCGGGCGAGCGGATTGCTTCGGTCCGCGCTTGCACATGCCCGCGATGATCCTTTACCTGCACGGATTCAACAGCGCACCCGCATCGCGCAAGGCGCAGGCGCTGCAGGCGTATCTGGAGTCGCATGGCCTGCCGCACCGTTTCTGCTGCCCGGCGCTGCCGCACCGGCCCGCCGAGGCCGTTGCGGTGATCGCGGCGGCGATCGGGCGCTGCGGCCAGCCGACGCTCGTCGGCAGCTCGCTGGGCGGCTTCTACGCCACCCATTTTGCCGAACGCCACAACCTGCGCGCCGTGCTGATCAATCCTGCGATCACGCCGCACGTCGGGCTGAAGTCGTATCTCGGCAGGCAGCAGAACCTCTACACGGGCGCCAGCTACTCGCTGACGCCCGCCGATCTCGAGGGCTGGCGCGCGCTCGCGGTCGGGCGCGTCGACCCCGAGCGCTACCTGCTGCTGCTCGAAACCGGCGACGAGCTGCTCGACTGGCGCGAGGCCGCGCGCAAGTACGAGGGGGCGAGAACGGTGATTCGCGATGGCGGCGACCATACCCTGCAGAGTTTTGGCGAACACCTGCCGCGGATTCTCGCATTCGCCGGCCTGACACCACGCGCATGAACGTCCTGTACGAGGAAGACGGCGAGTTCAAAGTGGGCGCGGTGCTGTCGCGAGCGCCGGCTTCGGTCCAGGTCGAGAGCCCGCACGGCCGTCGGAGCAAGATCAAGACCGCGCAGCTGCTGCTCGAGTTCGAGCGCCCGCCCGGCGCCGAGCTGCTCGCCGGCGCAGAACGCTTCGCCGAAGGGCTGGACACCGATTTTCTCTGGCAATGCTGCGCTGATACGGAGTTCGGTTTTCGCGATCTGGCGCGGGAATATGTCGGGCGGGAGCCCGCTCCGGTGGAGTCGGCGGGGGTGCTGTTCAAGCTGCATGCGGCGCCCATGTATTTCTACCGCCGCGGCCGCGGCCGCTACCAGGCGGCTCCGCAAGCAACCCTGAAGCTCGCGCTGGCGGCGCTGGAACGGAAAAAGCGCGTCCTGGAGCAGGTAGCGGCCTGGGCGGCGGCATTGGCACGGTTTTCCTGCCCTGCGGAAATCGCGGCATTGCGCGACGAACTGCTCTATGCGCCGGACCGCGCCAAGCCGGAGACCAAGGCATTCGAGCAGGCCTGCCGCGAGACGGGGCTGTCCGCGGCGCGGCTGCTCGAGCGCTGCGGTCTGGTGCCCGACACACATGCCTTGCATCTCAACCGTTTCGTGCATGAGTTCTTTCCGCAGGGCGCCGATTTTCCGGCGCACGCGGCGCCTGCGCCACCGGCAGATCTGCCGGCTGCGGTGGCGGAGGCGTTCAGTCTGGACGACCAGGGCACCACCGAGATCGACGACGCGTTTTCCTTCACCCGGGTAGGCGAGGACGAATGGCGCATCGGCATCCACATCGCGGCGCCGGCGCTCGGCTTTGCGCCCGGTTCCGCGGTCGACGCCATCGCCCGCGAGCGGCTCTCGACCGCCTACCTGCCGGGATGCAAGTACACCATGCTGCCGCAGGATGTGATCGAGTGCTTCTCGCTCGATCACGGCAGCCATCAGCCCGCACTATCGCTCTATCTGAATGTGTCGCCGGCGGACATGACGGTGCGCGGCCACGCCTCGCGCATCGAGCAGGTGAGGATCGGCGCCAATCTGCGTCACGCGCAGTACGATGTGCTCAACGAGGGGTTCGAGTCCGGCGCCCGCGCGGGCCTGCCGTACGAGGACGAGCTGCGCGGGTTGTGGCAGCTGGCGTGCGCGCTGGAGAAGCGCCGCGGCAAGCCAAGCGTGAACGCGGCGGTGCCCGACTACCTCTTTCGCGTCGAGGGCGAACGGGTCACGATCGGGCTGCGCCGGCGCGGCGCGCCGCTCGACAAGCTCGTGTCGGAGCTCATGATCCTCGCCAACCGCACCTGGGGCGAGCTGCTCGCCGAGCGCTCGGTGGCCGCGATCTACCGCGTCCAGTCTTCGGGCAAGGTGCGCCTGAGCGTGCATCCCGAGGCGCACGACGGGCTGGGCGTGGCGTGCTACGCCTGGATGACCTCGCCGCTGCGGCGCTACGTCGACCTCGTCAACCAGTGGCAGCTGGCGGCGGCGCTCAGCGGGCAGCGGCCGCCGTTTGCGCGCACTTCCGAAAGCCTGCTGGGGGCGATGCGCGCGTTCGAACTCACCGCGGCGCGCTACGACGAGCACCAGCGCATGATGGAATCCTACTGGTGCCTGCGCTGGCTGCAACAGGAGCAGCTGCGCACGGCCGAGGCGACCGTGCTGCGGGAAAACCTGGTGCGATTCGAGGGCCTGCCGCTGACGACGCGTGTGCCTTCGCTGCCGGCGCTCGATGCGGGGACGCGGGTGCGGCTCGAACTTGAGGGTATCGACCTGATCGAGCGCAGCGTGGCCTGCCGTTTCGCCGCGACGCTTGGCGCTCCGCAGGCCGCCGTCCCGCCAGGGCAGGGCGCGCTCTGACGGCATAGAATAACCGCGGAACTTTCACTCGGAGCCGGTTTGCAGGGCGCGCTAGCCACCGCATTCTTCCGGCCCGCCGATTTCTGGGCGGGCCTCGACCGCCAATCGCGCCTGCTCTTGGTGTCGATCAGTGCGTCCGTGCTGCTGCACGGGCTCTTGCTGTCGCTGCAGTTCCGCTTTCCCGATGCCCTGCGCTGGAAATCGGCCAATCAGCCACTCGAAGTGATCCTGGTGAACGCGCGCACCCAGGAAGCCCCGGCGAAGCGCGAGGCGCTTGCGCAGGCGCATCTCGACGGTGGCGGCAACACCGACCGGCCGCGCCGCGCGCGAACGCCACTGCCGGTGACGGAACCACGCGACACGGGACGCGACCTGGCCGACAGCCAGCGCCGGGCGCAGCAGCGCGAACCGCAGAAGCAGCGCGTGCTGACGCAGCCCAACGCCTCGCCCACGCAGGCCCCCGCCGAGACACCGCCCCGGACCAACCCCGACGAGACCGTGTCGCAGGTTTCCGGGCGCGATCTCGCCGACCTGTCGCTCGCGGCGCTGCGCCTGCAGGCGCAGATCGACAAGGCGCACGAGGAATACCAGAAGCGTCCGCGCAAGAAGTTTCTCGGCGCGCGGGCGAGCGAGTACCGCTTCGCGCAGTACGAGGAGGGCTGGCGCATGAAAATCGAGCGCGTCGGCACGCTCAACTATCCGGCCGAGGCGCGCGGCAAGCTGTATGGCAATCTGCGCCTCACGGTCACCATCCGGCCCGACGGTTCGGTCGAGTCGATCGACCTCGATCGCTCCTCGGGCCTCAAAGTGCTGGACGATGCCGCGTTCCGCATCGTGCGCATGTCGGAGCCGTTTCCCGCTTTCCCCGCCGACATCCGGCGCGACACCGACTTGCTCGTGATCACGCGCACCTGGTTCTTCGCGCAAGGCGACAAGCTGGGCACGGAATAGCGCCCGCGCGCCGCAACCAGCCATGCCGGATCGCTACGCCGTCATCGGGCATCCGGTGACGCATTCCCAATCGCCCTGGATCCACGCCCAGTTCGCGCGCGCCACCGGCCAGGACATCGAATATCTGCGGCTCGAGGCTCCGCTCGACGGCTTCGAGCGTACGCTGGACACATTCCGTGCCGCTGGCGGCAAGGGGGCGAACGTGACCCTGCCGTTCAAGGAGGCGGCGTCCCGCTACTGCTCCGCGCTGAGCGCGCGCGCGCACGCTGCGCGGTCCGTGAACACGCTCAAGTTCGACGGCGCGACCTGCTACGGCGACAATACCGATGGCGCCGGATTGCTGCGCGATCTGACGGTCAACCTCGGGCGCGCGCTCACGGCGCAGTGCGTGCTGCTGCTGGGAGCCGGCGGCGCGGCGCGCGGCGTCCTCGCGCCGCTGCTCGAAGCCCTGCCGCAGCGGCTGGTGATCGCCAACCGCACGCCCTCGAAGGCCCAAGCGCTGGCCACCGAATTCGCCCCGATGCGGGGCGGCACGCGCCTGGAGGCGTGCGGCTTCGAGGCGCTCGCTGGCGAATCGTTCGACGTCTTGATCAACGCGACTTCCGCCGGGCTGAGCGGTGGCGCGCTGGCCGTTCCGGCCGCGGTCTTTCGTCGCGGCGCGCTCGCCTACGACATGGTCTACGGCCGGGATACGCCGTTTCTGGCGCTGGCCCGGGCAAGCGGCGCCACCGCGTACGACGGGCTCGGCATGCTGGTCGAGCAGGCCGCGGAATCGTTCAGGCTCTGGCGCGGCGTGCGCCCGGAGACCGCGTCCGTGCTCGCGGCGCTGCGCTCGCGCTGAGGCCCTGGCGTGAATCGGATTGCGCGCATCGCGTGGCGTGGGCTCTACACCCTGGTGGCGGCGCTGGTGCTGGCGGTGGCCACGGTGCAGGCCTGGTACTACGCGCACGTGCTCTGGTGGAACACGCACGATCCCGCGCAAACGGCGTTCATGCGTGCGCGCCTCGAGCGCATGCGCGAGCGCGATGCGAAGGTCGTGTTGAATCAGCGCTGGGTCCGCTACGACAGGATCTCGGCGCAGCTCAAGCGCGCCGTGGTGGCCGCCGAGGACGCCAAGTTCGTCGGCCACGAGGGTTTCGACTGGGAGGCAATCCAGAAGGCGATGCAGCGCAACGAGCGCCGGCGCAACGTGGTGGCGGGCGCCTCCACCATCAGCCAGCAGCTGGCGAAGAACCTGTTCCTGTCGGGCGAGCGTTCCTGGCTGCGCAAGGGCCAGGAAGCGGCGATTACCGCGATGCTCGAAGCGGTGATGTCGAAACGCCGCATTCTGGAGATCTACCTCAACGTGGCGGAGTGGGGCGAGGGGATCTTCGGCGCGGAAGCGGCGGCGCGGCATCATTTCGGCGTTTCCGCGGCTGCGCTGAATGCCGAGCAGGCGGCGTGGCTGGCGGCCATTCTGCCGAGTCCGCGCCGCTATGCGCGCGGCCGCACGAGCGCGTATCTGCAGGGTCGCGTGCAGACCATCCTCGCGCGCATGCCGGCGGCGAAACTCCCTTAACCGCGGCCGCGCCGGACGCTAGACTCGGGCGCATGTCCACCGCTTCGCGCCATGACTGCAGGTTCGTCGCGGGCGCCACGGCCGTGACCGCGCTGATGTTCGCGGCGTCGCTGTGTTCCGGGGCCGGTATCGAGGCTGAGCGTCGCGGCAGGGAGGCGGTCGCCGCGTGAGCGAACTGCCGACCCGGCTGGAGGTTGAGGACCTGCAGCAGAACCTTGGCGAAGTCCAGGCGATTCTCGCGCGCCTGCGTCCGGCCGGGGACGGCGTGCCACTCCCGGACGCGGCGCCGTTGCTGCTGGCGGAGATTCGCGCCAAGCTCGAGCGCCTGCACCCTGCCGATGTGGCGGCGGTGCTCGAAGCGCTGCCGCTGGAAGAACGGCTGATCGTCTGGGATCTGGTCAAGGCCGACCGCGACGGCGAGATCCTGCTCGAAGTGTCCGACGCGGTGCGCGAGTCGCTCATCGCCAGCATGGAGCCGCGCGAGCTGGTGGCTGCCGCCGAAACCCTCGAGGCCGACGAGATTGCGGACCTCGTGCCTGACCTGCCGGATGCGGTGGTGCAGGACGTCATCCGGGCGCTGCCGCAGGCCGAACGCGAGCAGCTGCGCGCGGCGCTTTCGTACGAGGAAGGGACCGTCGGCGCGCTGATGGACTTCGACCAGATCACGGTGCGCGACGACGTCACGCTGGAAGCGGTGACGCGCTACCTGAGGCGGATGGACGAGCTCCCCGGACACACCGATCAGCTGTTCGTGGTCGATCGGGAGCAGCGGCTGCGCGGCACGCTGCCGCTCGCACGCCTGATCGTCTCCGATCTCGAGCTCGAAGTGCGCCAGGCCATCTCGCCCGAGAGCCTGCAGCTGCATCCGGAGGACGCGGCCGAAGACGCGGCGCAGGCGTTCGAGCGCTACGACCTGGTGTCGGCGCCGGTGGTGGATCATTTCGACCGCCTGGTCGGCCGGCTGACCGTGAATGCGGTGGTGGACCACATCCGTGCCAAGAACGCGGAATCGCAGCTCGCCGAATCGGGCCTGCGCGAAGAGGAGGACATCTTCGCGCCGGTGTGGCACAGTTTCCGCAACCGCTGGGCGTGGCTGGCAGTCAACCTGGTGACCGCTTTCATCGCCTCGCGGGTGATCGGGGCGTTCGAGGGGTCGATCGAAAAGCTGGTCGCGCTGGCGGCACTCATGCCGATCGTGGCCGGCATTGGCGGCAACTCGGGCAACCAGACCATCACCATGATCGTGCGCGCACTCGCGCTCGGCCAGATCCAGGGCGATTTCTGGGTGCGGCTGCTGCGCAAGGAGCTGGGCGTCGCGACCCTCAACGGCGTCGCCTGGGGCACGCTGCTCGGCGGGGTGGCGTATCTTCTTTACGGCAACGTCGCGCTCGGCGGCGTGATGGCGCTCGCCATGCTGCTCACGCTGCTGCTCGCCGCGGGCATGGGGGTGGCAATTCCCCACCTGCGCGCGCGGCTCGGCCGCGATCCGGCCGTCGGTGCGTCGGTCCTGATCACCGCCTGCACCGACTCGGGCGGATTCTTCATCTTCCTCGGTCTGGCGACCTTGTTCCTGCTATAGCGCGCGGAAGGCCTCGCGCGCAGCGCCGAGCGTGGCGTCGATTTCTGCTCCACCGTGCGCCGCCGACACGAAACCGGCCTCATAGGCCGAGGGCGCGAGGTACACACCGCGTTCGAGCATGGCGTGGAAGAACCGGTTGAAGCGCTCGCGGTCGCACTGCATCACTTCGGCAAAACTCGCCGGCGGCGAGGCGCGGAAATACAGTCCGAACATACTGCCGATCGACTGGGCCGAGAAGACGACGTTCGCCTTCCCGGCTTCCGCCATCAGGCCCGCAACCAGCGATTGCGCGGTCGCTTCGATCCGCGACTGGAAATCCTTTCCTTGCACGAGCGTCAAGGTCGCGAGACCCGCGGCGACGGCGACCGGATTGCCCGAGAGCGTGCCGGCCTGATACACGGGACCCAGCGGCGCGATGCGCTCCATGATGTCGCGCCGGCCGCCGAAGGCGCCCACCGGCAGCCCGCCGCCAATCACCTTGCCCAGTGTGGTGAGATCCGGCTGGATGCCGTAGCGCGCCTGGGCGCCGCCCTGCGCGACGCGAAAGCCGGTCATCACTTCGTCGAAAATCAGCACGGCGCCGTGGCGCGAGCAGTTCTCCCGCAGCGCCTCGAGAAACCCGGGCTTCGGCAGCACCAGGTTCATGTTGCCGGCGACCGGCTCGACGATGACTGCGGCGATTTCATCGCCACGCGCCGTAAACGTCGCCTGCACCTGCAGCGTGTCGTTGTAATCCAGTACCAGCGTCTGCGCTGCAGTCTGCGCCGGCACCCCGGCCGAACTCGGATTGCCGAAGGTGAGCGCACCCGAGCCGGCCTTGACGAGGAGCGCGTCGGCATGGCCATGGTAGCAGCCCTCGAACTTGACGATGAGATCGCGCCCGGCGAAGCCGCGCGCGAGCCGCAGCGCGCTCATGGTCGCCTCGGTCCCCGAAGATACGAGGCGCACCATCTCGATCGAGGGCACGAGCCGGCAAATCGTCTCCGCGATCTCGATCTCGGCCTCGGTCGGCGCCCCAAAGGACAGCGCCCGCGCCGCTGCGGCCTGCACGGCCTCGACCACGGCCGGGTGCGTGTGTCCGGCAACCATCGGGCCCCAGGAGCCGACATAGTCGATATAGCGGTTGCCATCGGCATCCCACAGATACGCGCCCGCGGCGCGCTCCAGGAATGCAGGGGCGCCGCCCACGGCGCGAAACGCGCGCACCGGCGAATTGACGCCTGCCGGAATGCGGCGCTGCGCGCGGGCAAAGAGAGTCTCGTTGCGTGTGCTCATGTGGCCGCCGGTCGAGTGTTGTGAAACAGGTTTGCCAGGGCGCGTGCGCGCGCCGCGACATCCGGCGCGCCGAACAGCGCCGAAATCACCGCGATCGCGTCGGCGCCGGCGCCGATCACCTTGTCGGCGTTGCCCTCGTCGATGCCGCCGATCGCGACCAGCGGTACGCCGAGGAAGCGCGCGTCGCGAAATAGCGCGAGCGGCGCGCGCACGGCGGCCGGCTTGGTGCGCGAGGCGTAGACGGCGCCGAAGGCGACGTAATCGGCGCCGGCGGCGACTGCGGCGCGTGCGGCGTCGAGCGAGTCGTGGCAGGAGGCGCCGAGGATCCTGCCGGGCAGGCGCCGGCGTGCCTCGGCGAGGCCGCCGTCCCGGCGGCCGAGATGCACGCCGTCGGCTTGAACCTGCAGCGCCAGCCCGATATCGTCATTGATGATGATTGGAATGCCATGGCGGCGCGCGAGCGCAGTGAGCGCGTGCGCCTGCGCCAGACGTTGCGCCGGAGCCGCGAGTTTGTTGCGGTATTGCAGTGCCGCCCAGCCGCCCGCGCTGGCGCACTCGAGTGCCTGGCTGACACGCGCCAGAAACCGCGCGCCGTCCGCATCATCGGGCGTAATCACGTAGAGCCCGTGCAGCTTCATGGCGCGAATCCACGCAAGGCGTACAGCCGGTCCGGGATCGATTGCCCGGATCCGGGCCGGAACGCGGCCTCGAGCGTGCGCCAGGCATAGTCCTGCGCCGCGCGCACCGCGTCGGGCACGTCCAGGCCCCTGGCCAGTTGCGCCGCGATGGCGGAGGCGAGCGTGCAGCCAGAGCCGTGAAAGCTGCCGGCGAGGCGCGGCCAGCGGTCCTCGCGCACGACACCGCGGGCGTCGTAAAGCGTATTCACCACCTCGCGCGTCGCTTCGTGCGTTCCGGTGACGAGCACATAGCGCGCCCCGAGGCTCGCCAGGCGTTGCGCGCCTTGCGCCAGGGGCGCGGCTTGGGCGTCACCGGCGAGCCGCCGCGCTTCGAGGCTGTTCGGCGTCAGCACCGTGGTTCGCGGCAAGAGCATGGCGCGCATCGCGGCGAGCACGTCGTCGTTCGCGAGTACTTCGCCACGCCCTGAGGCGAGCACCGGGTCGAACACCACCGGCACGTGCGGATGCCCGGCGAGAATCCCCGCCACGGCGGCGACGTTGGCGGCCGAAGCGAGCACGCCGAGCTTGAAAGCGGCCACCGGGGGGAGGTCGGCGAGCAGCGCGCGCGCCTGCTGTACGACCCAATCGGCATCGATGGCTTGCATGCGCTGCACGCCCTGCGTGTCCTGAACCGTCAGCGCGGTCACCACCGTGGTGCCGTGGCAGGCAAGCGCGGAGAGCGTAAGCAGATCGGCCTGCAGCCCGGCGCCGGCAGTCGGATCCGAGGCGGCAAAAACGACGACGATGGGCGGGGATTTGGCCATGTGGGGCCGCGCGCAGCTGCCGGTCGGCCCGTTGGAATGCGTTAAGATGCCGCTCCATTTTAACCTGCGTGTGCGGCAGCGCTGCATGACCGAGGGCCAAGTTCAGTACCGCACCTGGATGTGCCTGGTGTGCGGCTTCGTGTACGACGAGGAAAAGGGATTGCCGGAAGAGGGCCTGGCGCCGGGTACGCGCTGGGACGACGTGCCGATGAACTGGACCTGTCCGGAGTGCGGCGCCCGCAAGGAAGATTTCGAGATGGTGCAGATCTGAGCGCTCGACAGGCCGGGTTCGCCTCGCCCGCCGGGGCCGGGGGTAAAATGCAGCCGCGCATGTCCTCGATCGATCTGACGCACCACTTCCTGATCGCCATGCCCAACATGGCGGATCCGTATTTCGCGAGGACGCTGACCTACGTCTGCGAGCACAACGACCAGGGCGCGCTCGGCATCGTCGTCAACCGACCGCTCGACATGACGCTGCAGGCGCTGTTCGAGCGCCTTTCGCTCACCCTGCGCACCCGCGAGATCGCCGGTGCACCGATCTACTTCGGCGGGCCGGTGCAGACCGACCGCGGCTTCGTGCTGCACGCGCCCACCGGCAACTGGCATTCGACCCTGCGCGTGCGCGACCTGATCGGCCTCACCACTTCGAAGGACATCCTGGAGGCGCTGGGGCGCGGCGAAGGGCCCGATCGGATCCTGGTGACGCTGGGGTACGCCGGCTGGTCGGCGGGCCAGCTCGAGCACGAACTGGGGCAGAACGCATGGCTCACGGTCGAGGCGCGCGACGCCATCATCTTCGACCTGCCCGCCGAGGAGCGCCTGCCGGCGGCGATGGAGCTGCTGGGACTCGACTTCGCGCGCCTCGCGGACGCGGCGGGACATGCCTGAGAAGGCCGCCCGCACCGTCCTCGCATTCGATTACGGCAGCAAGCGCATTGGCGTCGCGGTGGGGGAGCCCGAACTGCGCACGGCGCACCCGCTGCCCGGCATTGCCGTCACCGGCGACGCACGCTTTGCCGCGATCGGGCGGCTGGTCGCGGAATGGAAACCGGCGCGCCTCGTGGTCGGCCTGCCGCTGGCAGGCAACGGTTCGGCGCACGAAACCACGCAGCGTGCCGAGCGCTTCGCGCGCCAGCTGCACGGCAGGTTCCGTGTCCCCGTGGAACTGGTCGACGAGCGCTTCACATCGGTCGAAGCCGAACACCGGCTGCGCGGCCGGCGTGCCCCCCGGCTGGCGATCGATTCGGTCGCGGCGCAACTGATCCTCGAGCAGTACTTCGATGAGCACGCTGCCTGACGCCGAAGCCCTGCTGCCGCCGCTCGCGGCCGCCTTGCGTGCGCACGCCACGCCGGCGACCGTCATGGTCGGTTTGTTCACCGGTGGCGCCTGGCTCGCGGAGCGGCTGCATGCCATGCTCGGGCTGGCCGAGCCGCTCGGCCTGATGGATATCGCCTTCTACCGCGACGACTACCACAAGCAGGGACTGAAGCACGACCCCAAGCGCACCCGCATCCCGTTCGCGATCGAAGGCAAGGACGTACTGCTCGTCGACGACGTGCTCTACACCGGGCGCACGGTGCGCGCGGCGATGAACGAGCTGTTCGACTATGGCCGGCCGCGCAGCATCGCGCTCGCGGTGCTGGTCGACCGCGGCGGCCGGCAATTGCCGATCTGCGCGCAGCATTGCGGTGCGCGGGTCGAAGTGCCGGCCGGTATGCGACTGCGCCTGAAGCGCGCCGCCGACGGCAAGCTTGCGCTCGAGCTGGAAGATGCCGCGTAATCCGCAGCTCAACGCCAACGGCAAGCTGCAGCACCTGCTGTCCATCGAGGGGCTGCCGCGCGAGATCCTGACGCAGATTCTCGACACCGCCGAGTCCTTCGTCGGCGTCACCGAGCGCGAAGTGAAGAAGGTGCCGCTGCTGCGCGGCAAGAGCGTGTTCAACCTGTTCTTCGAGGGCTCGACCCGCACGCGCACCACGTTCGAAATTGCCGCCAAGCGCCTCTCGGCCGACGTCATCAATCTGAACATCGCGGCGAGCTCCACCTCCAAGGGCGAGTCGCTGCTCGACACGGTAGCCAACCTCTCGGCGATGCAGGCCGACATCTTCGTGGTGCGGCACGCTTCCAGCGGCGCGCCGTTCCTCATCGCGCGCCACGTCAAGGCGCACGAGCACGTGATCAACGCCGGCGACGGCCGCCACGCGCATCCGACCCAGGGGCTGC
>SCUF01000016.1 GCA_004298325.1 Betaproteobacteria bacterium | reverse complement strand
TTCGCCTGGAGGGTATAGAGCGATGCTGGATGTGAGCGGGAGTGCGACTGGGAAGATCGTCGAGCGGTGCGAGGCGCTGTTTGGGGATCTGAACTTCGAGGCGGCGCGGGCGTGGAAGGCGGCGCAGCCTGGGCGCAAGGTTGTCGGCTACATGCCGTATTACGTGCCGCGCGAGCTCATTCACGCGGCCGGGTGCCTGCCGCTGGGCATCATGGGGGGCGGCGACCAGCTCGAGGTGATCCACGGCGACGCCTACTACCAGAGCTACATCTGCCGCATTCCGCGCTCGACCATCGAGCTTGGGGTGTCGGGCCGCCTCGACTTTGTCGACGGCATGCTGTTTCCCTCGATCTGCGACGTGATCCGCAACCTGTCGGGGATGTGGAAGCTGATGTTCACCAACGTGGCGTCGCGCTACGTCGACCTGCCGCAGAACTTCGAGGACAATGTCGGGGGCGAGTTCTACCGCTCCGACCTCAAGGAACTGGTCGAGTGGCTCGAGCACCTGACCGGGCGCACGGTGACCGACGAGGCGCTGCGCGCCTCGATCGCGGTGTTCAACATCAACCGCCAGCTGGTGCGCGATCTCTACGCGCTGCGCGCGGCCGAGCCGTGGAAGGTGCCGTCGGCGGAGGTCTACCTGCTGTCGCGCGCCGGGCTGGTGATCCCGGTCGAGGAGCACAACGCGATGCTCAAGGACTACATCGCGGCCGCCGCGGGCCAGGACCGTCCGATGAAGGACAACTCGCGCGTGGTGGTGTCGGGGGCGTTCTGCGAACAGCCGCCGCTCAACCTGATCAAGTCGATCGAGCTGTCGGGCTGCTACATCGTCGATGACGACTTCGTGCTGGTCAACCGCTGGGAGAAGTCGAAGGTTCCGACCGAGGGCGACCCGCTGCTCAACCTCGCCAGGGCCTACCTGCACGACTCGCTGTCGATGGCGGCCAAGTACGAGCCGAACCTGGCCAAGAAGGGCCAGCACCTGGTCGAGAGCGTGCGCGTCAACAAGGCCGAGGGCGTGATCTTCGCGATGCCGAGCTTCTGCGACCCGGCGCTGCTGGACCGGCCGATGCTGCAGAACGTGCTCAAGGCCGCCAACATCCCCTACATCGCCTTCAAATACGCCGAGAACTCCGGCCAGATGCAGCCCATTCGCGAGCAGGCCGGCACATTCGCGGACTCGATCAAACTGTGGAGCGGAGCATGACCCTCATCACCACCCCCAAGAAGGCTTCCAAGGCGTCCGACGATGTGCTCAAGGACGCTTCGATGACCAAGCAGAAGGACATGATGGCGCGGCACTTCGACCGCCTGTCGGACGCTCCGCAGACCGGCGCCAAGGTGGCCTCGACGTTCGTTCCGGGCAACCTCAACGAACTGCTGATGTGCTTCGACCTCGTCAACAACCTGCCCGAGGTCAACGCCATCCAGTCGGGCCTGCGCAAGCAGAGCGGGGCCTATGTGATGGAGGCCGAGAAGCACGGCCACTCCGAGGACGTCTGCACCTACGTGAAGTCGGACCTCGGCATGATGGCCAAGGGCCAGATCGGTCCCAATGGCCGCCGCCTGCCCGACCCCGACGTGCTGCTGCTGTCCTACACCGGCTGCTTCACCTTCATGAAGTGGTTCGAGCTTTTGCGCGAGCAGTACAAGTGCGAGACCGTCATGCTCCACACGCCCTACATGGGCGATGGCAAGATCACCAAGGACATGGTGGCCTACATGGTCAAGCAGCTCAAGCAGGACGTGATTCCGAAGCTTGAGAAGGTGTCGGGGGTCAAGTTCGACATCGACCGGCTGCGCGAGTACCTCAGGAAGTCGGTCAAGGCCGAGGAGGACCTGGTCTGGGTGCTGCAGAGCGCCAAGACCAAGCCGTCGCCGATCGACGCCTATTTCGGCGGCATCTACTACATCGGGCCGATCTTCGGCGCCTTCCGCGGCACCGACGACGCCATCGAGTACTACAAGTTCCTGCGCGCCGAGATCGAACAGCGCATCAAGGAAGGCAAGGGCCCGGTGACGCCGGACGGCGACATGGGCAAGGAGCGCTACCGCCTGGTGGTGGAAGGCCCGCCCAACTACACCAACTTCCGCCAGTTCTGGAAGATGTTCTACGACGAGGGCGCGGTGGTGGTGGCCTCGAGCTACACCAAGGTCGGCGGCACCTACGACTTCGGCTTCCGCCACAACCCGGACGCGCCCTTGGAGTCGCTGGCCGAGTACTGCCTCAACGTCTACACCAACCGCAACCTGCCGATGCGGGTCGACATGCTGGCCAACTACATCGAGGAGTACCAGGCCGACGGCCTCCTGATCAACTCGATCAAGAGCTGCAACAGCTTCTCGGCCGGCCAGCTGTTGATGATGCGCGAGGTGGAGAAGCGCACCGGCAAGCCGGCGGCGTTCATCGAGACCGACCTGGTGGATCCGCGCTACTTCTCGGCCGCCAACATCAAGAACCGCCTGGAGAGCTACTTCCAGATGGTGGAACAGAAGCGCGCCGGCGCGCGCAGCGCGGCTTAAGGAGCAACAGCATCATGCGGACCTTTGTGGGAATCGATCTCGGCTCGACCACGACCAAGGCGGTGCTCTTGGACGAGAACCAGCAGGTGATCGGGCGCGGCATCACCAACTCGCGGTCGAACTACGGCACCGCGGCGCGGGTGGCGAGCGAGGAGGCGCGCGTCGACGCGCGCTTCACGCTGTTCCGCCGCGCGCTGTCGGAGGCGAGCACGCTGGGCGACCAGCTCGACGAGTTCCTCGGCGCGCTCGAGCGCAGCTTCCGGCTCGAGCAGTTCCTCGAGCAGCTCGTCGACCTCGAGGAGACCTGCTCGGGCCAGCTCCAGAGCGGGCGCTACGCCAGCACGGCCGCCGCGCTCGGCGAGTCGCTGACCGAGGTGTTCAAGCGGCTGCGCGGCGAGGCGCCGGAGCTGTACGCGCCGGGCGCCAAGCGCAAGTCGGACTTCTTCCGCGACATCGCCGGCTCGCGCTTCCACGTCCATGCCGAGGAGGTGGCGCGCGCGTCGGGCACCTCGCACGACGTGCTCCTGAACGCCTACGACAAGTCGATCATCGAGGTCGAGAACCGGCCGCCGTCGGGCGAGCTGTCGGACAAGTTCCGCCGCGCCATGGGCCGCGTCATCGCCGCGGCGCCGGCGCTGAGCCAGGCCAAGGGCGTGCCGGATACCATCGAGAAGACGCTCGGCGTCGACCTCGAGGAGACCTACCTGGTCGGCACCGGCTACGGCCGCGTCACGCTGCCGTTCTCCAAGGAGCACATCCGCTCCGAGATCCTGTGCCATGGCCTGGGGGCGCACATGATGTACCCCAAGACCCGCACCGTGCTCGACATCGGCGGCCAGGACACCAAGGGCATCCAGGTCGACCCGGCCGGCATCGTCGAGAACTTCCAGATGAACGACCGCTGCGCGGCCGGCTGCGGCCGCTATCTCGGCTACATCGCCGACGAGATGAACATGGGCCTGCACGAGCTGGGGCCGCTGGCGATGAAGTCGAACAAGCCGGCGCGCATCAACTCGACCTGCACGGTGTTCGCCGGCGCCGAGCTGCGCGACCGGCTGTCGCTGGGCGAGAAGCGCGAGGACATCCTGGCCGGCTTGCACCGCGCCATCATCCTGCGCGCGATCTCGATCATCTCGCGCTCGGGCGGGGTCACCGACGAGTTCACCTTCACCGGCGGCGTCGCCAAGAACGAGGCCGCGGTGCGCGAGTTGCGCAAGCTGCTGAAGGAGAACTACGGCGACGTCACCATCAACATCAATCCGGACTCGATCTACACCGGCGCGCTCGGGGCTTCCGAGTTTGCCCGCCGCGCGGTCGACGCCTGAACCAGATTTAGAGGAAGGATCAAGTCATGCCGATTACCGCAGGGATCGACGTGGGCACCGGCGCCATCAAGGTGGCGCTGTTCGAGGTCGAGGGCGCGAACGAGAAGTGGCTCGCCAAGCGCGTCGAGCGCGTGCGCCAGCGCGACCCGCTGGCGCTGGCCACCCAGGTCTATGACGAGCTGTTGGCCGACGCCGGCCTGACCCGCAAGGATGTCGCCTATTGCGCCACCACCGGCGAGGGCGAGGCGCTGCACTTCCACACCGGGCACTTCTACTCGATGACGACGCATGCCCGCGGCGCCATCTACCTCAACCCCAAGGCGCGCGCCGTGCTCGACACCGGCGCGCTGCACGGCCGCGCCATCCGCGTCGACGAGCGCGGCAAGGTGCTCAACTACAAGATGACCAGCCAGTGCGCCTCCGGCTCGGGCCAGTTCCTCGAGAACATCGCCCGCTATCTGGGCATCGCCCAGGACGAGATCGGCAGCCTGTCCCGGCAGGCCGACAATCCGGAAAAGGTGTCGGGTATCTGCGCGGTGCTCGCCGAGACCGACGTCATCAACATGGTGTCGCGCGGCATCTCGGCGCCCAACATCCTCAAGGGCATCCACGAATCGATGGCCGACCGCCTCGCCAAGCTGCTCAAGACCATCGGCGGGCTCGACGGCGTCATCCAGATGACCGGGGGCCTCGCGCTCGACGCCGGCCTGGTCGAGGCCATGAAGGAATCCATGGTGCGCGAGAAGGTCACCGTGCCGATCGACAGCCATGCCGACGCCATCTACGCCGGCGCCATCGGCGCCGCCCTGTGGGGCGCCTTCCGCCACGAAAAACTCGCCCAGCTTAACAACGCACCCAAAGCAGCGTAA
>SCUF01000116.1 GCA_004298325.1 Betaproteobacteria bacterium | reverse complement strand
ATCGTAGCCGTAGGTCAGCGGTTGCATCGGCGACTGCGCCGGAATCGCCTGCTGGCGCCGCAGCAGGCGGATCTCCTTGTCGATATCGGTGGCGAGGTTGAGCGCGCGCCGCAGCGCCACCTTTTCGGGGGCGTAGCCGCCGACCACCGGATCCTCCATGTTGAACACCGACATGGTCACGTCCGCCCCCGGTGCGCGATGCAGGCCGATGCCCCGCCTTGCAAGATGCGGGGCGAGCCTGCCTTCCGGCACCACGAGGTTGGCGAAGTCGAGCGGCGTGCCGAAGAGGATGTCGTGCTCGCCATTGGCAAAGGCCAGGTAGCGCGGCTGGCTCTCGTCGATGATCGCGATTTCGACCCGGTCGACGAGCGGCAGGCGTCGGCCGCCCAGGCGTCGAGCGAGCTGCTGTCCTGCCGCATCGTCCGCGTTCGGCTCGGCGTCGTAGTGCATCTCGCGGAATGCCGGATTGCGCTCCAGCACGAGCCGCGACGAGCGTCGCCAGTCGATCAACCGGAAGGGACCGGTCCCGACCGGGTGCTCCATGATCCGGTCGCCGTAATGCTCGACGGCCTCGCGCGCCACGGCGCCGGCGATATCGCTCGCTGCCAGCGTATAGATGAAGCGCGGGTCGGGCGCAGCCAGCTCGACCCGGAAGGTGTACCGGTCGAGGAGCCGCAGTCCGGCAACGGCGACGTCGTAGTCGAACGCCTGCTTCGTCTTCAGCAGCCCTTCCCGGTACTCGTTCATCCCGACGATCCGGCGCACCATCCAGCGCGACGCGTACGGCGCTTTCCAGCGCGGGTCGAAGAAACGCCGGTACTGGTACAGGTAGTCCGCCGCAGTGAGTTCGCGCTTGCGCCCTTTGAACGCCGGGTCATCGGCAAAATAGATGCCCGGGCGGATGCGCACGGTGAAGATGCGCGAATCCGACGACACTTCAGGCATCGCAGTGGCGGTGTTCGGTCTGACCTTGAATGGCCGTGCCAGGTGATCGTAGCGCAGCGGCGCCTCGAAGATGTGCGAGGTGACGATGCGCGAATACAGATCGCTGATCTGCACCGGATCGAATCCGGTCTCCGCCGCCGGGAACGCGTAGCGCAGCACTTTCGCCGAACCCGGCGCCGCCGCGCCGCGCCGCGGCAGCACGGGCAGCGCACCCGCCGCCAGCAGCAGCCGGCGGCGGCCGGGCATTGCCGGCGCCAGCGCCGTTGCCGCCCGTTCAGCGCGCGGCGCGCCCTTGCCCATCCGGGTCGATATCGACGAACTTCCAGAACTCGCGCATGAAGATGTTGCGGTGATAGCCGATCACCCAGGGATGCGCGAGGTCCGTGAAGACGCGGTGCACGTGGACCTTGTACGGCATGTACGCGATCATCAGTTTCTTGGCCTCGGTCATGAGCGCCTCGCGCTCCGGCCCGTTGGGCAGCACGCGCTGCGCCTCGTAGACCTTGTTGAACCGCGCCAGGTCGAAGCGCGCATGGTTGGCCTGACCCCGGTTCGGGCCGTAGCCCAGCGCGAGGAACGTGTCGGCGTCGGGCGATGCCGCGCTCCAGCCCACGCCCCACATCATCAGTTTTCCGGCGCGCGACGCCTTCAGGTTCTCGGGCCACTTCGCGGTGCGGAATTCCATGCGCAGGCCGATCGCATCCATGTTCTTCTTCCACAGCTCGATCAGCTGGCGCGAATTCTGGTCCGGCTGCGTGGCGTACTCGAGCACGAGCGGCGCGCCGTCCGGCTGCTCGCGCCAGCCGTCGCCATCGCGATCGGCGTAGCCGTACATGTCGAGCAGCGCCTTCGCCTTGGCGCGGTTGAACTCGCTCATTTCGGAACGGAATTCGGGGTCGTAGCCCCACACGCCCGGCGCGACCGTCGATTGCGCCGGCACCGCCTGCGACTTCCTGACCAGGCGGATTTCCTGGTCGACGTCGACCCCCAGGCTGATGGCGCGCCGCAGCGCGACGTTTGCCGGCGCGTAGCCGCCAACCAGCGGGTGCTCCATGGCGAAATACGACACCGAGACGTCGGCGCGCGGGTATCGCACCATGCGGATGCCCCGCTTGCGCAGGTTCGGCGCGAGCTGATTGTTCGGCAGCGCCAGGTTGACGAAGTCGGTCGGAACCTCCTCGATCAGGTCGTGCTCGCCGTTGAGGAAGGCGAGCCACCTGGGCTGGTTCTCGTCGACGATGTACACCTCGACGCGGTCGATCATCGGCAGGCGGCGCCCCTTCAGGCGCCGCGCGATGTCCCGGGCATAGGCGTCGCTGGCAGGCGGATCCTCGTCGTAGAACTCGTCCCGGTAATTGGGATTCTTCTCCAGCACCATGCGCGAGCTGCGCTTCCACTGCGCGAGGCGGAACGGCCCGGTGCCGACCGGCTGCTCCATGATCTTGTCGCCGTAGGCCTCGACCACCTCGCGCGCCACGGCACCGAGAAAGGAACCGTCCGCCAGGTTGTAGATGAAGCGCGGATTCGGCTCGCCGAGTCGGATGCGCAGCGTATAGCGGTCGAGCGCGCGCACGCCTTCCACGCTGCGGTCGTAATCGAAGGCGCGCTTGTTGCGCAGCGCCTCGCCGCGCAATTCCGAAAGGCCGAGGATCTTGCTGTTCTGCAGCACATAGAGGTTCGGGCTCTTCCAGCGCGGGTCGTAATGGCGCTTGATCGAATACACGTAGTCCGCGGCGGTCAGCTCGCGCCTGACGCCCTTGAATGCGGGGTCGTCATCGAAGAAGATGCCGGGCCGGATGCGCAGGGTGAAGACGGTGTGATCGGGCGAAACCTCCGGCAGCGCGGCAGCCGTGTTGGGACGCAGCCGCAGCGGGCGGGCGAGAAATTCGAAGGCCAGCGGTGCCTCGAAGATGTTCGACACGACGATGCGCGAATACAGGTCGTTGATCTGCGCCGGGTCGAAGCCGCTCTCGGCAATGCGAAACGCGTAGCGCAGCACCTTGGCGTCCGCGCCCGGCGCGGCGCCGGGCGATGCCGCGGCGAGCGCCAGCACGGCGAACGCGGCGAGACGGGCGATCGGCTTGCGGAAATTCATGGGACGACGCCGGTGCGATTTTGAGCATAATACGCACTTTCGCGCGCTGCCATGCAGCCGCGCCCGCCGGCCACCAGGGCTCCATTGACCGCGTACATCGTTCGACGCATCTGGCAGATGATCCCGACCCTGGCGGGCGTCATTCTGCTGGTGTTCTTCCTGTTCAAGTACTTTGGCGGCGATCCGGCCGAGATCCTCGGCGGGCTGCTGGCGACACCGGAACAGATCGAAGCGATCCGCGAGCAGCTCGGACTCAACCGGCCGCTCTGGGAGCAGCTCTGGATCTTCGTGCGCCAGATCCTCAGCTTCGACTGGGGGCGCAGCTGGGCGACGAGCGAAGCGGTGTCGAACATCTTTGCCACACGCCTGCCGGCCACCCTGACCGTGATGCTGCCCATCCTGGTGCTCGAGATCGCGCTCGCCATCCCGCTGGCGCTCGGCGTCGCCTATGTGCGCGGCACCCTGACCGACCGCGGCATCATGGTGCTGACCACGGTGGCGCTGTCGATCTCGTTCCTGGTCTACATCATCGTCGGCCAGTGGCTGTTCGGCTTTTACCTGGGCTGGTTTCCGGTGCAGGGCTGGAGCGACAGCTTCTTCGTCAACCTGAGTCGCTACGCGGTGCTGCCCATCGTGCTCGCGGTGATGGTGAGCCTCGCGCCGCAGCTGCGCCTCTACCGCAGCTTCTTCCTCGACGAGATCGGGCACGACTATGTGCGCACGGCGCGCGCCAAGGGCCTCACCGAGCGGCGCATCCTGCTGAAACACGTGCTGCGCAACGCCATGATCCCGATCCTCACCAATGTCGCGGTGGTACTGCCGGGGGTCTTTGTCGGGTCGTTCCTGATCGAGGTGTTCTTCTCCATCCCCGGGCTGGGGCGCGAGGTGCTGCTGGCGGTCAACCGCAGCGACTATCCCGTGATCCAGGCGGTCACGGTGTACCTGGCTGCGCTCACCATGGTCATCAATCTGCTGGCCGACGTGCTCTACAAGGTGGTCGATCCGCGGGTGGTGCTCAAGTGAGCGCGGTGATTCCGGGTCTGCGGGCCGCAGCCGTCGCGCCGGTGCGGTCCCCCGGCGTCTGGCGCGCCGCCTGGCAGCGCCTGCGCCATGACCGTGTCGGCATGGTGTCGCTCGGTGTGGTGTGCGCTTTCGCGCTGCTGATCCTCGCTGCGACGCTGGGTCTGGTGGCTGCCGACTGGCAGCGCGAGACCGGCGTGCCGTATGCGCCGCCGACCTTCCAGGGGCCGGACCCGGGCGAGGCGCAGCAGGCCATCAAAGTGCCGCAGGGCCCGCCCGTCGACCTGAGCGACGTCGATCCGCTCGCGCCGCGCTACGCCGAGTGGAAGGAACGCGCCGCCAGGTTCCAGACTGCCGAATCCGTCAAGTCGCCGACGCTGCCCTTCGGCGGTGATCGCCTCGGACGCGACGTGCTCGCCAAGGCGATCAAGGGCGCTCAGATCTCGATCTTCGTGGGCGTGTCGGCGGCGCTGCTCGCCACGCTGATCGGCACCGTGCTGGGGGCGCTCGGCGGTTACGCGGGCGGCCGCCTCGGCGACTTTCTCGAATGGGTCTACAACGTATTCACGTCGATCCCCGACATCCTGCTGATCTTCGCCTTCGCCGCGGTGTTCGGGCGCGGCATCGAGACGGTGGTCCTGATCCTCGGCCTCGCCGGCTGGACCGGGATGTACCGGCAGGTGCGCGCCGAGTAC
>SCUF01000115.1 GCA_004298325.1 Betaproteobacteria bacterium | reverse complement strand
TGCGCCGCGAAGCGCCGCTGCTCGAGCGCGAAGCGCTCGCGCGCCAGTTCGGCGGCGAGCGACTGCGCGAGTGCCTCGAGCGCCGCCGGCGTTTCGCGCGGCCCTGCCCAGACGATCCGGTTGTGCGCCCAGTAACGCGCCTCTTCCAGGCAAAGGCCATGCGGCGCGGCGCGCACGCGCCGTGCCGCGCCGATTGCCGGCGCCGCCCGCTGCGGCGGGGTTTCGCCGAGGAAGGCGAGCGTGAGGTGGATCGCCGCGGCGCTCACGGTGCGTCCGCCGGTTTCGCGCCGCACGCCATCGGCCCAGCGCTGCAGCGCCTGCGCCGTTGCGGCAGGCGGCCAGATCGCGAAGAACAGCCGCGCCATGCTGCGCCCCGAGCCCCCTTGCGCCCGCGCCGACGTTGACCGCGCGGCACCGTCCAGCGGAGAATCCGCCGTCGGACATTCAATCATGTACAGGAAGATTGCGGTAGACGAGCTCCAGTTCGGCAAGTACGTGGCTGAACTGGACCGGCCATGGACCGACACGCCGTTCGTGTTCCAGGGTTTCGTGCTGAGCACCGAAGAGCAGCTCGCCACGCTGAAGCGCTTCTGCAAGCACGTCTACATCGATCCCGAGCGCGACCAGAGCGACGACGCGCGCCTGCCCGCCAGCCCCCCGCTGCTGGTTCGCGGAAAGGTGACCTACCGCGAGGTGGTCAGCGTGCAGGCCGAGCTGCCCCAGGCGCACGCGGCCTACGGCGAAATGTCGAGCGCGCTCGACGACGCCATGAACACGGTGCAGAGCGGCAAGGTGATCGAGGGCCCGCGCGTGCGTGCCGCGGTGTCCCAGCTCACCGACAGCGTGGTGCGCAACCCGGATGCCGTCACGCTGCTCACCAAGCTGCGCGAAAAGGGCTCGCTCGGCATCGCGCTGGAAAGCTCGATCTACATGGTCGTATTCGCACGCTTCCTGCAGCTGCCGCGCGACCGCCTCGAGCTGCTCGGTCTGGCGGGTCTGCTGCAGAACGTCGGCATGACGAAGCTGCCGCCGGGCCTGGTGGAAAAGAGCGCGCCGCTGACGCCCGCGGAGATGGAGATCGTCAAGACCCACGTGCAGCACACGGTCGAGATCCTGAGCGCCACGACGGGGCTGCCGGACGAGCTTCCGGGCATCGCCTCGCTGCATCACGAGCGCCTCGACGGCAGCGGCTACCCGCGCGGCCTGCGCAAGTCGGCGGCCGTGGGGCTCTACGGCGGCATCGCCGGTATCGTCGACACGTTCACGGCGCTCACCTCGCACCGGACCTACGCCGACCAGGCGGCGCCGTCGACCGCGCTCAACGTCCTCTACAAGGGACGCGGCACGCTGTTCGAGCCGGCGCTGGTCGAGCAGTTCATCCAGTGCATCGGCGTGTTCCCGGTGGGCGGGGTGGTGGAACTCAATACCGGCGAGATCGGCATTGTGGTGGCGCAGAACCCGCTGCGGCGGCTGCTGCCGCGCGTCATGGTGGTCAGAGATGCCAGGGGCGACCCGATCCAGCCGCACAAGCTGCTCGACCTCGAGCGCACGCCCATGGCGACGCGCGACGAGCCCTACCGGATCCGGCGCACGCTCGAGCACGGTGCCGTGCAGATCGATCCGCGGGAATTCTTTCTGTGACCGGGCCGCGCCCGGCGAACGATTTCCGCGATTTCATGCAGTGGATGCGCGAGCACGCGGCGGCCTGCGACCCCGCCGGCGCCTCGCTCGCGGTGCTGTTCGTCGACTACGACGTGGTGGCCCGGCTCGACAGCGCGCAGGGCTTCGAAGCGGGCAACGCCGCCCACTGGTGCCTCGTCGAGCGCATGCGCGACGCCGTGCTGCGGCCGCAGGACGCCATGGGCGAGATCGCCCGCGGCCAGATGGTCTGCGGCCTGCACCCGATCCACGGCGCCGGGGTGGCGCGCCTGGCGGCCAACAAGGCCCTGCAGCTGCTCGGCGCGCCGATTCCGCTCGGCGAAAGCCAGGTCCATGCGCGCCCCGCCATCGGCATCGCGCTTTGCCCCGACCACGGCAGCGACCCGGAACTGCTGCTGCGGCGCGCGCGCATCGCCTGCCGCACGGCGCGCGATCGATTCGAGCGCATCGCCGAGTACAGCGACGACCAGGAGGATCCGCGCGCCAAGGCGCTGCTGCTCGAGAACCGGCTGCGCGACGCCCTCGCCGCCGAGACGCTGGAGATGGCGTTCCAGCCGCGCATCGAGCTGCAGACCCGGCGCCTGGTCGGCGTCGAGTGCCTGCTGCACTGGCCCGAGCGCGACCGCCCCGCCGCGACCCCTGCGGAAGTGCTCGCCACCGTCGAGTCCGCGGAACTGGCCAACGAAGTCGCGGCCTGGCTGCTGCACGCCTCGCTCAGGAACGGCGGCGATTTCCTCTACCGCGGCCTGCACCTGCGCATCGGCCTGAAGCTGCCGGCGCGCTGCCTGCGCGTGCCCGAGTTCCCCGACCTGGTCGACCGCGCCCTGCACACCTGGCCGGTGCAGCGCGGCCAGCTGCTCCTCGGCTTCGCCTCGCTGGCGCGGCTGGGCGCGCAGGCCGACGTGGTCGAAGCGCTGCAGCGGCTGCGCCGGCTCGGCGCGCGGCTTTCGATGGAAAACCTCGGCACGGGAGACGCCTCGCTGCACGACCTCGCGGGCGTGATCTTCGACGAGCTGCGGCTGAAGCTCGGTTATCTGCCCGGCGCGGCGAGCACGCCGCGCCAGGAAAAGATCCTGCGCGCCCTGGTGGCGCTGGCGCACAACCTCAACCTGATCGCGGTCGCCGAAGGCGTCGACGACGAGGCCGTCGCCGACCGGCTCGCCGAGCTGGGCTGCGACCAGGTGCTGGGCGCGCAGTTCGGCGAGCCGCTGGAGGCAGCGCAGTTCATCGCGAAGTACGAGGGACAGGGCTAGCCGGTCACTCGGCCGCCAGATGCCTGCGCGTCAGCGCGGCGAGCGCCCGCTCCACACTGTCGGCGGACGCCTCCAGCTGCGCCGCGATCAGCTCCTGCTCGCGGCGGCCCCGGTTCTGCGACAGCTTCCAGCGCGTCTCGAGGCGCGCCACCCGCACCTCGAAACTGACGATGCCGTCGAGCCGGTGACGAGCAGCTCGGCGCGGTCGTCGATGCGGTTGTAGGCGGGCGAATACACGGACTGCGGCTACTTCTTCGGCAGTTCGATTTTCGCGGGCACTTCGATCTTCGTCGGCGGGGGCGCGGTGCGGCCCTTGACGTAAACCGCGACGAAGACATACACGAGCACGGCCAGCGCCAGCGCGCCCACCGCGAAGCCCCATTTCTGCAGCCGGCGCCGCGAGCGCTCCTCGGCTTCCAGGCTGTCGGTGAGTTGCCTCACGTTGCGCAGCGCCGCCTGTTCGGCGGCGCGTTGTGCTTCCTGTTCGGCCGCGGTCGGCTCGCGCTCGTCCGCCCGGTTCGCCATGACGCGCTCCCCCTCGCCTGCAGACGCGCTCATGTTACTCCTCGATCAGCACGATGGCCTGCGCCGCGATGCCTTCGCCGCGGCCGCTGAAACCCAGTCCCTCGGTGGTGGTCGCCTTGACGTTCACCGCCGCGGCGGCAATCCCCAGATCCGCGGCGATGTTGCCGACCATCGCCGCGAGGTGCGGCGCCATGCGAGGCGCCTGCGCGATGATGGTGGCGTCGACGTTCACGATCCTGTAATCGCGAAGGAGCGTACGCACCGCGCGCAGCAGGTCGCGGCTGCAGGCGCCCGCGTAGCGGGGGTCGCTGTCGGGAAAATGCTGCCCGATGTCGCCCAGCGCCGCGGCGCCGAGCAGCGCGTCGCAGATCGCGTGCAGCAGCACGTCGGCGTCGCTGTGGCCCGCGAGGCCCTTCGCGTTCGCAATGGTCACCCCGCCGATGACGAGCTTGCGGCCCGGGACCAGCGCGTGCACGTCGAAACCCTGTCCGATCCTCATCGCGCTGCCAGGATCGCCGTGGCGATCGCCAGATCCTCCGGGTAGGTCACTTTCAGGTTCTCGCGGCTGCCGGTCACCAGGCGCGGCC
>SCUF01000114.1 GCA_004298325.1 Betaproteobacteria bacterium | reverse complement strand
GATCATGGGCAAGAAGGACGAGCTGCGCGGCCTGAAGGAGAACGTGATCGTCGGCCGGCTGATTCCGGCGGGCACGGGACTTGCGTACCACAACATCCGCAAGGCGCAGGCCGCGGAGCCCGTGCTGGCGGAGGTTGCGGCCGCTGAAGAAACGCCGGCTGCGGAGACGACGGCGGGCGGCGGCTGATCCGGCCGTCAGCGGTGGGAAAAGGCCGCCTCCGGGCGGCCTTTTTTTCCTGTTGCGGGATTGTCCTGCGCCGGCTCCCGCCGTATAGTGCACGCGGTTTCCGATCGGGTCATGCGTGCCGCTGAGAACCAAGGCTTCCTCTAGGGTCCCCACTGCTGCTTCGCGCGAGGCGCAAGCGCGCTTTCGCGCCACTTTCGAGCGCGCCGCGATCGGCATCGCCCATACCAGCATGGACGGCGTGCTGCTGCGGGTCAACGCGAAGCTGTGCGAATTGCTGGGCCGCCGCGAAAAATCCCTCGTCGGGCGCAATGCACGCGAGTTCTCGCATCCCGAGGACAGCGGCGCGATCGATCCCTACGTTCCCAGGCTGCTGAGCGGCGAGATCGAGAGCCTGAGCCTGGAGAAGCGCTACCTGCATCGCACCGGCCGGCCGGTGTGGGTCCGGCTGTCGCTCGCGCTGGTGCGCAAGAAAAGCGGCAAGCCCGATTACCTGATCGGGATGTTCGAGGAGATCAGCGCCCGGCGCGCGGCCGAGCAGGCGCGCGACGTTTCTCGCTCGCTGCTCGAGGCGACGCTCGACTCGACGGCAGAGGGCGTGCTGGTGACGGCGCTCGACGGCCGCATCACGGACTGGAACGCGCGCTTCCTCGAGTTGTTCGGCATCCCGGACGGGGCTCTGGCGGGACGCACGGTGGGTGACGCGTTCGATGCGCTCGGACCGAAACTGGCCGATGCGCAGGCGGTGCGCGTCCGTCTGGACCAGCTCTACGCGGACCCGACACGCGAAGTGCGCGACGAAATCGCGCTCGCCGACAGTCGTGTGCTCGAGCGCCATTCGGTGCCGCAGCGCTCCGGCAGCGAAGTCATCGGCCGCGTCTGCACCTTCCAGGACATCACCGGGCGCAAGCGTGCCGAGCTCGACCTGATGGAGGCGAAGCAACGCCTGCAGCTGGCGTTGGAGGCCTCCAGCGTCTCGATCTGGGATACCGATCTGCGCACGGGGCGCGTCTACCTGAGCGACGGCTGGGCGAAGCTGCTGGGCGAACCGCCAGGGGAGACGCGGACCACGCTCGAGGCGCTGATGGCGCTCGCGCATCCGGACGATCTGCCGGCTGCGGTGGCGGCCTCCGCGGCCGTGATGAAGGGCAGGGCCGAGCAATATTCCGAGGAGCATCGCGTACGTACGCGCAGCGGCGAGTGGCGCTGGGTGCGAAGCGGCGGCCGCGTCATCGAGCGCGACCGCGGCGGCCGCGCGCTGCGCATGGCCGGCACCAATGTCGACATCACCGAGCGCAAGCACGCCGAGGACGCGCTGCGGCTCTCGGAGGACCGCCTGCAGTACGCGGTGCGCGGCTCGGGCGCCGGCATCTGGGACTGGAATGCGGCCGAGGACCGTTACTACATGTCGCCGCGCCTGAAGCAGATGATGGGCTACGAGGACGCGGAGCTGCCGAACCGCCGCGAGGAGTTGCTGCAGCGCATCCACCCCGAGGACCGGCCGCGCGTCGACGACGCGATCCACGGCCATTTCTCCGAACGCAAGCCCTACGAAATCGAGTACCGCCTGCTGCGCAAGGATGGCAGCCATGTCTGGGTGCGCTCGGTGGGCGAGGCGGTCTGGGGCGCCGACGGCCGGGTGCTGCGCTTCGCGGGCTCGACCGTGGACATCGAGGCGCAGAAGAGCGCCGAGACGAAACTCGCGCACCTCGCGCATCACGACATGCTCACCGGGCTGCCCAACCGCAACCTGCTGCTCGACCGCCTGCCGCAGCTGCTGTCGCGCGGGCGCCGCAACCGCAGCAGCGTCGGCATCATGCTCATCGACCTCGACCGCTTCAAGCTGGTCAACGACACGCTCGGCCACACCGTGGGCGACCAGCTGCTGGTCGAAGTGGCCAGGCGCCTGCAGGAATGCACCCGCGGCGGCGACACGGTGGCGCGCCTCGGCGGCGACGAGTTCGCGGTGCTGCTGCCCGACATGCCGGATGCGCAGAAGGCGCGCACGGTGGCGCAGAAGATCCTCGACCGGCTCGGCATGCCGATGCTGCTCGATGGCCACGAGGTGTACGTCAACGCCTCGATCGGCATCACCGTGTACCCCGACGACAGCGAGGACCAGGACACGCTGATCCGCAATGCCGACGTGGCGATGTACAGCGCCAAGGAGCAGGGGCGCGCCAATTACCTGTTCTTCAACGCCGAGATGAACCGGCGCACGTCGCAGTTCCTCGAGTTGGAGAGCCGCCTGCGCCAGGCGCAGGCACGCAACGAGTTCGTGCTGCACTACCAGCCGCGCATCGGCATCGGCTCGGGGCGCATTACCGGCGCGGAGGCGCTGCTGCGCTGGCGGCCGGCGGGCAGCGAGCAGCTGGTGGCGCCGCTGGAATTCGTGCCGCTGCTGGAGGAAACGGGCATGATCGTGGCGGTGGGCGAATGGGTCCTCGGCAGCGTCTTCGAGCAGGTGCGGCGCTGGCAGGCGCAGGGCCAGGGCGCGGTGCCGGTCGCGGTCAATGTCTCGCCGCGCCAGTTCCAGCGCCGCGAGCTGGTGCCCGCCCTGCGCCGGCTGCTCGCCGAGACCGGTATCGCGCCGAAGCTGATCGAGCTGGAGATCACCGAGACCCTGGTGATGATGGACACCGATTACAGCGTCGCCGCGATGCAGGACATCAACGAGCTCGGCGTGCCGCTCGCGATCGACGATTTCGGCACCGGCTACTCCTCGCTCGCCTATCTGAAACGCTTCGCCATCAACCGCCTGAAGATCGATCGCTCGTTCATCCGCGACCTCGCCAGCGACGCCGACGATGCCGCCATCATCACCGCAGTGGTCGCGATGGCGCACAAGCTCGGTTTCGGCGTCGTCGCCGAAGGCGTCGAGACGCGCGAGCAGTTCGATTTCCTGCGCGCCAGCGGCTGCGACGAGTACCAGGGCAACCTCTACTCGCCGGCCGTGCCGGTGGAGCAGTTCGAGGCGCTGCTCGCCGCGCCCGTGGTGCCGCTGGCGCGGGCCGTCTGAGCGCGCCATGCTGCTGCGATCCGCCGAGCCTGACGACGTGCCGCCGATCCAGTCGATTTACGCGCACCACGTGCTGAACGGGCTGGCCACGTTCGAGGAGGCGCCGCCGTCGATCGAGGAGATGCGGCAGCGCCTGCTGGAAGTGATGGCGCGCGGCTTGCCGTACCGGGTCGCCGAGGAGGCGGGCACGGTGATCGGCTACGGCTACTGCGCGCCGTACCGCCTGCGCTCGGCCTACCGCTACACGCTGGAGGATTCGGTTTACGTTCGCGACGGCCACCAGCGCAAGGGTGTCGGGCGCGCGATCCTGGGCGAGTTGGTGACGCGCTGCGAGGAGCTCAACTACCGCCAGCTCATCGCGGTGATCGGCGATAGCGCGCAGGCGGCGTCGATCGGCCTGCACGCCAAGCTGGGGTTCGTGCGCGCGGGCACGCTGCGCTCGGTGGGCTACAAGTTCGGCCGCTGGGTGGACACCGTGCTGATGCAGCGCCCGCTCGGCAGCGGCGACGGCGCGCGGCCTTGATCCGTCGGCGGCCGTTTCAGGGGACGATGACCACCTTGCCCTTGGCGCGGCGCGCGGCGAGCTCGGATATCGCGGCCGCGGCCTGCTCCAGCGGATACTGCGAGGACACGTGCGGCTTGAGCCTGCCCTGCGCATACCAGGTGCCGAGTTCGTTCACCGCGGCGGCGAATTCGGTCGGCGTGCGCCGCGACCATTCGCCCCAGTACACGCCGATGATCGAGCGCTCCATGAGCAGCGGCAGGTTGAGCGGCAGCTTCGGGATCTCGCCGGAGGCGAAGCCGATGACCAGAAGGCGTGCGCGCCAGTTGGACGAGCGCAGCGCGGCTTCCGCGTAGGGCCCGCCCACGGCATCGTAGATCACGTCGACGCCCCGGGCGCCGGCGGCGCGCTTGATGCCTTCGCGCAGGTCCTGCGCGGCGTAATTGATGACTTCGTCGGCGCCGTGCTGCCGGCAGACGGCGAGCTTTTCATCGCTCGAGGCGCAGGCAATGACGCGCAGGCCGAGCACCTTGCCGATCTCGATCGCCGCGATGCCGACGCCGCCCGCGGCGCCGAGCACGAGCAGTGTCTCGCCAGGCGTGGTCGCGGCGCGGTTCCTGAGCGCGTGGTGCGAAGTGCCGTAGGTGAGGATGAACGCGGCCGCGGTGACGAAATCCATGCCCGCGGGGATCGGCAGCAGCCGTGCCGCAGGCACGAGACATTCCTCGGCAAACGCGCCGTAGGTGGCGAACGCGATCACGCGATCGCCGGGCCTGGCGTTGGTCACGCCTTCGCCAACTTGTTTCACGATGCCGGCGAGCTCGCTGCCCGGGGAAAACGGCAGCGGCGGCTTCACCTGGTACTTGTTCTGGATGATGAGGACGTCGGGGAAGTTGACGCTCGCGGCCTTCACCGTCACGACCACCTCGCCGGCGCCGGGTTCCGGCGCCGGCAGCTCCTCGATCACCAGCGACTCGGGCGGACCGAACTGCCTGCACAGCACTGCCTTCACGGCGCTCTCCTCGAATGGGACGACCCGGCTAGAATGCTCGCATGAAGGCGCTGATTCTGCATCATTACCCGGTTTCCCCCTACGCGGAGAAGGTGCGCGCCATGCTCGGCTACAAGGCGCTGGCGTGGCAGTCGGTGATCATCCCGATGCTGATGCCCAAGCCCGACGTGGTCGCGCTGACCGGCGGCTACCGCCGCACGCCCATCCTGCAGATCGGGGCGGACGTTTATTGCGACACCGCGCTGATCGCGCGCGTACTCGAGCGGGCCGCACCCTCGCCCACGCTCTACCCCTACGGCGACAACTTTGCCGGGCGCGCGATGGCGCATTTTGCCGACAGCGTCATGTTCAACCTGTCGGTGCCGATCGGCTTCCAGCCGGGAGGCATGATGCAGCGCTTCCTGCCGGATGCAACGCCGGAGTTCCTCGCCGCATTCGCCAAGGACCGCGCCGCGATGCGGCAGGGCGGCACGGTGCGGCGCGGGCCGCTCGCCGAATGCCGGGCGTACCTGGCGCACGCGCTGCCGAGGATCGAGGCGCAGCTCGGCGACCGGCCCTACCTGCTCGGCGCCGCCGCAAGCGAGTGCGATTTTGCCCTCTACCACGTGCTGTGGCCGGTGTGGCAAGTGGCCGCCGTGCGGCCACTGCTCGAGCCCTATCCGAGGACGCTCGCGTTCGTGGAGCGCATGGCCGCGTTCGGGCAACAAGGCAAGCCCGAGGAAATCACGAGCGGCAGGGCGCTCGAGATCGCGAAGAAGTCCAAACCCGCGGCGATCGAGAAGCCGCAGGCGCTCGAGAGCGACGGCCTCGCGCTCGGCGAGCGGGTGCAGGTGATGCCGGTGGATTACGCACTCGACCCGGTGAAGGGCGAGCTGCTCGAGTGCTCCGCCGAGTCAATCTCGGTGCGCCGCACCGATCCGCGCGCGGGGACGGTGGTGGTGCACTTTCCGCGCTTCGGCTACCAGCTGCAGCGCGCGGGCTAGGGTGCGCGGTTCGCCAGTCCGCCGTCGATCGTGACGACGCAACCCGAGGTGTAGGACGAACGCGGCGAAGCGAGAAATGCCGCCGTCCAGGCGACCTCTTCCGGATTCGCCGGCCGGCCGTAGGACATGCCCCTGAACAGCTCCGGATAGCGTGCGGCGTCGCCCAGCTGCGTCGCCGCCATCTGCTGGTACAGGCTCAGCAGGCGGTCCGTGGCGACCGGTCCGGGATTGATGCCGACCACGCGGATGCCATCGGCGTGCGACGCCCCGCCCAGCGCGCGGGTGAACGCCATGAGGCCCGCATTGCCGGTGCTGCCCGCGATGTAGGCGGCGTTCATCTTCTCGCCCGCGCTGCCGATGATGTTGACGATGGCGCCGCCGCCCCGCGCCTTCATCGCGGCGTAGATTTGCCGCGTGAGATTGATGTAACCGAACACTTTCAGATCCCAGGCCCGGCGCCAGGTCTCCTCGTCCACCTTGAGGAGATCGCCGCCCGGAATCGCCCCGGCGTTGTTGACGAGGATATCGAGCTCCCCCGCCCAGGCGGCCAGCGCTTCCGCCGCGCCGCGCTGCGCGAGGTCGATCGCCTTGGCGCGGAAGGCACCGGAAGCCGGCGGATTGCGCGAGGCGATCGCGACCTCGCAGCCTTCGGCGGCGAGAACCTCGGCGCAGGCGCGCCCGATGCCTTTCGATCCCCCGGTGACCAGCGCACGCTTGCCTTTCAGGTCGAGATCCATGAAACGCTTCTCCTTTATGGCGCGAAATTTGGTTAGTCTATCCGCATGCCCACCCTGACCACCGACGACGGCGTTCGCCTGCACTACGAGGAGACGGGCAGCGGCACGCCGCTGGTTTTCGTGCACGAATTCGCCGGCGACGCCCGCAGCTGGGAACCGCAGTTGCGCCACTTCGCGCGCCTGCACCGCTGCATCGCCTACAACGCGCGCGGCTATCCGCCTTCAGAAGTGCCGGCAGACGTCGGGCGCTATTCGCAGGAGCGCGCGCGCGACGACCTGCGCGCGGTGCTCGACGCGCTCGGCCTTGCCAAGGCGCACGTGGTGGGGCTTTCGATGGGCGCGTTCGCCACGCTGCACTTCGGCATGAAGTACCCCGAACGCGCCCTGTCGCTCACCGTCGCGGGCGGCGGCTATGGCGCGCATCCGGCGCAATACGCGCAATTTCAGGCCGACGCGCAGGCCAGCGCGCAGCTGATGCGCGACCGGGGCATGGCGCATTTCGCCGCCACCTATGGCCACGGCCCTACGCGCGTACAACTCGCCAGCAAGGATCCGCGCGGCTTCGCCGAACACCTGCGCCTGCTGGCGGAGCATTCGGCGATCGGGTCGGCCAACACCATGGCCGGGTATCAGGGGCGCCGGCCCTCGCTTTATGCGCTTACCGAGGAAATGCGGCGCATCGCGGCGCCGGTGCTCATCATGGCCGGCGACGAAGAGGAGCCCTGCCTCGAGGCGTGCCTACTGATGAAGCGGTGCATCCCGGCGGCAGGGCTCGCGATCCTGCCGCAGAGTGGCCACGCCATCAATCTCGAGGAGCCGGAGCTTTTCAACCGCTTGCTGGGAGACTTCCTGCACCGGGTGGAGGCGGGCCGCTGGACACCGCGCGATCCGCGCGCGGCGCCGGCTTCGATCTGGGGACCGAACGGCAAGCCATGAAACTCACGCTTCGCGAGATCCGCGTGCGCGCGCTCGCGGCGCCGCTCGAACTGCGCAATGGCCAGGCGCTGATTGCGGCACGGCCGGGGATCGGCCCGGCCTGGGACGAGAAAGCCGTCAAGCGCTACGCGATCTGATGTTCAGCCGCCATTTCGCGCATTGGCCGCCCGGATTGCCGCGCACGCTTTCGGTCCCGCGCACGAGCGTGTACTACAACCTCGAGGTGAGCGCGAAGCGCTATCCCGAGCGCTTCGCGTTCGATTATTACGGCAGTCGCACGAGCTACGCGGAATTGAAGCGCCAGGTCGACGCGCTCGCCGGTTTCCTGCAGCAACGCTGCGGCGTCGCGCCGGGCGACCGCGTGTTGCTGTACACGCAGAACAGCCTGCAGTTCGCGATCGGCTTCTACGCCATCCTGCGCGCCGATGCCGTGGTGGTTCCGGTCAATCCGATGAACCGCAGCGAGGAGCTGCGCCATTTCGTCGAGGACGCGGATGCCACGACCCTGCTCGCGACACAGGAGCTGTGGCCGCAGATCGCCCCGCTGCCGGGCTTGTGCAGCCTGAAGCATGTCGTGCTCGGAGCTTATTCGGACTATCTCACCGCGCCGACCGATCTGCCGCTGCCCGATTTCGTGCACGCGCCGAGGCAACGACACGAGCATCCGGCAGTGACGCCGTGGATCGATGCGATTGCCGCGGGCTGCGTCCCGGGCGAGCACCGTGCGGGACCCGCCGATCTCGCAGTCATGCCCTATACCTCGGGTACTACCGGCAAGCCCAAGGGTTGCATGCATACGCACTCGAACGTGCTGGCGACGACCACGGCCTATCTGCACTGGCGCGACACCACCAGTGAAGCCGTGGTGCTCGCCGTGCTGCCCTGGTTTCACGTCACCGGGATGCAGGGCGCGCTCAACGCCGCGATTCACGCCGGCGCGATGGCGGTGATCCTGTCGCGCTGGGACCGCGACTGCGCCGCGATGCAGATCGAACGCGCCGGAGTGACCGCGTTTACCGGCATCACCACCATGATGATCGATTTCCTCGCCAATCCCGATCTGGGGCGCTATGACCTGTCCTCGCTCAGCGTGCTCGGCGGCGGGGGCGCGGCGATGCCCGAGGCGGTGGCGCAGAAACTGTCCGCCACCCTCGGCCTGGAGTTCATCGAGGGCTACGGTCTCAGCGAAACCATGGCGGCGACGCACATCAACCCGAACCACCGCCCGAAGAAGCAATGCGGCGGGATCCCGATTTTCGGCGTCGATGCGCGCGTGCTGGATCCCGAGACGCTCGCCGAATGCGGCCCGCACCAGGTGGGCGAGATCGTGCTGCACGGCCCGCAGGTGTTCCAGGGCTACTGGAAACAGCCGCAGGCGACCGCGGAGGCGTTTCTCGAGCACGACGGCAAGCGCTTCTTTCGCAGCGGCGACCTCGGCTACTACGACGAGGAGGGGTACTTCTTCATCACCGACCGCTTGAAGCGCATGATCAACGCCGCCGGGTTCAAGGTCTGGCCCGCCGAGGTCGAGGCCACGCTCTATGCGCACCCCGACATTCAGGAAGCCTGCGTCATCGGCACGCGCGACGCGCATCGCGGCGAATCCGTGAAGGCGCTGGTGGTGCTCAAACCGGCATCGCGCGGGCGCGTGAGTCCTGCGGAGGTGATCGCGTGGTCGAAAGAGCGCATGGCGGCCTACAAGTACCCGCGCGAGGTCGAGTTCGTGGAGGCGCTGCCGAAGACCGCCACCGGCAAGATTCTCTGGAAAACACTGCAGGAACTGGAGGACGCAAAATGAAAAGACTATGGTTGGCGGCCTGCTTCGCGGCGAGCGCCGCGCAGGCCCAGGTCACGGTCGAGAAACCGTGGGTGCGCGCGACCGCTCCCGGGGCCAAGGTCGGCGGCGGCTACGTCCTGATCCGCAACGCGGGCACTGCCGCCGACCGGCTGGTCGGCGCGTCATCGCCCGCCGCGGCGCGCGTCGAGCTGCACACCCACATCCGGGAGGGCGAGGTGATGAAAATGCGCGAGGTGCGTGCTTTCGATGTCCCCGCCAGGGGCTCCTTCGAGCTCAAGCCCGGCGGCGCGCACCTGATGTTCATGGAGCTCAAGCGCCCCTTCAAGGAAGGTGAAAGGGTGCCGGTGACCCTGAAGTTCGAATCAGCGGGCGAGCTTGGCGCCGAATTTCACGTCGGGCGGCTGGGCGGCGCCATGGCGCCGGGAGCGCACCGGCGCTGAGCCGGATTACCCGCCCGCGGCGCTGAACGCCATCCGGCCGAGGTACCAGGCCATGCCGGCGATGAACGCCGAGCAGGGAATCGTCAGCACCCAGGCCCAGACGATCGTCCCGGCGACGCCCCAGCGCACCGCAGACACGTTGTGCGCCGTGCCGACGCCGACGATCGCGCCGGTAATCGTGTGCGTCGTCGATACCGGAATGCCAAGGCCGGTGGCCAGAAACAGCGTCAGTGCGCCGCCGGTCTCCGCACAGAAGCCGCCGACCGGCTTGAGCTTGGTAATGCGCTGTCCCATGGTTTTCACGATGCGCCAGCCGCCGAAGGCGGTGCCGAGGGCGATCGTGAGGTAGCAGCTCGTGACGACCCACATCGGAATCGGATCCGCGCCACCCAGGTAGCCTGAGGCGATGAGCAGCATCCAGATGATGCCGGCGGTCTTCTGCGCGTCGTTGCCGCCGTGGCCGAGCGAATACAGCGACGCCGACACCAGCTGCAGACGCCGGAACCAGCGGTCGACGCGCGATGGCGTCGAGCGCAGGAAAATCCAGGACACGGCGAGCATCAGCACCGCGCCGAACAGCATGCCGAGCAAGGGCGAAATGAGGATGAACGCCACCGTCTTGACAATGCCCGAGGGGATCAGCGCCCAGGTGCCGGCCTTCGCGACCGCAGCGCCGACCAGGCCGCCCACCAGTGCGTGCGAGGACGACGACGGGATCCCGTACCACCAGGTGATCAGGTTCCAGGTGATCGCCCCGACCAGCGCGCCGAACACGACGTAGTGGTCCACCACGCCCTGGTCGATGATGCCCCGGCCGACGGTTGTCGCGACCTTGAGCTGGAACACGAACAGGGCGGCGAAGTTGAAGAACGTCGCGAGCAGCACCGCCTGGTAGGGCGTCAGCACCCGCGTCGAGACCACCGTGGCGATCGAGTTGGCGGCATCGTGGAAGCCGTTCAGGAAGTCGAACGCGAGCGCGACCAGCACCAACGTTGCGACGATCCAGAAGGAGAGCTGCGCGGGTTCCACCGCGGCTCAGGAATTCTCGAGGACGATGCCCTCGATGATGTTGGCGACGTCTTCGCAGCGGTCCGTGATCGCCTCGAGCAGCTCGTAGATCGAGCGCAGCTTGATGAGCTGCCTGACGTCGGGCTCGTCGCGGAAGAGCTTCGACATTGCGGCGCGCATGACGCGGTCGGCGTCCGACTCGAGCCGGTCGATTTCCTCGCAGGTCTTGAGGATTGCGTCGTTCTGCTTGACGTTGGTGAGCAGCGACACCGCGGTCTTGACTCGCGCGCAGCACATTTGGCAGATCTCCGCGAGCTGCTTCGCCTCCGGCGTGACGCGCCGGATGTCAAACAGCACGATCGATTCGGCGACGTCCTGCATCAGGTCGAGGATGTCGTCCATGCGCGTGATCAGGCCGTGAATCTGCTCGCGGTCGAACGGTGTGATGAAGGTCTTGTGCAGCAGTGTGATCGTCTCGTGCGTGATCTTGTCAGCGGCGCGCTCGGCGCCGTCGATGCGCTGCGCATGGGCCTCGAGATTGGCGAAGCTCGTCAGCATGGCTTCGAGCTCCTGCGCGCCCTCGACGATGCGGTCGGCGTGGGCGTTGAACAGTTCGAAGAAGTTGCCCTCGCGGGGCATCAGGCGGCCGAACATGAAAGCCTCTTGGCTGGCGCGCGGCAGGAGGCCGCGCGCGGGAATTCTATCGCAAGCGCCGACGCCGCGCGTCCGGCGCCCTAGTCGTGAAAGCGCGGCTTGCGCTTCTCGATGAAGGCGGCAAAGCCCTCGCCGCCTTCGGGCCCGAACATGCCCTCGGCGAAGCCTTCGCGCTCGCGTTCGAGCTGCCGGCTCAAGTCTGCGTTCACGCCCTCCCAGAGCAGGCG
This sequence comes from Betaproteobacteria bacterium, assembly GCA_004298325.1. GTDB lineage: Bacteria > Pseudomonadota > Gammaproteobacteria > Burkholderiales > SG8-39 > 2-02-FULL-66-14. Next base: position 12,646 of record SCUF01000114.1, on the reverse strand, counting down.
CTTGGTGCGCCCGATCGCCTGCGTCGCGCCGCCCGCGATCTCGGCCGCCCAGGCCAGGGCGGCGGCGCGCGCCTGGCCGGCGGGCACGACGCGATTCACCACGCCGTGCGCGGCGAGCAGCGCGGCCGTCGCAGGCCGTGCAGTGAGCGCCAGTTCGTTGGCCAGCTGCGGCGGCAGCGCCCGGGCGAGAAACCAGGTGCCGCCGCCGTCCGGGTTGACGCCGATTTTCACGTAGGCCATGGTGAACACGGCGCTTTCCGCGGCGACGATCAGGTCGCAGCCGAGCGCGATCGAAAAACCCGCACCCGCCGCGTGGCCCTCGACTGACGCGATCACCGGTTTGGCCGTGCCGCGCAGCGCGCGCGCCAGCTCGTTGATCGCGCTGATGCGCTCGAAGATCGCCTGGCGCGGCTCACCGGCGCGGATTTCAGCCAGTGACTTGACGTTGCCGCCGGCGCAGAAATGCTCGCCTGCGCCGCGCAGCACGACGGCGCCGATGCCCTCGTCGTCGTGCGCCCGGCGCAGTGCGCGCGTGAGCTGTCCCGAAGTCTCCGGCAGCAGCGCATTGCGCGCCGCCGGGTTCGACATCTCCAGCTCGAGCACGCGCCCGTGCCGTGTCTCGAGCACGCCCGCCCTCGTCATGGGCCTGTCAGTGCATCCCGAGCGCGGCTTCGATGTTGCGCACCATGCTGACAAGCCGCGGACCGATGTCGTCCTCGAGCTGCCCCTTCTTCAGCAGGAAGGCCGGAACGCCGCAGTTGAAGGACACGATCTCGCCGTCGATGCTGCGCCGCATCGGCACGCCGGCCGCGTGCACTTCGCGCCGCAGCTCGCCGACCGAGGTGCAGAAGCCGCGGCTGCGCACGTCCTCGAGGCCGCGGTCGATCTGCGGTTTGAATTTGCGCAGGATCTCCGGCTGCTTCACTTTCATCTGGTTGAGGAGCGATTCGCGTTCCGGCGCTGTGCAGGCCGCGAGGTAGGCGCGCCCGATCGCCGCCTGCGCGATCGGCACCGAGGTGCCGATGTCGGGCAGCGTGGTGATGCCGTTGCCGCTGCGGCACGACTCGACGTACACCATGTTGAGCCGGTCGCGGATGCCCATCGACACGGACCCGTTGCAGTAGTCGGCCAGCTCCTTCATGTGCGGCCGCGCGACCTGACGCACGCTCATGGAGGCGAGCAGGGGATAGCCGATCGACAGCACCGCGGAACCGAGCTGGTACTTGCCCAGCCGCATGTTGTGGCGCAGATAGCCGAGCTTGGTGAGCGTGTAGGTGAGCCGCGAAACCGTCGGCTTGGGCAGCCCGGTGCGCACCGAGATCTCCTTGTTGCCGAGCATCGGCTCGGGCGGCGTGAAGCAGCGCAGCACTTCCAGCCCGCGCGCGAGCGTGGTGGCGAACTGGCGGTCGCCTTCGTGCTCGTAGCTGTAGGTGACGCCCGCCTGCGACAGCGGGGCCGTGGGTTCTGTTGCGCCCATAGGGATCGGGTCTCCTGAGTTGTCGGTGCCGGCGATGGTGTACTGCGAGATGTTTCGCATTTCGATATTCCATCCGCCCCTTGGGCGTGTCAACTTAGTCGTATTCGATTTCACATAGCGAAACGGCGATGCGCAACACCCTGTTCGACCTGAGCGGCAAGGTGGCGCTGGTCACTGGCTCCACGAAGGGCATCGGCAAGTCGGCGGCCGAGGAAATGGCGCGGGCCGGCGCCCGTGTGGTGATCTCCTCGCGCAAGGCGCAGGCCTGCGACGCGGTGCGCGCGGAGTTCGCGGCGCAGGGCTGGCCGGCGATCGCGCGCCCCTGCAACGTCTCGCGCAAGGAGGAATTGCAGGCGCTCGTCGAGCTGACGCTCGCGACCTGGGGCCGCATCGACATCGTGGTCGCCAACGCGGCCGCCAATCCCTACTACGGCCCGCTGTCGGGCCTGCCGGACGACACCTTCGACAAGGTGATGCTGAACAACGTGAAGAGCACGCTCTGGCTGGCCAACCTGACGCTGCCGGGCATGGCCGAGCGCGGCGGCGGCAGCTTCGTCGTGATCGGCTCGATCGCCGGACTGCTGGCGAACACCGTGATCGGCATCTACGGCATCTCGAAGGCGGCAGATTTCCAGCTGGTGCGGAACCTGGCGGCGGAATGGGGCCCGAAGAACGTGCGCGTCAATGCGATTGCGCCGGGGCTCATCAAGACCGATTTCGCGCGCGCGCTGTGGGAGGACGACCGGCGTCGCAAGGAGCGGGAGGCGCTCACGCCGCTGCGGCGTCTGGGAGAGGCGCGCGAAATCGGCGGCATCGTCGCGTTTCTCGCCTCGGATGCGGCCTCGTTCATCACCGGCCAGACCCTTGTTGCCGACGGCGGCGTGACGATCGTCTGAGGGACCGGCTGCGCGCCGGGAATCACTTCCCCAGCATGTAGAGCTGCCAGAGGTCCTTGTGGCTCATGTGGAGCATCGGCTGGATGGCGAGGCGGCCGGTGCGGCCGATGCTCTGCTCCAGATAGCGCAGCTCGGCGAACTTCTCGCGGGTCGCTTCGTCCACCGGCACTTCGAAGCCGCTTTCGCGCATCATCAGGATCCCCTTTGCGCGCAGCGCGAGCTCGGTGTGCAGCCGCAGGTAGCACAGCAGGTCCGCGACCACCGGACCCCTGAACTTGTCCTTCAGCACATGCAGGTACCGGCCCACGGGCGAATCGGACAGGCGGCCGGAGTTGATCAGCGCGAGCATCTCGGTGTCGGCGTCGAAGCCCTTGCCGAGCCAGTTGCCGACCGCCTGCTCGCTGCGCTGGAACACCGCGTACAGCAGCGGCGGCAGCACCGCGATGATGCCGAGGGTCGAGACCATGGGGGAAAGGAAGAAATGGTTGAAAGCCGAATGCAGCACTGCGGCGAAGGCAAGACCCGGCAGATACAGGTGCCAGCGCGCGCCGCGCGCCCGGTCGAGCATCGCGAGGCCCATCACGGCGAATATCGCGGTCGCGCCCCCGTGCATGATGGCGGTGCCGAAACCGCGCACGATCCAGGTCCCGATGCGCGCGTCGGGAATGAGCCGAAGGTAGTAGAGGTTCTCGACCATCGCGAAGCCGGTGCCGACGGCGAAACCGAAAATCGCCGCATCCACCAGGAAGCCGATGCGATGGGTGCGGATCAGGAGCACGAGCAGCAGGCCCTTGAGCAGCTCCTCCGTGAGCGGCGCGATGTAGCGGCTGAAGACCTGGAAATCGATCTCGACCAGGGCCAGCACCTGGCCGTTCATGGCATAGCTCGCGCCCGCCACGACCGCGCCGCAAGCCACCAGCGCGATGACATTGCCCAGTTTCACCAGCTTGTAGCTGTCCAGGTAGACCAGCGTGGCGAGGAAACTCAATACCGGCAGCAATCCGACCAGCGCGGGAACCAGGAACTGGGCCGTCATCCGCGCATCACCCGCGCGCTCACATGATCTTGAGCGAGATCATCCACTCGTTGCCGGCCCGCTGGCCGCCCCGGTAGCCGACCGCGTAGCCCAGCGAAAGCGTCATGTCGTACCAGTGCAGGACGCTGAAGCGCAGGTCGACCTGTGCACCGAGGTTGCCGTAACGGCGGCGTTGCGTCGAATTCCCCGGCTCGGTCCACAGCGCGGAGGCGAATACGGCCGGCCGCAGCCAGGTCAGATGAAAGGCCGGGGTGCCGGCAGACTCGAATACGTGGGGCGGCAGATTCCACTCCAGCATGTGGCGCGTGTAGCTGCGCCCGCCGATCTCGTTGATTTCGAATCCCGGGAACGCGTCGCGCTCCCGGTAGCGCTTTTCGGAAGCATTGTCGACGTAGTTGTTGCCGAAGCCGCCGAGAAAGAAATTCGCGTACGGATCCGCGCGCTCGCCGTCGGCGATGCCGGTCGAGTTGCGCAGCCAGATCGACGAATGTGCCAGCGGCAGTGCGAAGCCGAAGTCGAGGTCCGCGCGGAGCAGCGGTATGGTCTCGCCGCCGGCGTGATTGGTGCTGACCACGACGTTCCAGGTCAGGCCCTTCTCGTCGTCGACTGCGCCGAGGGACCGTCGCACGTCGGTGAAGTACAGCCCTGCGCTCCCCGTGCGCAGCCGGGTTGCCGTGGCGGCGACGTTCTGGGACTGCGGCAGGGTGTCCAGCCCGTCGTAGTAGGCCAGGTCGGCCTTGAGCTCCAGCTTGCGCGGTTCATCGTAGATCAGGAGCGTATCGTGGCCGACGTTGGCCGCAAGGCCTTTGCGGCTGCGCTTGGTCGGCCCGAACAGGTCATAGAAGTCCGGGCGATTCCAGGCCAAGCCGGCGCGCCAGCTGAGGTAACGGTACTTGATGTCGAGATGGGGGCGTTCGCTGGCCGGCAGTTCGCCGGCCGGCGTGTAGGCTGCAGTGATGCCCAAGGCCGCCAAACCGAGCGCATCCTCGATGTTGACGTGGTAACCGATCCCGACCGAGTTCTTGTAGCCCAGGACCACCGGGTAGGCGTTCGCGAGGGAGAGCTCGCGCGGCGGATAGTACGCGCCCTTTCCCGTAATCAGCTTGGTCTCGTCGACGGCCTTCGGAGGCGGCACCTGCCACGTCGTGACGACGGGGTGCTTCGCGGCAACCTCGGTGCCCAGGAACGTGATCGCACTGACGTCCTTGATCGGGCGCGGTTCAATGATCGCCGGCACAAAACCCTCGGCGGTGTAGGTCAGCACCACGAGCCTGCCGTCGGCCAGAGGCACGGGGCGGAAGTAGCCGGATTCGGCGTTCGTCACCGCTTCGACCGCGCCCGTGGCGACTTCATAGCGGAAGATGTTCGAGACGCCGGTGTAGTAGCTGCTGCCGTAGAGGTAGCGCCCGTCCCGGGAAAAGACGAAGCTCTCGGGCACCGACTGCCCGAAGCGGAACTCGCTCAATGGTTTCAGGTCTCCGGCCAGGAGCCTCTTCAGTTCCCACACGCGCAGGAACTGGTCGCCGTTGACTTCGCTCATGGACGCCGACAGCAGCCGCCCGTCGGGCGAGATATCGAGATCGGAGGGCACGTGTTCATACGGAAACGTGTGCACTTCCGTCCATCCGGTATAGGGGTGAGGAATGCGCACCAGCGTCGCAAGGCCATTCACGTGCCGCACGCCCAGCAGCGAACGGTCGACCGGATTGAAGACGATTTCGCCGATGCGCGCATCCTCGAGCAGCATGCGGGACTCGCCGCTCTTGACATCGACGGCCATCAGGTCGCGAAGCGCCAGGTTGTCATCGGTGTAGAACGCGGTGCCGCTCCCCGGATCGAAGGCAAATGACGACACCCGGTACAGCATCGCCCGCTTGATGTCGGCGAGCCGACGCAGGCCGCCGTCGCGCGTATTCAGCGCACCGACGTGCTCGACTACGCCGGGGTAGCGGAACGCGGCGTAGAGAACGCCGCTCGCCTCGTCGTAGTACATGCGCGAGATCGAGCCCACCGCGCTCGCGGCGAGCTTGTGGTGCGGCGTGATCGGGAACTTGCGCACTTCGGCGAGGTTGCGCCGTTGGAATTCGCGCTCGAACGCAATCCAGTTCTGCCAGCCTTCTTCGAGTGTGATGCCGAAGACATGCCGGAACTGGTCGGCGTAGTAACGCTTGCTGCCTGCGTCGCGCCTGAGCCACGCGACGACTTTCTCCGGCGAATAGGCATAGGAGAGCCAGGTGAAGAATCGCGTGCCGTAGAGGTAGGCGTTCGCCCCGACCTGGAAATCGACGCGAGTGCCGCGCGACGCCAGACCCAGAGGATCGTAGAAGTGGGCGTTGTCCCGCACCATCGCCCGGAACACCATCTCGTCATAGCCGCCCTGCGCGCGGCCCAGTCCGCCGCCCATCCACGTCTCCATGAACACCGCGCTGCCCTCTAGGTACCAGCGCGAAGCGGTGTAGCGCGGCACCGTGAGGTAGCTGTAGATCAGCGATTCCGGATGTGGTGACTGCGGGGCGATCTTGCCGAAGAAGAAACGACGCCAGCCGCGATCCTCCTCGGCGGAAATGTCGTTGGTGGCGACGTGGATCAGCTCGTGGTTCATCAGCGAGAACAGGCGCTCGCTCGCCGGATAGGTTTCGAATGCATGCGACTGCGGCGCGATGTCGAAGATGAGCCTGCCGTGCGGCACGGCTCCGGCCGAGGCGTTGCCGTAATCCGAAAGGTCCTTCAGCAGAACGGTGGTCGGCTCGGACGGATTCCAGCCGAAGGTCCGGCGCTGCCACGCCAGCGAATTGGTGAAAGTGCGTACCGCGTGCGGTCCGAGGTAGCTCAGCGCATCGAAGTAGATGAGCCTGAGATCCTTGGTATCGACGTATGACCATCCAAGCGGGTTTTCGTCCGCGGCAGCCGCGATCGGCGCCAACGCCAACAGCAGCCACATGACGCGAGCACGCATCTACGCTCCTCCCCGAAGCGGCAGCAGACGCGCGGAGGATACTATGTGCGAGGGCTGCGGAAGCTCGGACACCTCAAAACAAAACCGCCGGCTCTCGCCGGCGGTTCGGTGCCGCAGTTGGGGTGGCGTGGAGATTACTTGATACTGCCAGCCTGATTACCGGCTTGATTGCCTGCCTGGTTGCCGGCTTGGTTCCCAGCTTGGTTACCCGCCTGGTTGCCCGCCTGATTACCGGCTTGGTTCCCAGCTTGGTTACCCGCCTGGTTGCCCGCCTGATTACCGGCTTGGTTGCCTGCTTGGTTGCCCGCCTGATTACCGGCTTGGTTGCCTGCCTGGTTGCCGGCTTGGTTCCCAGCTTGGTTACCCGCCTGGTTGCCGGCTTGGTTCCCAGCTTGGTTACCCGCCTGATTACCGGCTTGGTTGCCGGCTTGGTTACCCGCCTGGTTGCCCGCCTGATTACCGGCTTGGTTGCCTGCCTGGTTCCCAGCTTGGTTACCCGCCTGGTTGCCCGCCTGGTTGCCGGCTTGGTTACCAGCTTGATTACCGGCCTGGTTGCCCGCTTGATTGCCAGCCTGGTTGCCGGCCTGGTTCCCAGCTTGATTACCGGCCTGGTTGCCGGCCTGATTACCGGCTTGGTTGCCTGCCTGGTTTCCAGCTTGATTGCCCGCCTGGTTGCCGGCTTGGTTACCGGCCTGCGTACCGGCGATGCCGCCCGCTACGTTGCCCTGACTGGATTGCGTGGCCGACTGATTTCCCACGCCCACATCCGCAGCCGAATGCTGGGGAGCGCGGTAGCGTTGCGCCGGTACGATCGTCCCGGACGCGCCATCGCTGGGGGTGTCCCAGACGTAAACGCCTGCAACCGCAACCGCCACGGCGGCTATGCCCGTTCCGATCCACAACTTGCGTTGGCTGGCGGAAACATTCTTCGGTTGATTCATGTTCTCCTCCTTCACAAATCGGCCCATCCGGGGACTCCGATGTGCCTTGCCTGTCGTCCCCGCACAAAGCTCGGGGGCCATTAAATTCGTTCTTCGCTTCCTGACGATGGCCTTGTCCACCCGGCGCTACATCCGCCTCCAACCCACCCCATGGCGCACTTTACCAGCGCTCAGGTTAAGAAAGGCGAACAATTTGCGCGGCGATTCGTGAAAAACTCCTCAAAACACTTCAATTCGCCCTGGATAACGAGGGGAATGCGCCTCGACCCGGGGGCAGTCATGGCCACCGCAATCAGGCCGCCGGCACGATCTCGAAGATCTGATCGAACCCGGAATACTGGAAAATATCCTGCAGGTGCCGATTGACGCAAACCAGGCGGAGCTTTCCGCCGGAGGCGAGCAGCCGCTTCTGCGTTTTGAGCAGCACCCCCAGGCCGGCGCTCGAGATGTAATCGAGGCGGCCGCAGTCGACCGTCACCGCACCCTGGACCCCGTCGAGAAAGGATTGCGCGACCGGGGACTGGGCCGCATCCAGACGTCCCGCGATCACGACGGCGCCGTTGGCGCCAAATTCAATCTGTAGCATCGTCCTATTCCGGTCCGGCGGCGCGTTCGCTGGCCGACGCGCCCTCGACGGTCTTGCGAAAGGTAATCCGGCTCTGCCGGGTGTCCTCGAAGTAATGGTACTCGATCGAATCCACCAGCCGCCGGATGAGGTGCAGCCCGAGCCCGCCGGGCCTGCGCTGCTCGATCGGCAGGTCGATATTCGCGTCTGGCGCCTGGGTGACGTCGAACGCATCGACGTCGTAGTCCGAGAGGATGGCCTCCACCCCGCCCGCAATCGGCCGCAGCTCGAGGCGCACGGCGGACTGACTCGCGGTGCTGTACTTGACCATGTTGGTGAACAGCTCTTCGACCGTAAAGTCCACCGCCTGAAGCAGGTCCGGACTGACCCCGAGCCGGGCAAAGGCCTGCGCCGTGAAAGCGAAAATGTCCCGGAGAGACTCGAAAGTGCGGGGAAACAGGCGCTGCTCCGCGATGGGCTGCGGTGCACGCTTCACCAGCACCACGGTCATGTCGTCCTCCTGCGGCGCGCCGCGCGCGAATTCCTGCACCGCCTGCAGCAGCAGCGCGGACAGTTCGGCCATCGGCTTCTGGTGGTGAGCGCGGATCAGGTCCTCGACCCGCTGCTCGCCGAACTGCGCCTGCTGCCCGTCGTGGTATTCATAGATCCCGTCCGATAGCAGCACCAGGATGTCGCCGGGCTGGAATTCGACGAGCGACGACGGCCGCAGCGCGTGCAGCGGCATTGCCGCGAGCGGAAAGCTGGTCGGCTTGAAGCGCTCGAACGTCTCGCCAGTTGCGCGGAACAGGATGATGGGGCCCTGGCCGCCGCTGTGAAAGCGCAGACGGTGCCCGGCCGCGTCGAGCAGGCCGATGAACGCGGTGATGAAGCGATCGTCGGGGAGCGTTTCCGCGAGCTGGTTATTGACCTGGGTGAAGGCGGTTTCCAGGTCGGCGCCGAGCCGGAACGCGGTGCGCAGCATCGCCTGCATCTGCGTCACCGAGAGGGCAGGCGCGATGCCGTGGCCGGTTGCATCGCCGAGCACGACGAGCAGCCCCTGATCGAGCAGCGACAGGTCGAACGTGTCGCCGCCGGTGAGGTCCGCGGGCTTGAAGGTGCCGAAAACGTCGTACCCCGGCACGGCAGGCATGGTCGCCGGCAGCGTGCTCATCTGCACCACGCGCGCCATTTCCATCTCCTGGCGCAACTTCTCGCCCTCGATCAGCGCCTCGGTCAAGCGCACGCGCTGCAGCGCCACCGCGCATTGCGCCGCGAGCGCGGTGGCGAGCGCCTCGTCGTCCGCATCGAACACGCCGCCCGTCTTGTTCAGCACCTGCATGACGCCGACCAGGACGTCCTTGTGATCGATGAGCGGCAGCGTCAGCATGCAGCGTGTGCGGTAGCCGGAGCGCTTGTCGACGTCCGGATTGAAGCGGGGATCCGCGTAACAGTCGGGTACGTTGATGATCTCGCGGGTGCGCGCGCAGCTGCCTGCGATCCCGGCACCGGCCGGTACGCGCACCGGCGCGATACCGGTGGCGACCTCGAGGACCAGCTCGTCCGTCTTGGGGTCGTACAGCCAAACCGTGCCGCGGTCGGCGCCGAGGACCTGCTTCGCCGCGTCGACCACCTCGGTCAGCATGCTCTGCAGGTCGAATGGCGCCGCCAGCTTGCTGGCGACCGCGAGGATCGGCTCGACGTCTCGCGCCGACAGGCCGCGATGCTCGGGCCGATCGCTCATGGCGGCGGACTTTAGCAGAGGCCTAGTCGATTCGCCGCGGGCATTGTCAGAGTCCGCCGCGGATCAGTTCGGCCGCCCGCTCGCCGATCATCATGGCGGGCGCATTGGTATTGCCGCCGATCAGCGTCGGCATGATCGAAGCGTCCGCCACGCGCAGGCGCCCGATGCCGCGCACGCGAAGCCCGGCATCGACCACCGCCATCGCGTCATGGCCCATGCGACAGGTGCCTGCGGGGTGATAAACGGTGTCGGCGCGCTGGCGGATCAGCGCGAGCAGCGCTTCGTCGGACTTCCCCGTCTCGCCGAAGACGTTCGCGCCGCGGAAGGCATCGAGCGCACGCTGGCCGAGGATCTCGAGCGCCATTTTCACGCCGCGCAGCAGGTCGCGCGCGTCATCCGGGTGCGCGAGGAAAGCCGGGTCGATGCGCGGCGGCGCGAGCGGGTCCGCCGAGGCGAGGCCGACACTGCCGCGGCTCTTCGGCCGCAGCACGCAGGCGTGGCAGCTGAAGCCGTAGCGCGGCCTGGGATCGCGGCCGTGATCCGCCACCAGCCCGACGGTGAAATGCAGCTGCAGGTCGGGCCGCTCGAGGCCCGGAGCGGTTTTCAGAAAGCCGCCGGCTTCGGCGATGTTGGAACTCAGCAGACCGCGGCCGTCGCGGCGGAACGGCCCGTAGCCGCGGGCGAGGTTGAGCAGCCCGCGCGGTGTCAGCCCAAGGAGGCCGGGCGCATCGGACAAATAGCCGATGACGTAATCCGGATGGTCCTGCAGGTTCTGGCCGACGCCCGGCAATGCGTGGCGCAGCGCGATGCCGTGCGGCGCGAGTGCCTGCTCTGAACCGATGCCCGAAAGGAGCAGCAGCTGTGGCGAGCCGAACGCGCCCGCGCAGAGGATCGTTTCGCGCGCCGCGCGCAGCTTGCCACGCGTGGTCTCGACACCGGTGCAGGTCTTGCCGTCGAAGCTCAGGCGCAGCGCGTGCACGCCGCTGAGCACGGTCAGGTTGCTGCGCCCCGAGGCCGCGTCCAGATAGGCGCGCGCGGCGCTCCAGCGGCGCCCGTTCTTTTGCGTTACTTGGTACAGGCCGACGCCGTCCAGGCTCGCGCCGTTGAAGTCGCGATTGCGCACGTGGCCTGCCTGGGCGCCGGCCTCCACGAAGGCGAGCGAAGCCGGGTGCGGCGAACGCAGATCCGCGACGTTGAGCGGTCCGCCCACGCCGTGAAACTCATCGGCGCCACGCTCGTTATGCTCGCCGCGCTTGAAGAGCGGCAGCACATCGGCCCAGGCCCAGCCGGAGTTGCCCGCCGCGGCCCAGTCGTCGTAGTCGCGCGGGTGTCCGCGCATGTAGATCATGGCATTGATCGCGCTCGAGCCACCGAGCGCCCTGCCGCGCGGCTGGTAACCGCGGCGCCCGCAGAGTCCGGGCTGCGGCACCGTTTGATACGCCCAGTTATGGATCGAATGCGGCACGGTCAGCGCCAGCAGTACCGGCGTGTCGATGAGCGGCGAGCGCCCGTTGCCGCCGGCTTCCAGGAGGCACACGCGGACCGCGGAATCTTCGGACAGGCGCGCCGCGAGCGCACAGCCCGCCGAGCCGCCGCCGATCACGACGTGGTCGAATGTGGCGTCGGGGACCCGCTTCACCGCGACATCATACGATCCCCGATCCAATTCGCCACCGCCCCTCCCGCAACCGCCGGGGACGGGGTATTCTCGACCTTCCTGCTGCAACGAGGGGATCCCATGGACCTCAACTATTCCCAGGAGGAGCTGGCTTTTCGCGACGAGGTGCGCGGCTGGCTCGACGCCAACCTGCCGCAGGACCTGCGCGACAAGGTGGCGAATTACGGCGAGCTGAGCCGCGAGGACCTGCTGTGCTGGCACCGTATTCTCGCCAGGAAGGGTTGGGTCGCGCCCGCCTGGCCAAAGGAGTGGGGCGGCACCGGCTGGAACGTGGTGCAGCGTTACATCTTCGAGGAAGAGCTGGGCTATGTCGGTTCGCCGCCGCTGATCCCGTTCGGTCTCGCGATGTGTGGCCCGGTGTTGCTGCGCTTCGGCAGCGAGGCGCAGAAAAAGCGCTTTCTGCCGCGCATCTACAACGGCGACGATTTCTGGTGCCAGGGCTACTCCGAACCGGGTTCGGGCTCGGACCTCGCCTCGCTCAAGACCAAGGCGCTGCGCGAAGGCAACGAGTACGTCGTCAACGGCCAGAAGATCTGGACCACGCTCGGCCAGTACGCCGACTGGATCTTCTGCCTGGTGCGCACCGATTCCAACATGGCGAAGAAGCAGGAGGGCATTTCCTTCCTGCTGATCGACATGAAGAGCCCCGGGATCACGGTGCGGCCGCTGATCCTGATGGACGGCGGCCACGAGGTGAACGAGGTGTTCTTCGAGGCCGTGCGCGTGCCGGCGGAGAACCTCGTCTACGAGGAAAACAAGGGCTGGACGGTAGCCAAGTACCTGCTCGGCCACGAGCGCATGGGCACGGGCCGCATCGGTGCCTCCAAGCGCGAGCTCGCCAAGCTGAAGGCGTTCGCCGCGGGCCAGCCCGGCGACGACGGCCGGCCGCTGCTGCAGGACCCGCGCTTCCGCGACAAGCTGACGCGCGTCGAGGTCGAACTGATGGCGCTCGAGATCACCAACCTGCGCTTTCTCGACCGGATGCGCCGCAGCGGGCAGCCGCCCGGGGCGGACGTCTCGATGCTCAAGATCAAGGGCACCGAGATCCAGCAGTCGCTCACCGAACTGGCGATGCAGGCGGTGGGGCCGCTGGCGCAGCCGTTCAAGGCGGTCGGGGCACCTGGCGATTTCGATGCCTTCACCGCGGGGCTGGCGCCGCGCTACTGCAATTTCCGCAAGACCACGATCTACGCCGGCTCCAACGAGATCCAGCGCAACATCATCTCCAAGATGACGCTGGGATTGTGAGGCGATCATGAATTTCGACTACAACGAAGAGCAGCAGCTGCTGGCCGATTCGGTGCGGCGTTTTCTCGCCAAGGACTACGACTTCGAGACGCGCCGCAGGATCGTCGC
>SCUF01000113.1 GCA_004298325.1 Betaproteobacteria bacterium | reverse complement strand
GAACCGCGAGGGAAATGGACCCGTGTCCCGGCTCAATGACCTGCCCCACGCCGTACTGCAGTTCTATGTCACGGCGCCCTACCCGTGCAGCTACCTGCCCGAGCGCATGGCGCGCTCGCAGGTGGCGACGCCGAGCCACCTCATCACCACCGCGCTCTACGGCGAGCTGGTGAAGTCGGGCTTTCGCCGCAGCGGCATCTTCACCTACCGGCCGCACTGCGACAGCTGCCGCGCCTGCGTGCCGGTGCGCATCCCGGCGATCGAATTCCTCGCCAGCCGCTCGCAGCGGCGCGCCTGGCGCCAGCACGAAGAGCTGACGGCGCATCCGCAGCCGCTCAAGTTCCGCCTCGAACATTACGCGCTGTACCTGCGCTACCAGGCGCGGCGGCACGCCGGCGGCGGCATGGACAACGACAGCCGCGACCAGTACTCGCATTTCCTGCTGCAGAGCCGCGTCGACACGCGCCTGATCGAGTTCCGCGAGCAGGGTCAGCTGGTGATGGTCTCGATCGTCGATTACCTGCCCGACGGCCTGTCGTCGGTGTACACGTTCTTCGAGCCCGAGCGGCGCGGCGCCAGCTACGGCACCTACAACGTGCTGTGGCAGATCGAGGCCTGCCGCGCGCTGGGACTGCCCTACCTCTACCTGGGCTACTGGATCCGCGAGAGCCCGAAAATGGCCTACAAGTCGCGTTTCACGCCGATCGAGGGCTTCGTCGGCAACGCATGGCGGCGGCTGGGCGGCCGCGACCTCGGGGCGAGCGCCTAGCGCGATGCTCTATGCGCTGGCGCGGCCCCTGCTTTTCGCGCTCGACGCGGAAACCGCCCATGGCCTGACGCTGGCGCTGGCCGATGCGCCGCTGCGCTTCGGCCTACTGCGCGTGCCGCGTGCGGCGCCGCTGCCGGTGCGCGCGATGGGGCTCGCGTTTCCCAATCCCGTCGGGCTTGCCGCGGGGCTCGACAAGAACGCCGAGCACGTCGACGCGCTCGCCGCGCTCGGCTTCGGTTTCATCGAGGTCGGCACCGTGACCCCGCGGCCGCAGCCCGGCAACGCGCGCCCGCGCCTGTTCCGCCTGCCGGCGGCGCGCGCGCTCATCAACCGCTTCGGCTTCAACAACGTCGGCCTGGACGCGTTCCTGGAAAACCTCTCGCGCAGCCGCTGGCGCGGCATCCTCGGCATCAACATCGGGCGCAACTTCGACACGCCGAACGAGCGCGCCGCCGACGACTACGCCATGTGCCTGGAACGCGTCTATGCGCGCGCCAGTTACGTCACGATCAACATTTCCTCGCCCAACACGAGCGGCCTGCGCGCGCTGCAGGAAAGCGCCAGGCTGGAGGCGCTGCTGGCGCGACTGGTCGCACTGCGCGAGCGCCTCGCCGGGCAGCACGGCAGGTACGTGCCGCTCGCGCTCAAGATCGCGCCCGATCTCGAAGCGCAACAGGTGCGCGACATCGCGCAGGCGGTGCGCCGGCACCGCATCGACGCCCTGATCGCCACCAACACCTCGCTCGCGCGCGAGGGCGTGGAGGGCCTGCCGCACGCTACGGAACAGGGCGGACTTTCGGGCGCGCCGATCCGGCAGCGCGCCACCCGGGTGCTCGCCGCGTTCGCCGCCGAGCTGGGGAGCGAGGTGCCCCTGATTGGCGCGGGCGGCATCCTCCGCGGCGGCGACGCCGCCGAAAAAATCGGCGCCGGCGCCGCGCTGGTGCAGCTCTACACCGGGCTCATCTATCGCGGGCCTGCGCTCATCGCCGAGTGCGTCGAAGCCATCCGCCAGGCGCATCGGGCGGCGGCGTGAAATCAAGGACCGACGGCGCGCTGCGCCGCGCGCATAGAATGGCGGTCCTGTGCGTAATCCCGGGGGGGACCCGATGCAGCGCGGCCTGGTAGCGACGCTGGCGGATGCTTCCGATTCGAGGCGCATCGCGGCCGGCGCCATCCTGTTCGAGATGGGGGATCCGGGCGCGACCATGTTCGTGGTCAAGTCCGGCGAGCTGCGCATCCAGGTCGGCGACCTCGTGTTCGAGACGGTCGGCGCCGGCGGGGTCGTCGGCGAGATGGCGCTGCTCGACGAGGAGGCGCCGGTGCGCAGCGCCACGGTGATCGCGGCGGCCGACTCCGAGGTGGTCGAGGTGGACCGGGCGAGGCTGCTGCGGCTGCTGCGCGAGCATCCCGCCATGACGCTCGAATTCTGCCGCGTCATGGTACGGCGGCTGCGCAAGACCACGGTGCTGACCTACCATGATTCGGTCACCGGCCTGCCGAACCGGTTTCGCTTCCAGGAGCTGTGCCGCACCGCCGTGCTGCGCGCGCAGCGCCGCAACACCATGGTCGGGCTGCTGTTCGTCGACCTGGACAACTTCCAGAGCGTCAACGAGTCGCTCGGTTTCGCGCTGGGCGACGAGCTGCTGCGCGCGGCGGCAGTGCGCCTGCGCGAGACGGTCGATGCCGGGCACAGCGTGGCGCGCCTGCTGGCCGACGGCTTCGGCGTGCTGATGGAGGAGCCGCACGAAACGCACGACATCGCCGCCACTGCGGAGCAGATCCTCGCCGCCTTCGGGCGCCCCTTCGTGCTCGGCGGGCGCTCGCATTACGTCACGGTGAGCGTGGGCGTGAGCTGCTTTCCGCAGGATGGCAGCGATCCCGACGTGCTGCTGCGCAGCGCCGAGTCCGCCACCGGCAACGCGCAGGCGGCGGGCGGCAATGCCTACCGCTTCTATTCGTCGGAGCTGTATGCGATCGCGGTCGATACGCTGCACCTGCGCAACGCGCTGCGCCAGGCGATCGAGCGCCGGGAGTTCCACCTCGGTTTCCAGCCGCGCGTCGATGTGTCCACCGGCACGATCCGCGGCATGGAGGTGCTGCTGCGCTGGACCCACCCTGAACTGGGTCTCATACCGCCCGCGAAGTTCATCCCGATCGCCGAGCAGGCGGGCATCATCGACACCATCGGCGAATGGGTGCTGCGCGAGGCCTGCCTGCAGATGAAGGCCTGGCTGGCGTCGGGCCTGAAGCCGTTCCGTCTCGCGGTCAATCTCTCGGCGCGCCAGCTGCGCCACGCCGACCTGGCGCAGCGCATCGCCGCGATCCTGAAGGAGACGGATTTCAATCCCCAGCATCTCGAACTCGAGATCACCGAGAGCACCCTGATGGAGGATCCCGACCGCGCGGTGCTGCTGCTGCAGAGCCTGCGGCAGATGGGGATCCAGATCACGCTGGACGACTTCGGCATGGAGTATTCCTGCCTCGGCTACCTGAAGCAGTTCCCGCTCGACTACATGAAGATCGACCAGGCCTTCATGCGCGGCGTGCCGAAGGAGCGCGACGACGCCGCGATCGTGAAG
>SCUF01000112.1 GCA_004298325.1 Betaproteobacteria bacterium | reverse complement strand
GGCCGCGCCGCCCGAGAGCTTGATGTACTCCTTGGAGGCGACGCCGTGCGACTGGTAAAGCGGCACGCTGATGCCGAGCTGGCGGAAGTTCTTGGTGACGATCGCGGGACCCTGGCCGAATCCGGCGTTGAGCACCGCCTGCACGTTGGCGTTGTTCTTGATCTTGGTGAGCTGCGCCGTCATGTCGGTGTCGCCGCCGCCGTAGGTTTCGTCCGCGACCACCTGCATGCGGTAGGTCGGGGCGACCTGCAGGCATTGGGCGCGCATCGACTTGTCAAAACCGCCGCTGCCCGAGATCAGCGCGATGCGCTCGATCTTGCGGCTGCGCATGTCGAGGAAGATGCGCTCGCAGGCCATGCGGTCGGTGTGCGGGGTCTTGAACACCCACTTCTTCACCGGCTCAGTGATCACCACGGCGCCGGCGAGCGAGATGAACGGCATGCCCGCCTGCTCGACCAGCGGCACCACCGCCATGGTCTCGCCAGTGGTCGAGCCGCCGACGATCACGTCCACCTTGTCCTGCTCGATCAGCCGCTTGACGAAAGTGCGCGCTTTTTCGGAGTCGCCCGCCGAGTCGTACGACACCAGCTGCAGCTTCCTGCCGAGCACGCCGCCGGCCGCGTTCAGTTTCTCTACGTAGAGCTCGAGGGTCTTCTGTTCCGGGTCGCCGAGGAAG
This sequence comes from Betaproteobacteria bacterium, assembly GCA_004298325.1. Taxonomy (GTDB): domain Bacteria; phylum Pseudomonadota; class Gammaproteobacteria; order Burkholderiales; family SG8-39; genus 2-02-FULL-66-14. Next base: position 8,029 of record SCUF01000112.1, on the reverse strand, counting down.
GCCGCCGGGCCGGTCACTGCGAGAAATGCGCCGATCTTGATCGGCCCCTGCGCCTGCGCGGCGCCGAGCCAGAATGCAACCACTGCAACCAACAAGCTTCGCATCAGCATGGGACTCCTCCTAGATTGGGCGCCGCCGCCCGCGTCCCGTAGAATCCGCGCTGGGACGGTAATCCGGTACCGGAAGGCGCTTTTTGCACCCTAGTCGAGGGGCGCGGCGCCGGGTTTGATCTGGCTCAAGAAAGAAGGCGGCATGGCAAGGTCGGGCAGGGACCCGGTGCGGGTGCGCAGCGCGCAGCCAAGAGACCTTGGCGAGGTGATCGCGATCGACGCCGGCATCACGGGCATGCGCAAGCCCGAGTACTGGGGCGAGATCCTGCAGCGTTACGGCAGCGGCCGGCGCCGGCAGCGCTTCTTCCTCGTCGCCGAGGACGCCAGCCGCGTCGAGGGCTTCGCCATCGGCGAGGTGCGCGACTGGGAGTACGGCATGCCGCCCTGCGGCTGGGTGTTCGCCATCGGCGTGCGGCCGGACGCGCGCCTCGAGGGCATCGGCACGCGCCTGCTGGAGGCGATCTGCCAGGGCTTTCGCCGGCTGGGCGTCACCCAGGTGCGCACCATCCTGGCGCGCGACAATCCCCTCATCCTGTCATTTTTCCGCAGCCAGGGCATGATGGCCGCGCCGTTCATCGCGCTCGAAAAGGACCTCGAGCCTTGAAGCTGCAGAAGAACACGCTCGCCGCGCTCTACAGCGTGCTCGAGTTCGCCGCCCACCCCGGCGAGCAGCGCTCGGCCGCCGGCATCGCGCGCCAGTACCGCATTTCGCCGCACCACCTCGCCAAGGTGCTGCGCGCGCTCGGGCGAGCGGGGCTGCTCGAGTCGGTGCGCGGCGTCGGCGGCGGCTACCGTTTCACCGGCAACGCCAAGCGCCTGACGCTGATGAACGTGATCGAGCTGTTCGAGGACATCAACGCGGCGCGGCGCGGCGGCCGGCGCGCCGCGCGCCGCGAGCTCGAGCCGGCCGGCGTCGCGCCGATCGAAGTCGAGGACGCCGTCGGTGTGGTGCTCGCCGAGATCGACGAGATCGCGAAAGCGACCTTCAGCTCGATCACGCTCGACACGATGCTCAAACTGGTGGCGCGACGCCGCAGGTGACATCGCGCTACGACGTCGTCGTCGTCGGCGCGGGCCACAATGGGCTGGTCTGCGCCGGCTACCTGGCGCGCGCGGGGCTCAAGGTGAAGGTCCTGGAGCGCAGGTCCGTGGTGGGCGGCGCCGCGGTGACCGAGGAATTCCATCCCGGATTCCGCAATTCGGCGGCCGCGTACACCGTGAGCCTGCTGCAGCGCAAGGTGATGCGCGAGCTGCGGCTGGCCGAGCATGGCTTGAGGATCGTCGAGCGGCCGCTGGCCAATTTCCTGCCGCTTGACGGCGGCGAGTACCTGAAGGTCGGAGGCGGGCGCGCCGCGACGCAACAGGAAGTCGCGAAATTCTCGACGCGCGACGCCGAGCGGCTGCCGCGGTACTGGCGCCGCCTGGAGACGCTCGCGGACGTCCTGCGCGGGCTCGTTCTCGAGACGCCACCGAACGCGGGAGGCGGGTTTTCCGATCTGCTGCGCCTGCTGAAGAGCGGGAATCGGCTCAGGCAGCTCGATCGCGAGGCGCAGCGCGATCTCCTGGAGATCTTCACCAGCAGCGCAGCGCAGTTTCTCGAGCGCTTCTTCGAATCGGACGGCATCCAGGCGGCGTTCGGTTTTGATGCCGTGGTGGGCAATTTCGCCAGCCCTTTCCACCCGGGCACCGCGTACGTGCTGCTGCACCACTGCTTCGGTGAAGTGAACGGGCAGCGCGGCGCCTGGGGGCACGCAATCGGCGGCATGGGCGCGATCAGCGAGGCGCTCGCGGCCGAAGCGCGCCGCCTCGGCGCAGAGATCGAATGCGACGCACCGGTGGCGCGAATCCGCCCGGGCGAGGTGGCGCTGGAAGGCGGCACCGTCGTCGCCTGCCGCGCGATCGCCGCCAACGTCAATCCGAAGCTGCTCTACCTGAAGCTGATGGAACCGGGCCTCCTCGCGCCGCAGTTGCGCGCGCGCATGGAGCATTACAAGTGCGGCTCGGCCACGTTTCGCATCAACGTCGCGCTCACCGGGCTGCCGCGCTTCGCCTGCCTGCCCGAGCCCGGCGCGCACCACGGCGCGGGCATCATCCTCGCGCCGAGCCTCGCCTATATGGACCGCGCCTACCTCGATGCGCGCGCCGCGGGCATCGCGCGGCAGCCGATCGTGGAAATGGTGATTCCGAGCACGCTCGACGATTCGCTCGCGCCCGCGGGCCGGCACGTGGCGAGCCTGTTTTGTCAGCATTTCGCTCCCGACGCGGACTGGGGGGCGCGCAAGGACGAGGCGATCGGGCGCATCCTCGACGTGATCGAGGCGCAGGCGCCGGGTTTCCGCCAGCTGGTCATCGGCCACAGCGCGCTCTCGCCCGCGGACCTCGAGCGCGACTTCGGCCTCGTCGGCGGCGACATCTTCCACGGCGCGCTCACGCTCGACCAGCTCTGGGCGGCGCGGCCGCTGCTCGGCTACGCCGATTACCGCACGCCGCTGAAAGGGGTCTACCTGTGCGGCTCGGGCGCGCACCCCGGGGGCGGCGTCACCGGCGCGCCCGGGCACAACTGCGCGCGCGAGATGCTGCGCGACTTCGGCAAGCGAATGCGCTGAGGCCGATCGCTCAGGCGCGCGTCTTCTCCGGCGCGCAATCCCCGAGCGTTTCCTTCTCCGTTTCCTCGAGCAGCCAGGCGATGAACGCGCGCACCTGCGGCTTCGACTGCGCGGTGCTCGACTCGACGAGGAAATAGGCGCGCGAGGAGCAGACGTCCTGCTTGAACGGCGCGACCAGCTTTTTCTCGCGCAGCAGCCCCCGCACCAGCGGGTGCCGTCCGAGCGCGACGCCCTGGCCGCTCACCGCCGCCTGGATGAGTTGGTCGTAGTGGCTGAAGTGGAGCTTGCCGGCGGGCTGCAGCTCCTCGAGGCCGAGGGCATGGAACCACAGCTGCCAGTCGAGCCAGGCGGCGCGCGGATCGTCGAGCTGCAGCAGCACGTGATGGCGCAGGTCGCCCGGCTCGGCGAGCGGCCGTGCGCGCTGGCGCGCGAGGCCCGGGCTGCACACCGGGAGCACGGTCTCGCCGAAGAGCTTGCGCGCGCCGCCCGCGTGATCGAGCTGCGTGTAGCGGATGGCGAGGTCGACGCCCGCGCGGTCGAGATGGACGATCTCGTTGCCGGCGGAGATGCGCACGTCGACGCCGGGGTGCGCGCCGGTGAAGCGCGCGAGCCGCGGAATCAGCCAGAGCGCCGCCAGGCCGGGCGTCGTGGTGAGGGTCACCGCGCGCACCTCGGCCGCGCCGCGCAGTTTGCGCGCGCTGTCGTGCAGCCGCTGCAGCGCCTCCTGCGCCGCGCGGTAGAGCGCCTGCCCGGACTGCGTGAGCAGCAGCGCGCGCGGCCGCCGCTCGAACAGTTTCACGCCAAGGCTCTCCTCGAGCGTCTGGATCTGCCGGCTGACCGCCGACTGCGTGAGAAACAGCTCGGCCGCCGCCCTGGTGAACGAGAGGTTGCGTGCCGCCGCCTCGAAGGCGAGCAGCGGATCAAGCGGCGGCAGATCGTAGAGCTTGCTACGCATGCACAAAACGCATGATAAAGATTCCCAATGTCCGTTTGTCTCCATGCCCGTCCTGCCGCAGCATGTGTCCCACAGGCAGCGGCAAGCGGAAATTTCTCCGCTTTCTTTTACATGCCTGAAACTCATGCGTCAAGGAGGCCCTATGGATAGCGGAACGAGGCAGAAGGGATGGGTCACGGTGAACCCCGGCGAGGTGCTGCGGCTGCGCGATGCCGCCGGCCGCCATCTGACGGTGGTGCGGGGCGCGGTGTGGATCACACAGCTCGGTGACCCGCGCGACCCGGTGCTCGAGAGCGGCGCGAGCTTCCGCTTCGAGCGCAACGGCCTTTCGCTGGTGCAGCCGCTCGGCGGCCCGGCGATCGTGGTGCTGGAAGCGGGCCTGCGGCCCGAGAACGCGACCGGGCGCGCGGGCTCGGCGGAGCAGCGCGCCTGGCAGCTGGCGCGCTCCGAACCGTTCCGGCGCCAGGCGCAGCGGCTGCGGGCAGAAACCCTGTCCAGCCTGAGCGATCACGTGCTGCGCGACCTCGGCTTTCGCCGTGATCAGGTGCAGCTTGGCGGGCGCACGCCGGAATGCGCGCACTGCTAGCGGCGGCGTGGGCTTGACTCTCCCATCATGGCAGACCTGATGCTGGGGCCGTCATGAGACCAGGAGCTGTCATGCAGCAGGATGCGATCCCCGTTGAACCATGCGCGCCGCGGCCGTGCCGTCGGCTGCATTGCACCAGCCGTGCGCAGCGGCAGCGCATGAATGCAGACACTGCGCGCAGCGCCGCCATCGGCCGCGCGCTGGGAAGCGTGCGTACGCGTCTTGCACGCACCTACCGGATGCTGGCGCAGCTGGGCTAGGCAGCCACGGCCAAAGCTGCAGCCGGTCCTTGCGCAAAGGAGGACTTCGATGAATGCAATCCTGGCTGCCAGCCTGAGCACCGCCTTCCAGCCCGTGATCGGGCACGCGATCTCGATCCGCCCGCTGCGCGCCGACGACTGCGAGATCGAGTACCGGTTCATTGCCGGGCTGTCACTTGAGACCCGCAACAACCGCCTGCTGGGCGGCGCGCGTCCGGTGACACCCGAATACGCGGCGCGTCTGACGCGCGTCAATTATCCGCGCGAGCTGGCGCTCGCCGCGGTCGTGATGCTCGACAGCCAGGAGATCCTGATCGGCGTGGCGCGCTACGCGCTCGAGGCCGACGGCGTGGGCTGCGAGTTTGCGTTGGTCGTGGCCGACGCCTGGCAGGGGCGCGGCATCGGCACGCATCTGCTCGAACGCCTCGCCGGCGCGGCGCGCGCGCGTGCGATCCCCCGCATCTCGGGTTACGTGCTGTCGACGAACGCGACGATGCTCGGCTTCGCCCGCAAGCGTGGCTTGCGGCTGCAGCGCGTGCCGGGCGATGCCACGCTCACGCTGGCGACGCTGGACCTGGCGCTGCCGAACTGAACTGCGCAGCAGCGGGAACTCGCCGTGTGCAGTTGTGTCTCACCCAGGTTCGCTGCTAATCTTTGACCTGTGATAACAAAATACGCCCGAGTGCTCCTGGCATGGCTGACCATGATTGCCGTGCCGGTTCAAGGCCTTGCCGTGACCAGCGCAGGCATGTGCATGGCGCTCGGCCACCACGATGCGCTTGCGGCCGCCGCGCACGGACCCGATGCGCCGCATGAAGCTGGCGCGGGCGCGGCGCTAGGCGGTCATGTCCATGACGATTCCGATGGGGGCGCCGAGTCTGGACATTGCGGGCCCTGCGTCGCCTGTTGTGCTGCGACGGCCATTCCCGTAGTGAAGAGCGTGGTTTCGCCGATTGTTTCATTCGGTGCGGTCGAGCCGCACAGCGCCGCTTCGCCCCCCGAGTACCTGCCCGAACTTCTCGACCCTCCGCCGCTGACGCTCTCCGCCTGACTGCAGCGGTGGCGCGCTTGCGCGCCGCCGTTTCGCAACGCAATCAGCCGCCCAACGGCGGTCAACAGGCCAAGGGAGCATCACCATGAAGTCGTTCTTTTGCGCGGCGCTCGCGCTCGCGAGCGTTGCAGCAGGCGTAGGCGCGGACGAACTCAAGCCGGCGCCGCCGCCCGCTTCGCCGTCGCCCGCAGCACAGCAATCCGTCCTCGAAGGCTATCGCCGCTACGAGGCGCCTCCGGCGATCGCGTGGCGGCAAGCCAACGAGGCCGCCGCCGCGCTCGGCGGTCATGCAGGGCAGATCCGGGGCAAACCCGCGATCCCGGCGCGGGATCGTGGTGTCCCTCAGGAAAGCCAACGCGGAGCGCGCCGATGAAGCCTGCATCGATGCTGTGGCCGCCACGGCCGCGCGCTCTGGTTGCGGCAGCTGCGCTCGCGTTCGCGGGCGGCTGCGCGACTTTTTCTCAGGACGGCGGTTTCACCGCGGTGGAGCAAGCGCTTCGCACGCGCACTGGAGAACCGGCCAAGTGGGTGCGCAGCGAGGCCGATGCCGGCAGCGTCGCCGCCGAAGTGAAGCGGCTGCTCGAGGCGCCGCTCGGTCCAACTGAAGCGGTGCGCATCGCGCTGCTCAACAACCGCGGACTGCAGGCGGCGTACGCCGAACTCGGCATCGCCGAAAGCGAGCTGGTGCAGGCGGGGCGCTGGATCAATCCCGGCTTCCGCTACGCGCGTCTGACGCGCGGCGACGAACTCGAGATCGAGCGCGCGCTGCTCGTCAATCTGATGGCGTTGCTCACGATGCCAAGGCGCGTCGCGATCGCGGAACAGCGCTTCGCGCAGGTGCAACTGCGCACGGCGGCCGAAGCGATGCAGTTGACCGCGGCGACGCACCGCGCCTGGACCGAGGCGGTCGCGGCGCAGGAAAGCCTGCGCTACTTCGGGCAGGTGCAGCTTTCGGCGGAGGCCGGCGCGACCCTCGCCGGCCGCATGGCCGGAATCGGAAACCTGCCGCGGCTGCACCACATGAGGGAGCAGGCGTTCTATGCCGAAGCGAGCGCGCAGTTGGCGCGCGCACGACTGGCGGCAGCGGCTGCGCGCGAGAGGCTGACGCGGCTGCTCGGTCTGGAAACGGCCGCATTCCGGCTGCCTGAGCGGCTGCCCGAGCTGCCCGCAGCGCCGCGCGAACTCGTTGCCGCCGAACGCAGCGCATTGCAGCAGCGGCTCGACGTCCTTGCGGCCAAGCGCGAGACGGAGGCGCTCGCGGCGACGCTCGGGCTGACGCAGGCGACGCGCTTCGTCAACGTGCTCGAGTTGTCCGCAATTCACAATTCCGAGGCGCCCGGACTGCCGCAGAAGGGCTGGGAAGTGGAGCTTCGCCTGCCCCTATTCGACACGGGCGACGCACGCATGGCACAGGCGCAGCACCGCTACATGCAGGCCGTCCAGCGCACGGCGCAAGTGGCGGTGAACGCGCGTTCGGAAGTGCGCGAAGCCTACGCCGCCTACCGCGCGGCGTTCGAGTTGGCGCGTCACTACCGTGACGAGGTGGTGCCGCTGCGCAAGCGCATCTCGGAGGAAAACGTGCTGCGCTACAACGGCATGCTGATCGGCGTGTTCGAGCTGCTCGCCGATGCGCGTGAAACCACGGCAGCGGTCAACGCCGCCATCGGCGCTGCGCGCGAATTCTGGCTTGCCGATTCGGCCCTGCAAATGGCGTTGACGGGACGCTCGCCCGGATCGCTCGCTTCGGGCGATGCGGCGATGGCCCTGCCCGCCGGCGGCGCCGGCGCGGGCGGACACTGATGCGGCGCAGGGCAGACGCAGCCATGTCGACTCGCAGGCAATTTCTGAATCGCGCCGCGGCCGGGCTGTTCGGCGCCGCGCTGGTGTCGCGCGTGCAGGCCGCGTCGCTGCCCGAGGCGCCGCTGCGCGACACGCCCGACATGGCGCCGCCGCTCGCGCCGCCGAACGGCCGGCCCTATCACCCGGTCGCGACGCTGAACGGCTGGACGCTGCCCTGGCGCATGAAGGACGGCTGGAAGGAATTCCACCTCGTCGCCGAGCCGGTGCGGCGGCAGCTCGCGCCGGGGATGACGGCGCACCTCTGGGGCTACAACGGCCAGAGCCCGGGCCCGACGCTCGAATGCGTCGAGGGCGACCGCGTCAGGATCTTCGTCACCAACAAGCTGCCCGAGCACACCACCATCCACTGGCACGGGGTCCTCCTGCCGAACGGCATGGACGGCGTCGGCGGCCTGACGCAGCCGCAGATTCCGGCGGGCAAGAGCTTCGTCTACGAGTTCGAGATGAAGAAGTCCGGCACCTTCATGTACCACCCGCATGCCGACGAGATGGTGCAGATGGCGATGGGCATGCACGGCTTTCTCGTCGTGCACCCGAAGAATCCGGCCCTGCAGCGCGTCGACCGCGACTTCGTGTTCCTGATCAACGCCTTCGACATCGA
>SCUF01000111.1 GCA_004298325.1 Betaproteobacteria bacterium | reverse complement strand
AGATGCGCTGCAGCTTCGCGGCCTGCGCGATTTCAATGTCCGACGGCATGCTTGCCTCCTGGCTGCGGGAGGCGGCATTGTGGTCGAGGCGCGCGGCGCGAAGCCTTGACCGCGGTCAAGGGGCGCCCGGGGGCGCTTGCGGGGGGCGCGCCCCGATTGCGCACGCGCGCGCGATTCTGATTTCCCCCGTTCTCGCCTTTTCGGCATGAATCTCGCCGAAAAGGCGAGATCTGAGAAAGTCAATCGCTGCGATATCGCGCGATTGAAGCCGGCCTCGATTGAAGAACGTGAAACCAGCCTACCCCTGAACCTCCTCCAGCGCGCGCCCCTTGCCATAGCCGGGATCGGCGGGCTTCGCGCCGCCCTTCTTCACCCGCACCGCGCAGTACTTGAATTCGGGAATCTTGCCGAAAGGATCGAGTGCCGGATTGGTGAGCAGGTTGGCCGCGGCCTCCTGGTACGCAAACGGAATGAAAATCGCGCCGCGCGGCGTCCCGTCGTCAGCGCGCGCATACAGCGCGATGCGACCGCGGCGCGACTCTACGGTGACGACCTCGCCCGGCCGCGCCTTCAGCGCGGCGAGATCCAGCGGGTGCATCGAGGCCACCGGCTCGGGCTCGATCGCATCGAGCACGCCGGAACGGCGCGTCATGGCGCCGGTATGCCAGTGCTCGAGCTGGCGCCCGGTGATGAGCACCATCGGATAGTCGGCGTCCGGGCGTTCGGCGGCCGGAATCAGGTCCGCCGCGGGCACCATGCGCGCGCGCCCGGTCGGCGTCGGAAAGCCCTGCGTGAACACCACGGCCTCCCCCGGATCGCCTTCCTTCTCGCAGGGATAGGTCACCACCGAATCACGCTCCAGCCGCTCCCAGGTGATCCCCGCGATCGAGTTCATGCCCTTGCGCATCTCGTCGAACACCTCGCGCGGATGCGCATAGGTCCAGGCAAGGCCGAGGCGCCGCGCCAGCTCGCTGATGATCCAGAGGTCCTCTCTTGCCTCGCCCGGGGGCGCGAGCGCCGGGCGGCCGAGCTGCACCATGCGGTCGGTGTTGGTCACGGTGCCGGTCTTCTCGGGCCACGCGGTGGCCGGCAGCACGACGTCGGCCAGCGCGGCGGTCTCGGTGAGGAAGATGTCCTGCACCACGAGGTGCTCGAGGCGCGCGAGACCCGCGCGCGCATGCGCCGCCTCGGGATCGGACATCGCCGGGTTCTCGCCCATGATGTACATGCCGCGGATCCTGCGCTCGTAGGCGGCGTTGACGATCTCGACCACGGTGAGGCCCGGCTTACGATCCAGTTTCCCGCCCCACAAGGCCTCGAAGCGGCGGTTCGCTTCGGGGTTGTCGACGCGCTGGTAATCGGGGAACACCATCGGGATGAGGCCCGAGTCCGACGCCCCTTGCACGTTGTTCTGGCCGCGCAGCGGATGCAGGCCGCAGCCCGGCCGGCCGATCTGCCCGGTGGCGAGCGCGAGCGCGATCAGGCAGCGCGCGTTGTCGGTGCCGTGCACGTGCTGCGAGATGCCCATGCCCCACAGGATCATCGAGCCCTTCGAGGTCGCGTACAGGCGCGCCACCTCGCGAATCGTGCGCGCCGGGATGCCGCAGATGGGCGCCATCGCCTCCGGCGAGAATTTCTTCACGTTCTCGCGCAGCGCCTCGTAGCCGGAGGTGCGGTCGCGGATGAAAGCCTGGTTCACCAGCCCCTCGGTGACGATCGTGTGCAGCATCGCGTTGAGCAGCGCGACGTCGGTGTCGGGCTTGAACTGCAGCACGTGCGTCGCGAAGCGCGCGAGTTCCGTGCGCCGCGGGTCGGCGACGACGAGCTTCACGCCCTTCTTCACGGCGTTCTTGATCCAGGTCGCGGCGACCGGGTGGTTCACCGTCGGATTGGCGCCGATCAGGAATACCACCTCCGCGTTGAGCACGTCGTTCACCTGGTTCGACACGGCGCCGGAGTTGAGTCCTTCCATCAGCGCCGCGACCGAGGAGGCATGGCACAGGCGCGTGCAATGATCGACGTTGTTGGTGCCGAAGCCGGTGCGCACCAGCTTCTGGAACAGGTACGCCTCCTCGTTCGAGCCCTTGGCCGAGCCGAATCCGGCGAGCGCGTAGCGGTCCTCGTCCCGGATCCGCTTCAGTCCGGCGGCGGCGACTTCCAGCGCCTCGTCCCAGCTCGCTTCGCGGAACACCTCCGACCAGCGCACCGGATCGAGCGCGGCGCCGGCCGATTTCTTCACGCCCGGCTTGCGAATCAGCGGCCGCGTCAGGCGGTGCGGATGGTGCGCATAGTCGAAGCCGTAGCGGCCCTTGACGCACAGGCGCCCGTGGTTCGACGGCCCGTCGCGCCCGGTGACGAACTGGATGCGGTTGTCGCGCACGTGGTAGGTGAGCTGGCAGCCGACGCCGCAAAACGGGCAGACCGAATCGACCTTGCGATCGATCGCCTGCAGCCCCGCGCCGCGCGCGGGCGCCAGCGCCCCGGTGGGACAGGCCTGCACGCATTCGCCGCACGCCACGCAGGTGCTCGCGCCCATCGGGTCGTCGAAATCGAACACGATCTTCGAGTGCTCGCCGCGAAAGGCGTAGCCGATGACGTCGTTCACCTGCTCCTCGCGGCAGGCGCGCAGGCAGCGCGTGCACTGGATGCAGGCGTCGAGGTTGACCGCGATCGCGCTGTGCGAGAGGTCGGGCGCAGGCTGCGCGCGCGGCGCGAAGCGCGGCGTGCCGCAATCGAGCCGGCGCGCCCAGTGCGCGAGCTCCGAATCCGGGCTGCGCTGCTCGCGCGGCATATCCGACAACAGCAGCTCGAGCACCATCTTCTGCGCCGAACGCGCGCGCGGGCTCGCCGTGCTCACGTCCATGCCGGCGGCGGGCGCCCGGCAGCAGGACGCGGCGAGCACGCGCTCGCCCTTCACTTCGACCATGCAGGCGCGGCAGTTGCCGTCGGGCCGCAGGCCCGGCTTGTAGCACAGGTGCGGCACCTCGATGCCGTGCCGCTTCGCCGTCTCGAGTATCGTCTCGCCGGCGCGCGCTTCGACCGCGCTGCCGTTCAGCGTGAATGCAATGCCCATGTCACGACACCTCGTGCGGGAAATATTTCATCACGCTGAGCGCCGGGTTGGGCGCCGCCTGGCCGAGGCCGCAGATCGAGGCGTCCATCATCGCCTGCGACAGCTCCTGCAGCAGCGGCCGGTTCCAGCTCGGCGCCTGCATCAGCGCGAGCGCTTTCGCCGTGCC
>SCUF01000110.1 GCA_004298325.1 Betaproteobacteria bacterium | reverse complement strand
CGCGCTTTCCAGTTCGTTGTGGCTGATGCCCCCGGCGCAGGGGATGAAGATCATCGCGGTCGGCGCGACCCGCGCGATGTAGACCGCGTCGTGGCCGGCGCCGCTGACGATGTCGCGGTGGGAGTAGCCCCCTGCCGCGGCCGCAGCGCGAACGCCCGCCACCATCTCCGCGTCGAACGCACACGGCGGAAAATAGACGATCTCCTGCAGCGCGATGGCGACGCGGCACTCGGCTTCGATGGCGCGCGCGCGTTCTTTCAATTCGGCCACCATGGCGAGCAGCGTCGCGTCCTTCGCATTGCGGAATTCGACCGACAGGCGCACTTCGCCCGGCACAACGTTGCGCGAATTGGGCTTGACCTGCAGGAAGCCCACGGTGCCGCGCGCGTAGTCGGGGTGCGATCGTGCGATGCGGTTCACTTCCAGCACCAGGCGGCTGGCGCCGATCAGCGCGTCCTGGCGCGACTCCATCGGCGTCGGTCCCGCGTGCGCGTCCTGCCCGGTGATCACGACGTCGAACCAGCGTTGCCCGAGCGCGCCCTGGACCACGCCAATGGTGGTGCGCTCGGCCTCCAGCACCGGACCCTGCTCGATATGGGCCTCGAAGTAAGCCCCCAGGCGCGGCGGCGGCGCATGGCCCGCGTAGCCGATCGCCTTCAGCGCCTCGCCCACCGAGACGCCCTCGGCATCGCGCTGCGCGAGACAATGCTCGAGCGTGAACACCCCCGCAACCACGCCCGAGCCCATCATCACCGGCGTGAAGCGCGAGCCTTCCTCGTTGGTCCAGCAGACCACTTCCAGCGGCGCGCGCGTCGCGATGCCGGCATCGTCGAGGCTGCGCAGCACCTCGAGTCCCGCCATCACGCCGTAGGCGCCGTCGTACTTGCCGCCCGAGGGCTGCGAATCGAGGTGACTGCCCATGGCCACCGGGGCGGCTCCGGCATCGGCGCCGGCGCGGCGGCAGAAGATGTTGCCGATGGCGTCGACGCGAACCGCGAGACCCGCCGCACGTGCCCAGGCCGCGAACTGGTCGCGTCCCTGGCGGTCGACGTCGGTGAGTGTCAGACGCCTGACGCCGCCTTTCGGCGTCGCCCCGATCCGGGCAAGCTCGGCAAGCGATTGCCAGAGCCGCGGGCCGTTGACGCGGAGGGATGTCATGGGATGCTGAAGCTTACTCCATCGCCCGGCCAGGCGGGCAGGGTGAAATCCGATTCGCCCTCCGCGCGTGCCGTGCTAGAGCGGTGCCGCAACCACCTTCTGCCGCTGCTCGCCCAGGCCCCGGATCCCGAGCGTCAGCACGTCGCCCGGCTTGAGGAACACCGGATCCGGCTTGATGCCCAGGCCCACGCCCGGCGGCGTGCCGGTGGTGATGAGGTCGCCGGGCAGGAGCGTCATGTACTGGCTGACGTGCGACACGATGTTCGCCACGCCGAAGATCATGGTGCGGGTGTTGCCGGTCTGCATGCGCTGGCCGTTCAGGTCGAGCCACAGATCGAGGTTCTGCGGATCGGTGATCTCGTCGGTGGTGACGAGCCAGGGCCCGATCGGCCCGAAGCTGTCGTGGCCCTTGCCCTTGTCCCACTGGCTGGTGGCCATCTGGAAGCTGCGCTCGGAGACGTCGTTGACGACGCAGTAGCCGGCGACGTGGTTGAGCGCATCGGCCTCGCTCACGTAGCGCGCCGTGGTTCCGATCACGACGCCGAGTTCCACTTCCCAGTCGAGCTTGGTCGAACGGCGCGGCTGGATCACATCGTCGTTCGGTCCGCTGATGCAGGTGGTCGCCTTCATGAACACCACCGGCTCCGCCGGAATCGGCATGCCGGCTTCCTTCGCGTGGTCGCTGTAATTCAGTCCGATGGCGACGAACTTGCCGATGCCGACGTAGGGCACGCCGAGGCGCGGGCTGTTCCCCACCACCGGCAGCGTTTCGGGCTTGATCTTCGACAGCCGCTTCAGGTTCCGGGGCGCAAGCTCGGCGGCGCCGAGCTGCGCCATCACCTTGGAGAGGTCGCGCACGCGGCCTTCCGCGTCCACCATGCCGGGCTTTTCGAACCCGTTCTTGCCCCAGCGGCACAATTTCATATCGTCATTCCCCCGTCGATCGAATACAGGTTGCCGGTCGCGAACAGCGACTCGTCGGATGCGAGGAACACCAGGACCCCCGTGATGTCCTCGACCGTGCCCAGGCGCCCCATCGGCTGGCGGGCGATGAAATCCTTGCGCGCCTGCGCCGGGTCGGCGAAGGCCTTGATGCGCTCGCCGAGCGAAGGCGTGTCCACCGTGCCCGGTCCGATGCAGTTGCAGCGGATGCCCTGCCTGACGTAGTCGGCCGCAATCGCCTTGGTCAGTCCGACCACGGCCGCCTTGGTGGCGCCGTAGACGAAGCGGTTCGGCAGGCCCTTCACGCTCGAGGCGATCGAGGACATGTTGATGATCGAGCCCCGGCCCTTCTTCAGCATGCCCGGCAGGAACGCGCGCGTCACGAGATACATCGACTTGACGTTCAGATTGAAGCTGAAATCCCAGTCCCGCGGCGTGCAATCGAGGATCGTGCCGTGGTGCACGAAGCCGGCGCAGTTGAACAACACGTCGATGGCGCCGATCTCGGCAGCGATGTTTCCGATCGCCGTCTCGTCGGTCACGTCGAGCAGGCGCGTGCGGATGCCGTCCCTGCCCTCGAGTTCGGCGAGCGCCTTGGCATTGATATCGGTGGCCCAGACCTGCGCGCCCTCGCGCGCGAAGGCGAGCGCCGCACCGCGGCCGATGCCCTGCGCCGCCGCGGTGATGAACGCGACCTTGCCCGCCAGTCTGCCAGCCAATTGCTCTCCCCTTGAGCGAAACGGGATTATATCGGCTCGCCCCCGCCGGGCTGTTCTCCTTTAGACTGATTCGGAAGGGGAAGAACTTGAACCAGCTGGACTTCAGGGGCCGCACCGCGATCGTCACGGGCGGCGCGCAGGGCATCGGCCGCGCCATCGTGAAGCGCCTGATCGCCTCGGGCGCCAAGGTGCGCATCTGGGACCGGGACGACCGGCTGCTCGCCGGCACGCTCGCCGCCCTGGGCGGCGCCGTCAGCGGCGATGCGGTGGACGTGAGCGATGCCGCGGCGGTCGAGCGCGGCGTCAGGTCGGCGCTCGAAGTGCTCGCGCGCATCGACGTGCTGGTGAATAACGCCGGCATCGCGGGCCTCAACCGGCCGGTCGTCGACTATCCGGTGGAGGAGTGGGAGCGCGTGCTGCGCGTCAACCTCACCGGCCCGTTCCTGTGCTGCCGCGCAGTGGCGCCGCACATGGTGAAGGCGGCGTACGGACGCATCGTCAACCTCGCCTCGATCGCCGGCAAGGAGGGCAACCCGAACGCGGCGGCCTACTCCGCCTCCAAGGCCGGCGTCATCGCGCTCACCAAGTCGCTCGGCAAGGAGCTCGCGCCCAGCGGCGTACTGGTGAACTGCGTCACCCCGGCAGCGGCAAGGACCGCGATCTTCGACCAGATGACCGAGCAGCACATCCAGTTCATGCTGTCAAAGATTCCCATGGCACGCTTCGTCACGGTGGACGAGATCGCCGCCCTCGTCTGCTGGCTCGCTTCCGAGGATTGCGCCTTCTCCACCGGCGCCGTGTTCGACATCTCTGGCGGCAGGGCGACCTACTGACATGAAAAAGAAGGCTCCGGCGCTACGCAGCGCACAGTGGTTTGGCCGCGATGACATCTACGGCTTCATCTACCGCAGCTGGGTGAAGAACCGCGGCGTGCCGCACGACCAGTTCGACGGCCGGCCGGTGATCGGCATCTGCAACACCTACTCCGAACTCGTGCCCTGCAACTCGCACTTTCGCACGCTCGCCGAGCACGTCAGGGCGGGAATCCTGGAGGCGGGCGGCTTTCCGCTCGAGTTCCCCGTGATGTCGCTCGGCGAGACGCTGCTCAGGCCCACCGCGATGCTCTATCGCAACCTCGCCAGCATGGACGTCGAGGAGTCGATCCGCGCCAACCCGCTCGACGGCGTGGTGCTGCTGGTCGGCTGCGACAAGACCACGCCCGCGCTCCTGATGGGCGCGGCGAGCGTGGACCTTCCGGCGATCGCGGTGTCCGGGGGGCCGATGCTCTCGGGCAAGTACCGCGGCACCGACATCGGTTCGGGCACCAACGTCTGGTCGATGTCGGAGGACCTGCGCGCCGGCCGGATCAGCGTCGAGGAATTCCACGAAGCCGAGTCGTGCATGCACCGCTCGCACGGGCATTGCATGACCATGGGCACGGCCTCGACCATGGCGTCGATGGTCGAAGCGCTCGGCGTCGGCATGCCCGGCAATGCCGCGATTCCGGCCGTGGACGCGCGGCGCAACGTGCTCGCCCGCTCGGCGGGGCGCCGCATTGTCGACATGGTGCGCGAGAAGCTCAACCTGTCCAGGATCCTCACCCAGGCCGCGTTCGGGAACGCGATCCGGGCCAACGCCGCGATCGGCGGCTCGACCAACGCGGTGATCCACCTGATCGCGATCGCGCGCCGCATCGGCGTCGAGCTCACCCTGGCCGATTGGGACCGCATGGGGCGCGGCGTGCATTGCCTCGCCAACCTCATGCCCTCCGGCCGCTACCTGATGGAGGATTTCTACTACGCGGGCGGCCTGCCGGCGGTGCTGCGTGAACTGGGCGAGAACGGCCTGCTGCAGCGCGACGCGCTCACCGTGAACGGCCGCACGATCTGGGAGAACAACCGCGACGCGCCCTGCTGGAACCGCGACGTGATCCACACCCTGAAGAAGCCCTTCAAGAAGCACACCGGCATCGCGGTGCTGCGCGGCAACCTCTGCCCCGACGGCGCGATCATCAAGCCCTCGGCGGCGACGCCGAAACTGCTCCGCCATCGCGGCCGCGCCGTGGTCTTCGAGTCGATCGAAGATTTCCACGCCCGCATCGACGATCCGGCGCTGGACATCGACGCGCGCTGCGTGATGGTGCTGAAGAACTGCGGCCCCAAGGGCTATCCCGGCATGGCCGAAGTCGGCAACATGCCGCTGCCGCGCAAGCTGCTGAAGAAGGGCGTCAGCGACATGGTGCGAATCTCGGATGCGCGCATGTCGGGCACCGCCTACGGCACGGTGGTGCTGCACGTGGCGCCCGAAGCCGCCGCCGGCGGCCCGCTCGCGCTGGTGGAAAACGGCGACGAGATCGAGCTCGACGTCGCCCAACGCAGGTTGCAGCTGCTGGTGCCGGAGAAGATCCTCGCCAAGCGCCGCGCGAAGTGGCGCCAGCCCAAGCCGCCCATGGCGCGCGGCTACTGGAAGCTTTACTCAGAACACGTGCTGCAGGCGCACCAGGGCGCCGACCTGGATTTTCTCGTCGGCGCCAGCGGCGCCCTCGTGCCGCGGGACAACCATTGAGCGGACGGCGCACCGGCCTGTGACACAGATCCACCAGTACCAGGACGACGAGCATGTGCTCGGCGCGGACGGCCGGTTTCACGTCGCCGACGAGCAGGTGCGGCTGGACCTCTACGGCGGGGAGGACTGGATCGCGTTCGCGCTCTTCTGGGTGCTCGCCGGCGTCGTCTTCTACCAGGTGTTCACGCGCTACTTCCTCGGCGACCCGGCGGGCTGGACCGAGGAGATCGCGCGCTACCTGCTGGTCGCCACGGTGTTCATCGGCGCCTCGATGGCGGTGCGCCGCAACAACCACATCCAGGTGGATGCGTTCTACCGCTGGATGCCGCGGCTTCTCGCGCGCGTGCTCTCGACCGTGGTGGACGGGATTCGCGTGCTGTTCTTCGGCTACGCCGCCTGGCTCAACTGGCTGCTGCTGGAGAAAATCGGCGAGCAGCGCATGGCGATCGTCGATCTGCCCATGGGCTGGGTGTTCGGCGCCATGCTGTTCGGCTTCTGCCTGATGTTTGTCCGCTCGCTGCAGGTCACCTGGCGCCACTGGCAGCAGGGTTACAGCATTCTCGAGCGCCCGGAGATCGCGCTCGAGGGCGGCGAGCGATGACGCCCGGCGCGCTGATGGCGACTTTCCTCGCCTTCATGGCGGGCGGCGTGCCGGTCTCGATCGCGATGTGCGCCGCCTCGCTCATCTACGTGATGGCAACCCGGAACATCCCGGACTACGTCGTCATTCACCGCATGTACGGCGGCGTCGATTCCTTCCCGCTGCTCGCGGTGCCGTTCTTCATCTGGGCCGGCAACCTGATGAATTCCGCCGGCATCACCAACCGCATCTACAACTTCGCGCTCGCGCTGGTGGGCTGGATGAAGGGCGGTCTCGGCCATGTCAACGTGGTCGGCTCGATGATCTTCGCCGGCATGTCGGGAACCGCGATCGCCGACGCCGCCGGGCTCGGCACCGTGGAGATCAAGGCCATGAAGGACCACGGCTACTCGACCGAGTTCGCCGTCGGCGTCACCGCGGCCTCGGCCACCGTCGGCCCGATCATTCCGCCTTCGCTGCCCTTCGTGATCTACGGCATGATGGCCGGCGTCTCGATCGGGCAACTGTTCCTCGCCGGGGTGATTCCGGGAATCCTGATGGGGGCCGTGATGATGCTCACGGTCGCGTACTACGCCCATACGCGCAAGTACGACGCGGACGCCCGGTTTTCCTGGCCCGTGCTGGGCAAGACGTTCGTCGAAGCATTCCTCGCGATGATGACGCCGGTGCTGCTCGTGGGCGGCATGACGCTGGGGGTGTTCACGCCCACCGAAGGGGCGATCGCCGCCTCGATGTGGGCGCTGTTCCTGGGCCTGGCGTGGTATCGCACCCTCAGCTGGCGCACGCTGGTCAAGCTCACCATGGACACGATCGAGACCACGGCCGTGGTGCTGTTCATCGTCGCCGCGGCCTCGATCTTCGGCTGGCTGCTGACGGTGACGCGCGTCACCGAGGAGATCGCCCTGTGGTTGCTGTCGTTTACGCAGAACCCGGCCGTGTTCCTGCTGCTCGCCAACCTGCTGCTGCTGTTCGTCGGCTGTTTCCTCGAGCCGGTGGCCGCGATCACGCTGCTGGTGCCGATCCTGATTCCGATCTGCCAGAAGCTCGGCATCGACCTGGTGCATTTCGGGCTCGTCATGGTGCTGAACCTGATGATCGGGCTGCTGCACCCGCCGATGGGCACGGTGCTGTTCGTGCTCTCGCGCGTCGCGAGGCTGTCGTTCGAGCGCACCACGATCGCGATCCTGCCCTGGCTGCTGCCGTTGCTCGGCACGCTGTTGCTGTGCACCTACGTGCCCGAGATCGTGCTCTGGCTGCCGCAACGTTTTTTCTGAAACCGGAGCTGACACGATGATGAACCGGCCGCGCATCGGCATCACCATGGGGGATGCTGCGGGGGTCGGTCCCGAGGTCGTCGTCAAGGCGCTCGCGCACCCCGAGGTGTACGCGCGCTCGCGCCCGCTCGTGATCGGCGACGCCAGGCGCCTCGAGCGCGCAGCGCAGCTCACGCGAACCCGGATCGCGATCCGGGCGGTGACGCAACCCGAGGAAGCGCGCTATGAATCCGGGACCGCGGATTGCATCGATCTCGGCCTGGTGCCCGAGGATCTGCCGTTCGGCGTGCTCTCGCCGCTCGCGGGCGAAGCGGCCTACCGCTGCGTCGAGCGCGCGGTCACGCTCGCACTCGCCGGCTCGATCGACGCCATCTGCACCGCGCCGCTCAACAAGGAGGCCCTGAACGCGGCCGGGCACCATTACCCCGGGCACACCGAACTGCTCGCCGAGCTGACCGGCACGCGGGAAGTTTCGCTGATGCTGCTCGCGCCGAATCTGCGCGTGATCCATGTCACGGCGCACATCGGCCTGCTCGACGCGGTCGCGAAGATCGACGCCGGGTTGGTCGATCGCACCATCACGCGCGGCCGCGAGCTGCTGCAGCGGACCGGCATCGCGGAGCCCCGCATCGCGGTGTGCGGCATCAATCCGCATGCCGGTGAAGGCGGACTGTTCGGCCGCGGCGAGGAAGAGGCCAAGATCGTCCCCGCGATGGCCCTGTGCCGCGCGCGCGGCTGGCGCATCGAGGGGCCGTTGCCCGCGGATACGCTGTTCTTTCGCGCCCTGCGCGGCGATTTCGACCTGGTGGTCGCGATGTATCACGACCAGGGGCATGGCCCGGTGAAGGCGGTCGCCTTCGATCTCGGCGTCAATGTCACCGCCGGCCTGCCGGTGGTGCGCACTTCGGTTGATCACGGCACCGCCTTCGACATTGCCGGCACCGGGAGGGCCGATGAGCGCAGCCTGCTCGAAGCGCTGCGGCAGGCGGCGCTGCTCGCGCCGCGTTAAGATTGCCGGCACCACCCGGAGGAATCTCCATGCTGCAGGCTGCCGAGCTCACGATCCGCCTCAATCCGGCCGACGACGTTGTCATCGCGCGCGTCGAGCTCGCCGCCGGCACGCGCCTGCTGAACGAAGGCGGCATCGAGGCCGCCGCGCGCATTCCCGCGGCACACAAGATCGCGGTGCGCGCGATCCAGCAGGGCCGGCCGGTACGGCGCTACAACCAGATCATCGGCTTCGCCACGCGCGACATCGCGGCGGGCGAGCACGTGCACGTGCACAATCTGGCGATGGGCGATTTCCAGCGCGACTACGCGTTCTGCGCCGACGTCAGACCCACCGGGACCGCTGCAACCCCGGCGACTTTCCAGGGCATCGTGCGGTCCGACGGCCGCGTCGCGACGCGCAACTACATCGGCATTCTCACCAGCGTGAACTGCTCGGCCACCGTGGCGCGCATGATCGCGCGCCATTTCGAGAACCGCCTCGACGCCTACCCGCACGTCGACGGCGTGGTCGCGTTGACGCACAAGAGCGGCTGCGGCATGGCGAGCGAGGGCGAGCCGATGGAGCTGCTGCGGCGCACCCTGGCCGGCTACGCGCGTCATCCCAATTTCTTCGCCGTCCAGCTGGTCGGGCTGGGATGCGAGGCGAATCAGCTCAACACCCTGCTGGCGGCGCAGAAACTCGAGCGCCGGGACTCGCTGCACGCCTATACGATCCAGGAAAAGGGCGGCACGGCAAAGGCGGTGCGCGAAGGCATCGCGCGCGTCGATGCGCTGCTGCCGCAGGCGAACCAGGCGCGGCGCGAGACCGTTGCCGCGAGCCATCTGCTGCTCGGGCTGCAGTGCGGCGGCTCGGACGGCTATTCCGGCATCAGCGCCAATCCCGCGCTCGGCGCGGCGGTGGATCTGCTGGTGCGCCACGGCGGCGGCGCGATCCTCTCGGAGACGCCGGAGATCTACGGCG
This sequence comes from Betaproteobacteria bacterium, assembly GCA_004298325.1. Lineage (GTDB taxonomy): Bacteria > Pseudomonadota > Gammaproteobacteria > Burkholderiales > SG8-39 > 2-02-FULL-66-14. Next base: position 1,028 of record SCUF01000110.1, on the reverse strand, counting down.
CCGAGCACCTGCTCACGCGCCGCGCGGTGACGCGCGAGGTGGGCGAGAAGCTCATTCGCCGCATCCGCTGGTGGGAACAGTACACGCGGCGCAACGGCAACGAGATGAACAATAACCCCTCTCCCGGCAACAAGGCGGGCGGGCTCACGACCATCCTCGAAAAATCGCTTGGCGCGGTGGCGAAGGGCGGCACCACCAACCTGGTCGACGTCTACGAGTATGCGGAAGCGGTCACGGCGAAGGGCTTCGTCTACATGGACACGCCGGGCTACGACCCGGTGTCGGCGACCGGCCAGGTGGCGGGCGGCGCCAACCTGATCTGCTTCACCACCGGGCGCGGTTCGGCCTATGGCTGCAAGCCGGCGCCTTCGCTCAAGCTCGCCACCAATACGCCGCTGTACGTGCATCAGGAAGAGGACATGGACCTCAACTGCGGCAGCATCGTCGACGGCAAGGAAGGCATCGCCGCGGTCGGCGAACGCCTGTTCGCGCTGATCCTCGCGACGGCCTCCGGCCAGAAAACCAAGTCGGAGCTGTTCGGCTACGGCGAGGACGAGTTCGCACCATGGGTGCTCGGCGCAACGATGTGAGCCGCGGGCTGCGCGCCGCGGGCGCCGCGCTCCTGCTGGGCGCCCTGCTGGCGGCGCCTGCCGCAGCGCGCGAGGCCAAGCGCCATGCCGCGCCAAGCCACGCGGCGATTGCCTATCACGCGCCGAGCCGCAATATCGGCTGGGCCAGCGAGCGCCGGACACGGCGCGACGCGCAGCTCGAGGCACTGCGCCAGTGCGGCCATCCGCAGTGCGAGGTGGTGACTTCGCTTTCCGGCGGCTGCGCGGCGCTGGCGCGCAACGAGCGGCGCCACAGTTCGCAACGCGGTGTCAACCGCGCCGAAGCCGAAGCGAAGGCGTTGCGCCGCTGCGGCGCGCGCTGCGAGATCGTCGCCTGGGTGTGCACGCGTTGACGCGCGGCCCGCGCGCGGCGACCTGGGCGGCGGGGCTGGCGCTCGCCGCGCTGGCGGCGATCGCGCT
>SCUF01000015.1 GCA_004298325.1 Betaproteobacteria bacterium | reverse complement strand
CGTGCTGCTGGTCTCGGACGGGCTCGACCGCGAGGCCGGCGAGGGCCTGGCCGAGGAAATGCAGCGGCTGCACAAGTCGTGCAAGGAACTGATCTGGCTCAATCCGCTGCTGCGCTACGAGAAGTTCGAGGCCCGGCCCGCGGGCGTGCGCGCGATGCTGCCGCACGTCGACCGCTTCCTGCCGGTGCATAATCTGAAGAGCCTGGTCGATCTCGCGCACGCGATTTCCGAGCCGGCGCCGAGACTGGTGGAGAAACGCGCATGGAGATGACAGGCGAGCAGCGCATTCCCGCATCGCAGGCCGACACCTGGACCGCGCTCAACGACCCGGAGTTCCTCAAGGCCTGCCTTCCCGGCTGCGAATCGATCGAGCGCGTCAGCGACGATGAGTACACGGTGCTGCTGACGGCGCGCGTCGGCCCGGTGAGCGCGAAATTCAAGGGGCGCATGGCGATATCGGACGCCAAACCCCCAAATTCGTACGCACTCGCCTTCGAAGGCCAGGGTGGCGTGGCCGGATTCGCCAAGGGCTCCGCGAGCGTCCAGCTCGCATCCCAGGGCGCGGCGGAGACGCTGCTCAGCTACCAGGCGAAGGCCAACGTCGGCGGCAAGCTGGCGCAGATCGGTTCGCGGCTGGTGGACGCCGCGGCGCAAAAGGTCGCAGGCGATTTCTTTGCCGCATTCAACGCCAGGATGTCGAGCCTGCACGCCGCCGTCGCCCCTGTCGAAACCGAACCTCACCTGCCCGTCCCGGTGCCGCGCGACCCGGATCTGCCCGACGTCACGCCGGGCTCGCTCGCCTTCTTCGCCGCCGGTGCGCTGGTCGTATTCGTCGTCGCGCTGATCGCCCTGCTTTGACGCTGCTCTACCGCGACGATCCCTACCTGCGCCAGTGCGAGGCGACCGTGCTCGCGGTGCGGGAGAACACGATCGAACTCGACCGCACCGTGTTCTATCCGCTCGGCGGCGGCCAGCCGGGCGACACCGGGCGCATCGGCACGCTGCGCGTGATCGACACGCGCCCGGGCGAGGGCGAGTTTGTGCTGCACATCGTCGAGCCCGGCGCGGCGCTGCCCTCGCCGGGAGAGCAGGTCACCGCCGAGATCGACTGGGACCGGCGCTACCGCCATATGCGGTTCCACACCGCGCTGCACCTGCTGGGCGCAGTGGTGCGCGCGTCCGTGACCGGTGGCCGGATTGCGGCAGACAAGGCGCACCTCGATTTCGACATCGAGATGGAGAAACTCGACAAGGCAGCGATCGCGGTGGGCATCAATGCGCTGGTGGAGGCCGGACACGACACGCGCCCGAGCTGGATCACCGACGCCGAGCTGGATTCCCGTCCGGAGCTGGTGCGGACCCTGTCAGTGGCGCCGCCACGTGGCACCGGGCGCGTGCGGCTGATGGAAATCGCTGGCGTCGACCTTCAGGCCTGCGGCGGCACGCACGTGCGCAACACGCGCGAAGTGGGCCGCATCGAGGTGGTGCGGATCCGCAGCGAGGGCAGGCGCAACAAGCGCGTCACCGTCGCCTTCGCGGTGTGAGATCCGGGGTCAGAGTCACTCGCGCCGCACTGCCGCGGCGCGAATCCCCGAACTCCGGCAGGGTCATCGGGGTGTAGACTGCGCCGCTAACTCGTCTCGTGGGAGACATGAGCATGAGTGCAGTCCGAAGCGCACGATTTCGGATCGCTGCATCGCGGTCGCCGCTGCGCGGCCGGAGTTAATCCGCACCGGCTTCGGTTGCCCATGGCATTGCAGACCGACCCGCCTGACGACAGCCCGATGCTGCATCGCACGCAGACGCCTGCGGAATTGGCTCGATTCCGCGTCGCGATGGACATGTCCGGCGATGCGATCTACCTCGTGGATCGCACCTCCATGCGGTTCGTCGATGTCAACCAGACGGCCTGCACGCGCATGGGTTACAGCCGTGAAGAGCTGCTGCACATGGGGCCGCAGGACCTTCTGACCATCAGCCGCGAGGACATCGAACGGCTCTACGACGAAGTGATTGCCGCGGGCGCCCATGGCACCACCACGGAATCCTCCGCACGCACCCGGGACGGCCGCCGATCGACGACCGAGTTGCACCGACGCGCAGTGCGCATGGACGGGGGTTGGGTCATCGTCAGCATCGCGCGCGACATTACGCAGCGCAAGCACATGGAGCAGGCGCTGCGCGAGAGCGAAGAGCGCTTCCGCATCACGTTCGAGCTGGCCGGCTCGGGCATTGCGCACGTGGACCTGGCCGGACGCCTCCTGCGCGTCAACCGCAGCCTGTGCGCGATTCTCGGCTATTCCGAGCAGGAACTGGTCGGGCGCACGGTGAAGGAACTCTCGCATCCCGAGGACCGCGACAAGTCCGATGCCGCACGCGCCCGTGTGCGCTCGGGCGAACTGCAGTCGACGCGGCTCCAGCAGCGCTACCTGCGCAAGGACGGCGCGACGGTCTGGGTCGATCTCACCGTCGCGCTGGTGCGCGACGCCGAAGGCAATGCGCTGTACGAGATCGCGGTGATTGACGACGACACCGAGCGCAAGAACGCCGAGACGGCGCTGCACGAAAGCGCGGAGAAATTGCGTCTTTTCGCCGACAACGTTCCGGCAATGACCGTGTCCTGGGACGAGCACCTGCATTGCAGCTTCGCCAACAGGCTGTTTACGGAGTTTTTCGGTCTTGCCGTGGAGGATATTGTCGGCAAGCATGTGCGGGAGGTCCTGGGCGAGCCGGTGTACCGGGAGATCGAAGGCCATCTGGTGAAAGCGCTGCAGGGACATGCGGTCACCTACGAGAGGATCGCCAGGCTCCAGAGCGGTGAATCCCGCTACCTCGAGGTCAGGCTCCTGCCGCATATCGGAGAGCAAGGGAAGGTCCTGGGCTGCTTTTCCGTGACCACCGACATCACGGAACACAAGCTGGCGGCAGAGCGCATCCAGCGGGTTGCGCATCACGACAGCCTCACCGGCCTGCCGAACCGCCTGCTGTTCAACGACCGGCTGGCCCAGGCGATGAGTCTCGCCAAACGCAATGCCCGCCAGTTCGCGCTGCTGTACCTCGACCTGGACCGGTTCAAGCCGGTGAACGATACCCTGGGCCACACCGCCGGCGACGAGCTCCTGAAGTGTGTCGCCACGAGGATCCTGCGCGAGGTGCGCGAATCCGACACGGTGGCCCGTGTCGGGGGCGATGAATTCACCGTGATCCTGCACGACATCGCCAGACGCGAGGACGCGCAATCCGTCGCCAGGAAGATCCTGGCTGCTCTGGCCACGCCGTTCCAGCTTGACAGTCAGAAGCAGACCGTCGACATCGGGACCAGCATCGGAATCGCGGTGTATCCGGCAGACGCCCAGGACGCGGACGCGCTCATCAGCGTGGCGGATACCGCCATGTACCGCGCCAAGCAGGCGGGCGGAACGGCGGTCGGTCTCCTGCCCGGCGCAGGGAAGGCGCACACCGCCTAGGGCGGTACGCGCCGCACTCGCGGCAGGTGCACCGCGCGGGCGCGGATGGACTACCGATCAGGCACTAAACGCGGGATTGGAAGTGACTCCGGCTCCGATCCGGCGGCGGCCGCGCGGATTGCGGCGGCGAGCTGCTCGGGCGGGTACGCGCCGGACAGACCCGACCTGCGCCCGAAGATGAAGGTCGGCACGCCCGAGATGCCGAGATCGCGCACCCCCGCCTCGAGCTCCGCCACGCGCTGCACGTTCGCGCCTTCGGGCCATCGCTCGACGCCGCATGCCGCCGCGATTTCGGCCAGCACCGCAGCGGCGCCGATGTCGCGCCCCGCCTCGAAATAGGCGCGAAACAGCGCGTCGACCAGCGCCCCGCCGCGCTGCTGCGACTGCGCGAGGTCGATCAGGCGGTGCGCCGCCATCGTGTTGGGCGTGCGCTGCATGCGATCGAAGGCGAACTTGATGCCCTCGCCCGCGCCTTCCTGCGCGACGCGCGCATCGAGCGCGCGGCCGCGCTCCACAGAACCGAACTTGGCGCGCCGGTATTCGGCGCGCGCCATGCCCTCGGGCGGCATGTCGGGGTTGAGCTGGAACGGCAGCCACGACACGCGCAGCTCGACTTCCCCCCGCAGCATCGCGAGCGCCCTCTCGAAACGCCGCTTGCCGATGTAGCACCAGGGGCAGATGACGTCGGAGGCGATCCCGACCAGCAGCGTCTTGGCCATGATGAACGGCTACCTGCGCTTTTTCGGGTCCGGAACGGTCCAGAAGTAGACCGTGCGACCGTTCGACTCGAGTTTCTTGTCCGCACGCCAGTCGCCCATGTCGAACTGGTGCGAGACGATGCGCGCTCCAGGCCGCAGCTCAGCCAGCAGGCGCGGCCGCAGTTTCACGTTCAGCTCCGGCAGCAGATACAGCGTCACCACCGTCGCATCGCGAAAATCCATGGTGAAAATGTCGCCCAGGCGGAACTCGACCTGCTTGCTGACCCCTGCCTTCCGGGCATTGTCCCGGGCCTCGGTGATGCGGTCGGGATCGATGTCGATACCGACCGCCCGGATGCCGTATTTTTTCGCGGCGGTGACCGGGATCCTGCCGTCGCCCGAACCGAGGTCGTAGAGCACGTCGCCCTTCTTCACGTCGGCGAGCCGCAGCATGTCCTCCACCACCTCCTGCGGCGTAGGCACGAAGATCACGTCCGGCGTGCGCGTCTGCGAAAGCACCGGCGACGCGGCGAACAGCGCGGCAAGCAGCAGGATTCGGCGTCTGCTCATGGGCTTGCCCCTCAGTCTCCGGCAATCGTCATCTGCTCGAGCAGAATCGAGCCGCATTGGCGCGAGCCGCGCACCACGACGTCGCTGCCCACCGCCGCGATGCCGCGGTACATGTCGCGCAGGTTGCCCGCGATCGTGATCTCTTCCACCGGGTAGGCGATCTCGCCGCCCTCGACCCAGTAGCCGGCCGCGCCCTGCGAGTAGTCGCCGGTGACCAGATTGATGCCATGGCCAAGCAACTCCGTGACCAGCAGGCCGCGCTGCAGCTGTTTCAGCATGCCGCGGAAGTCCAGTCCGCCGCCGCGCACCACGAGGTTGTGGTTGCCGCCCGCGCTGCCGGTCGAGCGCAGGCCGAGCTTCCTCGCCGAGTAGCTGCCGAGAAAATATCCCTGCAGCACGCCGTCGCGTACCACGGTGCGTTCGGTCGTGGCGACGCCCTCCTCGTCATAGGGCGAGCTGGCAAGGCCCTGCACCTCCAAGGGACGCTCCTCGATCGAGACCACGGGCGAGAACACGGGCTTTCCCAAAGCGTCGACCAGGAACGACGCCTGGCGGTAGAGGTTCGAGCCGCTGGCCGCAGCGACGAACGTGCCGATCAGGGAGGCGGCCGCCGGCGCCTCGAACAGCACCGGCGCCTTGCGGGTGGCGATCTTGCGCGCGCCCAGGCGCGCCAGGGCGCGCTCGCCGGCGTAACGACCGAGCGCCACCGGGTCGGCGACCCGGTCCGGCACGCGCGCGGCGCTGTACCAGTCGTCGCGCTGCATCGCACCGCGGTCTTCGGCAATCACCGACAGTGAGAGCGTGTGCCGCGAGGTCGGAAAGCCGTGCATGAAGCCGTGGCTGTTGGCGAGTACGAACTGGAATTGCTGCGTCGACAGCGTGGCGCCTTCCGAATTGCGGATCTTCGGCGAAAGCGCGAACGCGGCGCGCTCGACGCGCCTTGCGATGCCGATCGCCTCCTCCGTGCCAAGGTGCCAGGGATGAAACAGGTCGAGATCCGGGAACTGTCGCGCCAGCAGCTCCGGCTCGGGCGGCCCGGCGCAGTCATCCACCGCGGTGCGTTTCGCGATCGCCATCGCCGCCTCGACCGTCTGCGCGATGGCCGCAGGGGAAAAATCCGAAGTGCTGGCATGCCCGCGACGCGCCTGCGGCCGCTCGCCGCAGTACACCGTGACGCCAATGCCCTTGTCGCGGTTGTGCTCGATGGTGTCGACCGCGCCCTTGCGCACCGTCACGGAGAGTCCGTAGCCCTCGGAAACCTCGCACTCGCAGGCCGACGCACCCAGGCGCCGCGCCGTGTCAAGCACCGCTCGCGTCAGCTCGCGCAGACGATCGGGCGATTGCGTAAAGCGGGAGGCGGCGGACATGGCGCGCTATGATAGCAGCGCGATGCAGGAAGAACCGTTCAGCAAGACCAAACGCAAGGCCGAGATGCACGAACTGCAGGCGCTCGGCGTGACCCTGCTCGCATTGCCGGCGGCGCAGCTGGACGCGCTCGCTCTGCCGGAGGCGCTTGCCGCGGCGCTGCGCGAGGCGCGGCGCATTTCGAGCCACGAAGGCCGGCGCCGCCAGTTGCAGTACATCGGCCGCCTGATGCGCGCGGTCGACGCCGAGCCGATCCGCGCGGCACTCGCCGCACAGGCGGGGCGCTCCGCCTCTGCACGCGCAAGACAGCTGCGCCTGGAACAATGGCGCGCGCGGCTGCTCGCGGAGGACGCGGCGCTCACCGAGTTCGCGCGCGAGAACGCGGGCGCCGACCTGCAGGCGCTGCGCACGCTGATCCGCAACGCGCGCAAGGAAATCGCCGCCGCACGGCCGCCGCGCGCGCAGCGCGAGCTTTTCCGGATGCTGCGGGAGGCGATCGCGTGATCGGGCTGCAGCCGCTGTTCGAGATCCTATGAACGAACTGCTGGTGGGTCTGGTGTCGGTGAGCGACCGCGCAAGCGCCGGCGTGTACAAGGACGAAGGCATTCCGGCGCTCGAGGCCTGGTTGCGCAGCGCAGTCGCTTCTCCCGCGCTGCGCTTCGAGACGCGCCTGATCGCCGACGAGCAGGCGATGATCGAGGATGCGCTCAAGGAACTGGTCGACGACGAGCGCTGTCACCTGATTCTGACGACGGGCGGCACGGGGCCAGCGCCGCGCGATGTGACGCCGGAAGCGACACTCGCGGTCGCCGACAGGGTGATGCCCGGCTTCGGCGAGCAGATGCGGCAAATCAGCCTGAAGTTCGTTCCTACGGCAATCCTTTCGCGGCAGGTGGGTGTGATCCGCAGAGCCTGTCTCATCATCAACCTGCCGGGACAGCCGAAGTCGATCCGCGAGACGCTGGAAGGGTTGAAGGACGCGGAGGGCAAGCCCCTGGTGCACGGCATCTTCGCCGCGGTCCCCTACTGCATCGATCTGGTCGGCGGGCCGTACATCGAAACCGACGAAAAGGTCGTCAAGGCGTTCAGGCCGAAATCGGCGCAGCGTCCGAAACCGGACGCCTGACGCGGAACCACGCCGCGTAGAGCGCGGGCACGAAGAGCAGCGTCAGCACCGTCGCGACCAGCAACCCGCCCATGATGGCGTAGGCCATCGGGCCCCACAGCACGCTGCGCGCGAGCGGGATCATCGCCAGCATCGCGGCGGCGGCGGTGAGCGTGATCGGCCGGAAGCGCCGCACCGTCGCCTCCCGGATCGCGATCCAGTCCGGTGCGCCCGCGGCGCGGTCCTGCTCGATCTGATCCACCAGGATCACGGTGTTGCGCATGATCATGCCGCCCAGGGCGATCGTCCCCAGCATGGCGACGAAGCCGAAGGGCTTGCCGAACACCAGCAGCGCCAGCGCCACCCCCACGATGCCGAGCGGCCAGGTCAGGAGCACCATGAAGCTGCGCGAGAAGCTGCGCAGTTGCATCATGAGGAGCGCGAGGATCACGACCAGCATCATCGGCAGGCCGGCAGCGATCGCCGACTGTGCCTTGGTGTTCTCCTCCCAGGCGCCGCCCGCCTCGATACGGTAGCCCGGGGGCAGGCCGCTGCGGACTTCCTCCAGCGCCGGCAGGATCGCCGCAGTCACATCCGGCGCTTGAACGCCGTCCACGATATCAGCGCGCGCCGTCAGCGCGAGTTCCCGGCTGCGGCGCCAGAGGATCGGCTCTTCCATCACTTCCCCGATGCGCGCCAGCTGCGCCAGCGGCACGCTGCGCCCGAGCGCGGTCGGCACGCTCAGTTCGCCCAGCGCGGCGAGCGCGCCGCGCTCGTCGGCCGGCGCACGCAGCACGACGTCGATCAGTCGGTCGTTCTCGCGGTACTGGCCGATCGTCACGCCGGTGACGACCGCGGCCACCGCGCGCGACACGCTCTGCGACGACACGCCGAGCGCGCGTGCCTGGTCCTGGTCGAGGTCGACGCGCAGCGCGAGCGTGCGCTCGCCCCAGTTCAGGTTCACGTCGACGGTGTGCGGATGCGCGCGCATGCGCTCGGCGACGCGCTCGGCGATCACCTTCAACCGGGCCGGATCGTCGCCGATGACGCGAAACTGCACCGGATAGCTCACCGGCGGGCCGAGAGGGACGCGGGTGGCGCGGCCGCGCACGCCGGGAAAGTCTTCCGCCAGCGCGCGCCGCAGCCTGGCGATGACCCGCTCGCGCGCCGGCACGTCCCGCGTGAGCACGATCACCTGCGCGAAATTGGTGCGGAACAGCTGCTGCTCGAGCGACAGGAAGAAGCGCGGCGAGCCGTTGCCGACATAGGTGACGTAGCTCGCGACGTCGCGGTCGGCGGCGAGAATCTGCTCCACGCGCGCAGCCTCGCGCTCCGTGGCCCGGATCGACGCGCCCTCGGGCAACCACAGGTCGGCCATCAGCTCGACACGGTTGGATGAGGGGAAGAACTGCTTCTCGGTGAGCCCCATGCCGGCGACGCCGAGCGCGAGCGTAGCCGCGGTCGCGGCGAGCACGGTCTTGCGGTGGACGATGCACCAGTCGATGGTGGCGCGCAGGCGCCGGTAGAACGGCTTGGCGTAGACGTCGCGCGGCCCCTCGCCCTCCGGCACCGGGTGCTCGCGCAGCAGCAGGCTGCCGATGAACGGGGTCGCGATTACCGCCGCGAACCACGAGATCACGAGCGCCAGCGTGGTCACCGCAAAGATGCTGAAGGTGTATTCGCCGGTGGTCGACTTGGCGGTCGCGATCGGCAGGAAGCCGGCCGCCGTAATGAGCGTTCCGGAGAGCATCGGAAACGCGGTCGAGGTATAGGCGAAGGTCGCGGCGCGCAGCTTGTCGTAGCCCTCCTCGAGCTTGCGCGCCATCATCTCGACCGCGATCATGGCGTCGTCCACCAGCAGGCCGAGCGAGATGATGAGCGCGCCGGTGGAAACCCGGTGCAGGTCGATCTCGAACCAGCGCATGGCGAGGAAGATCGCCGCCAGTACCAGCGGAATGGTGAGCGCGACGACCAGCCCGGTACGCAAGCCGAGCGACAGGAACGACACCACCAGCACGATCGCGACGGCTTCCAGCAGCGAGCGCATGAATTCGCCCACCGCCGTCTTCACGACGCGCGGCTGGTCCGACACCTGCTCGAACTCGATGCCAACCGGGAACTCGGCACGCAGGCGCGCCATGGTGGCCTTCAGGTCCTCGCCGAGCCTGAGAACATCGCCGTTGCGCGTCATCGACACCGCGAGTCCGATCGACGGCCGGCCGCCGAAGCGCATCGTGGCGACCGGCGGATCTGCGGTGCCGCGCTCGACGCGCGCGATGTCGCCGAGGCGGAAGGTCCGGCCGGCGGCGCGCAGCAGCAGATCGCTCACCGCGCGCACCGAATCGAGCTGTCCGGTGACGCGCAGCGCGACTGCGCGCTCCGCAGTCTCGACGCTGCCCGGACTGGCGACGGCGTTCTGCGCTGCCAGCGCCTGGCCGATCATCTGCGGCTCGACGCCGAGGGCGCCGAGGCGCTTGGACGAAAGCTCGACGAAGATGCGGTCGTCCTGCACGCCGATCAGCTCCGCCTTGGCGACATTGGGCAGGCGCAGCACCTCCTGACGCGCGCGCTCGACGTAGTCGCGCAGCTCGGACAGGGAGAAGCCGTCCGCGCGGAAGGCGTAGATCGAACCGAAGACGTCGCCGAACTCGTCGTTGAAGAATGGCCCCAGCGCCTCCGGCGGCAGCGTGTGCCGGATGTCGCCGACCTTCTTGCGGACCTGGTACCAGAATTCTGCCACCCGGGCGGCGGGCGCGGTATCGAGCAGCTCGAGCACGATGAGCGATTCGCCCGGCTTGGAGTGGCTCTGCGTCCACTTGAAGTAGGGGATCTCCTGCAGCTTCTTCTCGATCCGGTCGGTGACCTGGCGATCGACCTGTTGCGCGGTGGCGCCGGGCCAGAGCGTGCGGATCACCATGGCGCGGAATGCGAAGTCGGGGTCTTCGCGCTGACCGAGCCCGAAGTACGCCGCGACCCCGCCGATGGCGATGGCGATCAGAAAGAACAGGGTCAGCTCGCGGTGCCGGAGCGCCGCCGCCGACAGGTTGAACCGGCTATCGGCCACGCGCGGCGCCCTTCACTGCGCGTCGAGCACGCGCACGCGCTGACCGGGTCGCAGCAGCTGCGCACCGGCGGCGACGACGACGTCGCCCGCCTTGAGACCGGACTCGACCACGACGCGCTCGTTGGCGATGCCCGCGGTCCGCACCGGCTGCGGCCGCACCGTGCCGTCCGGCGCCACCAGCAGCACCTGCGGCTGCTCGCCGCGCGAGTAAAGCGCCGCGATCGGCACCTCGATGCGGCTGCCGCCCTCGGCGCTGGCGGTGAGGCGCGCGCTCATGCCGAGCTCGACGTCGTCGCCCGCCTCCAGGATGGACGCGCGCGCCTCATAGGTGCGTGTCACCGGATCGGCGACCGGCGCCAGTTCGCGCAGGCGCGCGTGCCACGTCCTGCCCGGAAGCGCGTTCACGGTGACGCGGAGGGCGCTGGCGCGCTCGAAGAAGTCGCGCTTCGACTCCGGCACCGCGAACGCGACTTCCTTTTCGCCCGGGCGCGCCAGGCGCGCCACCGTCTGGCCCGCGGCAACCACCTGACCCGCCTCGGCCTCGATGGCGACGATTACGCCGGCCGTGTCGGCAGCCAGCACCGCGTACGCCGCCTGGTTGGCCATTTGCCGGCGCTGCGCGCGCACTGCGTCGAGGCGTGCTTCTGCAGTCGCCAGCCCGCTGGCACGGCGGTCGAACTCGGCCTGGCTGATGAAGTTTCTCTCGCGCAGCTCGCGGTAGCGCTGCATCTCGGCCGCCGCCAGGTTGCGCTCGGCCTGCGCGCTGGCCTCCTGCGCGCGTGCGCTCGCCGCGGCGAGCGCGAGGTCCGCGGGATCGAGGCGCGCCACGGGCTGCCCCGCGCGCACCACGGAGCCGGTCTCGACCAGTCGCTCGACCAGCTTGCCGCCGACGCGAAACGCGAGGCGCGTCTCGTGCCGCGCCCTCACCTCGCCGACGCTCTCGAAGCTGCGCAGCGCCTCGCTTGCACCCACGCGCAGCACGCGCACCGGGCGGATCTCGTCCGGCTTCTTCTCCGCCTCCGGCGTGCACGCGAGCAGCAGCGCGGCGGCCGCGATTGCAGGCAGTACCCGACTCATGGCCGGTTGCCGCCGCCACGGCGTTCGGCGGCCTCCCAAAGATCGAGCAGTGCCCGTTGGAGCTGGGTTTCGAAATCCATGCGGAACACTTTCAGGTCGGGCCGCTGCATGGCCTTGCGCAACACGGCGGGAATGTCGGCCTGCTGCCACAGGCCGATGATGAGGGCGTAGCTGTTGACCAGCAGCGCCGCGCCCTCACCCGGCCGCAGCGCGGGATAGAGCCGCTCGACGAGCGCACCCAGCGTCGCGAGGCGCTGCGCCAGTCCGAGGTGAAAGGCGAGCGCCGCCTCGGCGCCGATATTGGTGTCGAGCATGCTGCGGCACTTTCCGGCGAGCGGATAGAACTCCGGGTGGCCGGCGTAGTGGCGCAGGCCGGCGCGTACCACGCTGCGCGCGTCGGCGCGCGGGCGCTCGAGCGCGCGCGCCAGCACGTCGAACAGCTCGTGCAACTGGCGCTCGTGCAGCGCGAGCAGCACCTCCTCGCGCGTGCGGAAGTAGAGGTAGACGGTGCCCTTCGCCAGACCGGCGCGGCGCGCCAGCGCGTCCACCGAAAAGGTCGCCGCCGGGTCGCGGTGCAGCAGCGCCTCGGCGGCGCTGACGATCGCGCTGCGGCGTTCGGATTTTTCCGCCGCGCCCAGGGCGCGCTTTAACTGACTGCGGGTCATTTGCATGCCAGTCTAAATGACCGGCGGTCAGACGGTCAAGGACCGCACCCGAGCCGCGCGCAGCGCAGGCAGAAGACGGCTGCGCCAGCTAGCCCTGCAGCAGCGGGATGACCTCGGCGCGCTTTCGCTTCTCGGCGAGCGCGAGCGGCGTCGCACCGGAGGCCGATTTGGCCGCCTTGTCGCCACCGCCCGCGACCAGGACCTTCACGACCTCGGCATGACCGTCGATCGCCGCCTTGTGCAGCGCTGTAAGCCCCTCGTTGTCCGGCGCATTGATGTTGGCGCCCTTGGCCACGAGCAGGCTGCAGACCGTGGCGTGACCGTTCATCGCCGCCTGCATCAGCGGCGTTACCCCCGGACCACCTTTGGCATTAGGGTCGGCGCCTTTCGCCAGCAACAGCTCGACGACCTCGGCAAAGCCCTTGAAGGCCGCCCAGTGCAGCGGGGTCAGACCCTGCGAATTGGTGCCGTTGGCGTCGGCACCAGCACCCAGCAGCATCGTCACCACCGACTTGCGGTTGAGCATGGCCGCCTTGATGAGCGGCGTGCCGCCGAGCTGATCGCGTTCGTCCGGCTTGACACCGATCTTGAGGAAAATGCTCACTGCGCGCTCGTTGCCCAGCTCCACCGCCTTGACGAAGCCGTCCATGCTGTATTCGATCTGCTCGTTGGCGAGCTGCCGCCGCACCTGCTCGTTCTTCCAGGGGTCACCGGCGGGCGCCAACCGCGCCGCGCGCACTTCCATCAGCCGCGTGTGCACCCGGGACAGTTTCGCGATATCCGAGGCGACATCGGGCGGGAACCCCTGGCGGCCGCCGCGCTTGTCGACCAGCAGGTCGGCGAAGTACTCGTCGCACTTCTCGCTGCCCCAGTACTTCATGATGTTGTTGAATACGCGCGAATACTTGGCCTCGAGCGCCGCCGGGTAATGGTCTTCCTTGCCCTGGTAGAGCGGGGCGAGCGTCGGGTGCATGATGACCATGGGCGTCACCGTCTGGAGTGGCTGACAGGCGGAAAGGTAACGCATCTGCGGCAGGTTTGCATTGCGCGGCCGGCAGGCCTTTATCCGCACCCCGCTCCCCGGCAGAATAGCGCCTCGGCGATGAATCCCAATCCGGGCGAACAGCAATACCTCGACCTGCTTGCGCACGTGCTCGAATGCGGCGCCCGCAGGGGCGACCGCACCGGCACCGGCACGCTGTCGGTATTCGGGCGGCAGATGCGCTTCGCGCTGCAAGCGAGCTTTCCGCTGCTCACCACCAAGAAGCTCCACCTCAAGTCGATCGTCTACGAGCTGTTGTGGTTCCTGCGCGGTGAGACCAACGTCAAGTGGCTGCAGGCGCACGGCGTCACGATCTGGGACGAGTGGGCCGATGCCGACGGCGAGCTCGGACCGGTCTACGGCCATCAGTGGCGCCACTGGCAGGCGCCCGGACGCAGCATCGACCAGATCGCCCAGGTCGTCGAGTCGATCCGCCGCAATCCCGACTCGCGGCGCCACCTGGTGACGGCGTGGAACCCCGCGGATGTCGAGCGCATGGCGCTGCCGCCTTGCCACGCGCTGTTCCAGTTCTACGTCGCCGGCGGGCGCCTGTCCTGCCAGCTCTACCAGCGCAGCGCCGACCTGTTCCTGGGCGTGCCGTTCAACATCGCGTCCTACGCGCTGCTCACGCTCATGGTGGCGCAGGTCACGGGGCTGGAGCCCGGCGACTTCGTGCTCACCCTGGGCGACGCCCACCTCTATCTCAATCACCTCGATCAGGCGCGCGAGCAGCTCTCGCGCGCGCCGCGGCCGTTCCCGCGGATGCGACTCAATCCCGAAGTCAGGGACCTGAACGGATTCCAGTACGAAGATTTCACGCTCGAAGGCTACGAACCGCATCCGGCGATCAAGGCTCCGATCGCGGTGTAAGCGCAGCGCGGGCGATACCCGCAAAAAAGAAGGCCCGCCTGTTGGGGGAGGGGGAGGCGGGCCCGGTGAAACGATTCGGTTGCAGGCTGGTGCGCGCGCTAGCGTTCGCTCAAAACGATCCGCGCGTCGCCAGCTGCAGCAGGTAGTACCCGCCCGCGCCGGCGAAGCCGTAGAGGAGGAAGTTCTTGCGCCATGGCGCGTGCCGCTCCGGTACCACAAGCGCCAGCGCGCAGATCGCCACCAGCGCGGCAAAGGCCGTCAGACCGCCCGGCAGGCCCTGCGTAGCGAGTTCCGTCAGCCAACCACCCGGCTGCACGAACTTGTAGATGGTGCCGACCACGCCAAGCAGCATCGCCAGCAGCAGTACTACGCCACTGGCGCCCTGCATCAGCGGAAAGATCTCCTGTCTGGGCCGGGTGCGCTCCATGCTCTTCGTCTCTAGGCGGGACACGGAGGAGCACTTGCAATGAGCGTGCCAAGCCGGCCCAGTCTGGCCGGACATCTTCTGCCCTATATGAGCGCGCCCAATTTCCGCGGGGGCGCAATGGCTGTTTGTCGCCTCACGGCGACAGACTCAGTCGTTCTGGTACGAAGTCCTTGAGTAGTCAGGATTTTCCATGTCGGGCTGCGGCGACGATTTGAAGAAAGCCGCATCGAGTGCGTGCCTTTCCAGAAGCCGATAGAACTCGGTCCGGTTGCGGCCGGCCAGGCGCGCTGCCTGGGTCACACTGCCGCGCGAAATCTTCAGAATCCGCACCAGATAGTCGCGCTCGAATGCGCGCCGCGCCTCGTCGAGCGGCGCGAGCGGCGAGGCGCTGATGTCGAGCGCCTGGCGAACCAGCGCCGCTGGAATGATATCGGCCGGAGACAGCGCAACCGCCTGCTCGAGCGCGTTAACGAGCTGGCGCACATTGCCCGGCCAGGGCGCGGCAACGAGTGCCTCCATCGCCTCGGGGGCAAAGGCGACCCCGGGACGGCCATAGCGCTCGCCGAGCCGCGCCAGATAATGTCGCGCCATGAGCGGAATGTCTTCCCGGCGGTCGGCGAGCGCCGGCAGCGTCAGCTTGACGACGTTGAGGCGGTAATAGAGGTCCTCGCGGAACTCCCCGGCGGCAATGCGCTCCTCCAGCTTGCGGTGCGTCGCGGAAAGGATGCGCACGTCGACGGCAATCGGCTCGTTCGATCCCACCGGGCGGATGGCGTGATCTTCGAGCGCGCGCAGCAGCTTCACCTGCAATACCAGCGGCATGTCGCCGACTTCGTCGAGAAACAGCGTGCCGCCGTCGGCCACCTGGAACAGGCCCTTGCGATCCTGCGTCGCACCCGTGAAGGATCCCTTGCGGTGACCGAACAGCTCGGACTCGAGCAGCCCTTCCGGAATTGCGCTGCAGTTGACGGCGACGAACGGTGCCGCGGCGCGCGGACTGGCGCGATGGATGGCGCGCGCCAGCAGCTCCTTGCCGGTGCCGCTCGCGCCGAAGATGCAGACGCTGGCGTCGGACATCGCGACGCGGCGCGCCTGCGCCAGCAGGTTCTCCATCACCGGCGAGCAGCTGATGATGCCCGCGCGCCATTCCTCGCCCCTGAGCGGCGCGGCGCCGAACAGGCGCAGCGCATCGGCGACCGTTTCGAGCAGCATCCGGCTGTCGAACGGCTTGGTGAGAAAACCGAATACACCGCGGCGCGTCGCGGCGACCGCATCGGGAATCGTGCCGTGCGCCGTCAGGATCACCACCGGCAGATCCGGTACCGTGTGGCGGATGGTGTCGAACAGCGCCAGCCCGTCCATCCCCGGCATGCGCAGGTCCGTGATCACGAGCTGCGGCCGTTCCATGGCAAGACTGGCGAGCGCCGCCTGCGCCGATTCCACGCAACGCACCGCATAACCGGCGCCGCCCAGCCGCAGCGCAATCAGCTGCAGCAGGTCCTTGTCATCGTCCACCAGCAGGATCTTAGGAGCATTGCGGTCCATGGCGGTCACCTCGACTTGGTTCCGAGCTTCTCTTCGCGCTCAATCATGCTGCGCTCGCTCGCGCGCAGGCTGTCGATCTGGCGTTTCAGGGTGTCCTCGCGCTGCTCGCTCGCGCGCAGCGCGTCGGTCTGTCGCCGCAGCTGGGCGGCATCGCGATTGTGGGCCGCGCGCACCGCCTCCAGCCGCAGCAGCAGCTGCTTCTCGCGCTCCTCGCTCGCCGCCCGCAGTGCCTTCTCCTGCTGCAGCGTCTCGGTACCGTCCTTCATCGCGTTCTTCTGCTCCTGCAGCTGATTGCTCAGCAGGCGCGCGAACTTCGCTATGGGCGTCTCCGGCTGGCGCGCGGCGATCGGCGCGAGCAGGTGCTGCGCGCGTTCTTCATCCCTCAGCGGCGCAGGCAATGCCGTCAGCAGCAGCGCCAGGCACAGGCTGTTGGCGTCATCCGGTCGCGTCGCGTGCGCCTGCTGCGCGCGCAGGAGATAGCCGCGCTGCTCATTGGCCGGCGCGCGCAGCGCCTCGATCGTAGTCTCGACCGCCTTGCCCACGAGAACGTTCGGGTCGGGCGGCGGCGTCACGGTTGCGCAACCCGTGACCAAGGCCAGCAGCATCCAGAATAACCTCACGTCGCACCCTCCGCCATCGTGGATTTCGGCCGCTTGGGCAGCGCGACGCGAAAATGGCCGCCCGGCGCCGCGGGCACGACCTCGATATGCCCGCCGTGCGCCTTGACGAAGTCGCGCGCGATGGCGAGGCCGAGCCCCGTGCCATGACCACGGCCGGCAGCACCCGCCCGGCCGCGGAAGAACGCATCGAACACCGCGTCGCGCTCCTCGGCCGGCACGCCCGGACCGGTGTCGATGACATCGATCTGGACACCACCCGCACCCTCACGTCCCAGCACCGTAATGGTACCCCCGGGGGGCGTGAACTTGATCGCGTTGCCCACCAGATTGTCCACGACGGAACGCAGTTTCGACGGATCCGCCCACAGCAGCGCCGGCGCGGCCTCGACAACCAGACGCTGCCCCTTGGCGCTCGCCTCGAGGCCATGCGCACGCACCGTCTCGCGCAGCAGCGGCTCGAGCGCCACCGACTCGGCGTCGAGCGTCGCTGCGGAATGCAGCGTGCGCTGGTAGTCGAGAAGGTCCTCGATCATGGTCTGCAGCTTGATGCTGCTTTCGCGCAGCATGGCGACGACCTGGCGCTGTTGCGCGACGAGCGGTCCGGCGACCTGGTCGTGCAGCAGCTCGGCGCCCTCGCGCAGCACGGTAAGCGGCGTTTTCAGGTCATGCGACAGATGCTGCAGAAAGCGTCCCTTCTCGGCTTCGAGCTCGGTCAGGCGCCGGCGCAGCCAGTCCAGCCGCTCGCCCAGCTGCACCAGGTCGGCGGGGCCGCTGACGTGGATCGGATGCTGGAAGTCGGCGCGGCCGAGGCGCCGGATGGCACGGTCGAGCTGAGCGATCGGCC
The DNA here is from genome assembly GCA_004298325.1 of Betaproteobacteria bacterium. Classification (GTDB taxonomy): domain Bacteria; phylum Pseudomonadota; class Gammaproteobacteria; order Burkholderiales; family SG8-39; genus 2-02-FULL-66-14. The sequence continues at coordinate 836 of SCUF01000015.1, read as the reverse complement.
GCGCGATCACTCGCGCCAGCACCAGCGCGGTGCCCAGCGCCCACGCCGCCGCGAGGCCGATCAGGCTCACCAGGTGCTGCCGCACCTCGACCGCGTTGGTCTGCAGCCGCTCGACTCCCCGATCGGCGAGGAGATGGCTGATCGCCACCACACCCGCCGCGCTTTCGGCGAGTTCGTACGCCTCCTTCAACACGACACTCTGGTCAAGCCTCGCGCCGGAAGGGGTGTTCGTCAACATCTCGTGCAGCGCCCGTTCCCGCTCAATCGTGCGCTTGAGCGCCGCGATCTGCTCGCCATCGAGCTGCAGCTTCAGCAGCTCGGCGGCAACCTGGCCGAAACCTGCGTGCGCTCGCCCCAGATCCGCGAGCAGCTCGGCGTCAGGCTGGACGGCAATCTGGTTGGCGAGGCGCTCGATCGAACCGCTCAGGTTGACCAGCGAGCGGCTGGCACGCGCCGCTTCCGCCGCATTCAGCACCTCGCGTGTACCGCGCTTGGCCAGCAGCTCGGTGTTCCAGGCCGACCAGAGCAGCGCAGCCACGAGCGGCAGCGCCACCAGCATGAAGCCGGTGATCAGCAGGCCGAGGAACGACCGGGGAAAGCGCCCCGTGCGCGGCGATGGCTGCACGCTGCCTATAATCCGTTTGAGCAATCGGGAACCCAACTTCATGAAGCAAATTCTATTCCCGCCCGTGGCACCTGTCGCCACGGGCAGGCCGGGCCTGTACCTGATCGCCGCCGTAGCCGCGAACGGCGTGATCGGCGCCAATGGCGGATTGCCGTGGCGGCTGCCCGAGGACCTGCAGCACTTCAAGCGCATGACGCACGGGCACGCGGTC
>SCUF01000109.1 GCA_004298325.1 Betaproteobacteria bacterium | reverse complement strand
CGACGCTGCTGTCCACGGTGCTGCTGAAGCTTCCCGAGCAGCTCTGGCTGTTCACCGTCATCCTGCTCGTGCACAACAGTTTCGGCGCGATGCAGGACGTGGCGATCGATGCGCTCGCCTGCAATACGCTGCGCGAGGACGAGCGCGGCACGGCCAACGGCATGATGTTCGCCGGCGCCGCGATTGGCCAGTTGCTCGGCGGCAGCGGTGTGCTGTTCCTGATGGGCTACACGGGCTTCCAGCCGACGTTCTTCTTCGTCGCGGGCTGCATCCTGCTGGTGACCGCGCTGGTCGTGCTGCCGATGCGGGAGGCGGCGGGACCCGCGCGGCCGGCCGTGGCGGGCCCGCGCCTGCGGGCCGCTGGCCGCGAGATGCACGCCTTCGCAGTCGAGTCGTTCCGCTCGTTCCTCGGCACGCGCGGCGCCTTCAGCGGGCTGCTCTTCGCACTGCTGCCTCCGGGGGCCATGTGCCTCGCGCTTGCGCTGCAGTCGAACCTGGCGGTGGAGCTCGGCCTGAGCAACGACCAGATTGCGCTGCTGCAGTTCTGGACGCTCATCACTAACGCCATCTGCATGGTGCTCGGCGGCTTTTTGTCCGACCGCTTCGGCCGCCGCCGGATGCTGTCGCTTTACATCGCCTGCATGGGGCTTCCGGTCCTGTACCTGATGGGCATGCTGACGCATTACGGCTGGATCATGCCGGTGAGCATCAATGCGGCGACCCGTCCCGAAGTCCCTGCGGCGCTCGTGACGGCGTTCTGGACCGCGACGCTGGTCTATGCAGCGTTCCTCGGACTGATGTACGGCACGCGATCCGCAATTTGCATGGACGTCACCAACCCGCGCGTCGCCGCGACGCAGTTCACCGCCTACATGGCGCTCATGAACCTGACGATCGCCTACAGCGCCGCCTGGCAAGGGATCGCGATCGAAGCCTGGGGCTACCCGAGGACGATGCTCGTGGATGTGCTGTTCGGACTGGTTGGCCTCGCGCTGATTCCCTTCATGCGAAGGAAACCCGGAGAGCCGTTCTCCGACGAAGCCGCGCCGCTGCGCGCGCGCGGCGTGGCGTTCGCGCTTGGCATCGGCTGCCTCGCCTGGCTGCCCTACGGCGCCTGGCGCGAGGCTTTGGGCGCGGCGCAGCCGATCGCCGGAACGCTGTTCACCTTGATCTTTGTCGGCTCGGCGCTGTTCCTGCTCGCGGGACGTGCCGTGCTGGGCGATTCGGTCCGCGTCCTGACCCGTTTCGGCGCCTGGATCGCGCCGCTGCTGTTCGCGATGTACGCGCGCTATCACCTCGACACGATCGCCGGCTGGTTTTCATTCCTCGTCGGTCCCGGCGACTTCAAGAGCGGCGCGGAGTGGGTGATGCGCGCCGTCGCACTGAGCGCCGGCGTCGTGCTGGTGCTGCTCGCGCTGCGGCCGTGGCGCGAACTGCACCCGCAGCCCGCTGCGGCAGCGGCGTCCTAGAGCCCGCGCAGCGGCCGCGGCAGGCGCGACCAGTCGATCGCGTCGAGCGCGTTCTTCACGATCAGCCCGAGGTCGGTGTCGCCGGTCATTACCAGGCGCCGCTTGAAGAAGAGCGTGTCCGGGTCCTCGCGCCGCAGGGCGAGCGCGAGGTAGTCCGCGACGCCGGCCTTGATGCAGAGATCGGTCTTCTCCGCGCGCGAATAGGGCCGGAATCCCCAGGCTCCGTATTCGAGCCGCAGGCGCGCGCCGAGGTCACGCAGTTCGATCGTCACCGTCCTGCCGCGCAGCGGTTCGAGCGCGTCGCGCGCGATGAGCCCGCCGAGGATCGCCGCGTTGAGCGCCAGCGACAGCGCCTGCGCCGGCGGCCATTCGGGCAGCAGCGCGAGCAGCTTCATGCCGCGCGCTCCAGCCCGGGACGGTTGTGCCAGAAGCCGTCGCAGGCATCGGGCTCCTCGGGCACAGGCGCGCCGTCGCAGACCGCCCGCAACGCCCTCAGCACCTCTACCGTGCCGCGCGCCTGCGGGCTGATGCGCAGGATGTCGAACCCCGCCTCGCGCAGCGAACCGATGTCGCGCGCGAGGCTGTACACCTTCGCCGACTGCGTCTGCACGCCGTTCAGCACGAGGAACGGCTCGCCTTCGCGCGTCTTCAGGAGCAGCCCGTCCGGATGCTCGATGCAGCGCCAGGCACAGCTTTCCTTCTGCAGGTTGTAGCGCCGCGCGGTGAAGCAGCGCGCCGAAAACGCGAGCGGCAGCCGGCCATGGGCGAACACCTCGGCCTCGACGCCGGCCGGGCGCTCGGCGAGCACGCCCAGCGCGATCTCGCGCGTCACCTCGATCGGCGCCACCCAGCGCGACGCCCCGAGACCGGCGATCATCCCGAGCGAACGCGGGTTGTAGAGATTGAGATGCGGTCCCGCGACCCAGCCGGTGACGCCCTCGAGCAGGCGCACCGCGCCCATGTCGTTCGCTTCGACCCGGCAGGCCCCGTTCCGTGCCACCCGGCGCACGAGCTTCAGGTCGCCCTCGCCTTCGGTCACGGGCTGGGTGGAGAGCACCACCTCCTTGCCGTGCGCCGCAAGCAGCGCGGCGACCTCGAGCCAGTCCTCGAAGCTCATCTCGTGGCGCCGCGAGCAGACCACCTCGCCCAGGTAGACGATGTCGGCGGCCGACGCCGCGATCGCGGCATAGAACTCCATCACGGCCGTTCGCGGCCAGTAATAGAGCAGCGGACCCAGCGACAGCTTCATTTCCAAGGCCTCGAGAACGCGCCGAGCGTGTGCTGGCTGCCTTCGGCGTTGCGGTCGAGCGCCGCGATCCAGGGCGCGCGCGGCACGAAGCGCTCGCGTTCGGCGAGCGCGGCATCGATCGCCTCGCGCCAGACCTTGGTGACCTGCGCCACGTACGCCGGGCTTCTCTGGCGCCCCTCGATCTTGACGGCGCGCACGCCCGCCTGCAGGAACTGCGGCAGC
>SCUF01000108.1 GCA_004298325.1 Betaproteobacteria bacterium | reverse complement strand
GCCGCCGAACATGAAGCGCGCCTTCGCCGCCTGGTTCACGATCTCGTCGATCGCGCAGAGCGCGAAATCGACCACGCGCATCTCGACCACGGGCCGCAGGCCGGCGAGCGCCATGCCGACCGCTGCGCCCATGATGGTGGCCTCCGAAATCGGCGTGTCGATGACGCGCGCGGCGCCGTATTTCTGCTGCAGGCCGCGATACTGCCCGAAGATGCCGCCGCGGCCGAGATCCTCGCCGAGCGCGACCACGCGCGCGTCCGCAGCCATCGCCCGATCGAGCGCGGCGCAGGCGGCCTGCGCGTAATTCATCCGAGCCATCGGCCGGCCCCGCTGTCCTGCACGTCCGTATAAGCCGCGAGCGGGTCAGGCCACGGCGCCGCAGCCGCAGCGCTGAGCGCGGCGGCCACCTCGGCTTCGGCTTCGCCCCGGATCGCATCGAGCTGCGCGGCACCGGCACCCAGTTCGCGCAAGCGCGCGGCTGCGGCCTGGATCGGATCATCCTCGAGCGCGCGGCTGACTTCTTCGCCATTTCGGTAGGCCGCGGGATCGACGGAGACGTGGCCTTTCACCCGGTAGGTGATGGCGTGCAGCAGCTGCGGCCCCTCGCCCTGGCGCACGCGCGCGAGCAGCTCGCCCGCCGCAGCGAACACGGCGAAGACGTCGTTGCCGTCCACCGCCGCGCCGTCGAGGCCGATGCCTCTGGCGCGCGCCAGTGCGCCTTCGCCCGCAGTCATGGCTTCGCTCGCGGTGGTCGCCGACCAGCGGTTGTCCTCGCAGACGAACAGCAGCCGCAGGTCGTGGATGCGCGCCCAGTTGAGCCCTTCGAGGAAGGGGCCGCGATTGATCGCGCCGTCGCCGAAAAAGCAGGCCACGATCTCCGGGCGCGAGCGGATCCTGAGCGCGTGCGCGGCACCCACGGCGATCGGGATTCCGGCGGCGACCACGCCGTTGGCGCCGAGCATGCCGACGGAGAAATCCGCGATGTGCATCGAGCCGCCCTTGCCGCCGTTGAAGCCGCTCGCGCGCCCGAACAATTCCGCCAGGGTGCGCGCGAGCGATGCGCCCTTGGCGAGGGTGTGACCGTGGCCGCGATGCGTCGAGGTGATGAGATCCGCCGGAGCGAGCTGCGCGCACACGCCTGCGGCCACGGCCTCCTGCCCCGTGGACAGGTGCAGCGGGCCGCGCACCCGGGCCTGCGCGAGGCTCGCGCCGAAGGCCGCAACCCCGCCCTTCGAGGCTTCCTCGGCCGCGTTCTCGAAGGCGCGGATGCGCGTCATCGTGCGGTACAGCGCGAGGCCGCGCTCGAGCGTCGCCGGCGCCGGTCGGCTCACGGGCGCGAGTCCCGCCCGCCGCGCGCGGCGGGCCGCCGGCGGTGCACGGCGAACGCGGCTTCCAGCGCGAGCTGCCGCGCCGCCTCGTTCATCACGCGCTGCAGGCCGCGCGCCAGCCGCTCGCGCAGCGCCGCGAGCAGCCCCGGCAGCTGCACCGAGTGGCTGAGCGCCTGGGTCTCCTCGGCGTAGAGCTCGAGCAGCTCGCGCAGGCGTCGCTCGAGTTCCTCGCGCGCCAGCGCCTCGCGCAGCCTGCGGCCGCGTCGCCAGCCTTCAAGAATGCGGTACGCCAGGTCGAGTCCGCGCCCGATGCGCCGCAGCCGCAGCGGATCGATGCGCGCGTAGGGGATCGCGATGCGCACCGGAAAGCGCGCCGTGGCGCCGAGGAACTCGCGGTCGATCGCGCGCACGTCCTCGAGGATCTGCCGCGCCAGCGCCGCGTCCGGCGGCGCCGCCTGCGCCAGCGCCTGTGCCGCGCGCCGGATGACGATCGCGTCCTTGCGCACTTCCTTGGCGACGTTGAGCGCGAGAAACGGTTCGATGCGCGGCAGCGCGAGGCGCAGCGGCAGGATGGCGCGCAGCGCGCCCGTGGTGCGGCGGCTGAAGGTTTCGAGGAGGCGCCGGTTCAGCCCGGCCAGCGCCCCCGCGCGATCCATGGCGCCGGGGCGGCTAGCGGATCTGCGGCTTGACCGCGCGGTGGAAGCCCATCATGCCCGCGAACACGGACTTCGAAGTCACGTTGCAGTAGCCCAGTTCCTCGAGCACGCGCGAGAGCTCGTCCGCGGAATAGAACATCTGCAGCGCGTGGATGAAGTACTGCTTGCAGTTGAGCGCCGGCTGGCCGCTGCGGAAGACGAAACCGGTGAACCAGAGGCAGAAGCGCAGGTAGGTGTAATACAGCGTCTCGACGGTCGGGTTCCCCGGCCGCAGCATGTCGCAGTGATAGAAGCGCCCGCCCGGCTTGAGCACGCGCAGGATCTCGCCCCAGACGTGCTTGACGCGCAGGTGGCGCGAGGCGAACTGCAGCGTCACGGCGTCGAAGTGGTGGTCCGGGAACGGCAGCGTGTGCACGTCCTCGATGGTGCTGTGGATGCGGAAACCCCGTGCCTCGGCCCGCTGCCGCCCCACCGCCTGCATCTCGCGGCTGCGGTCGATGGCGTGCACCTCGAGCGTCGGCTCGCGCTTCAGGAGCGCGATGCCGATGGCGTTGGTGCCGGCGCACACGTCGAGCACCCGTTCCCCGGGCCGGATGTCCACCGTGTCCATGAATTTCTGCAGGAACCAGTCCCACAGCCCCAGGCTGGCGACGTAATTGGCGCGGTCGTAATACGGCGCGACGTCGGCGAACACCTGGTTGAGTTCCCGGGTCCAGACCAGATTGAAGCGTTCCTCCCGCGCGAGTTCACGCGCGGCAACGGGCGGTGGATTCATCTCCCGCGTCCCCTCATCAGATTGTGTGACAGCGCCGCAAGTTTAGGCCCGCGACCGGCCGTGTCAATATGCTAGATGCCCGCGAGAAACACGGCCGCGGCGAGCGTTCCCGTGAGCGCCACAGCGTACACCACCGTGGCCACCAGCAGATCGGCGCGCAGGCCGAGATCGTAGCAGGTGATGCGCAGCCGGTGCGCCGAGCTCCACAGCGACACGAACACCACGGCGATGGCCACGACCTTGACCAGCCAGTGGCCCATGAAGGCGTGCAGGCGATCGTAGCCGAGCAGTTCGGGGGCGTAACCGAGCCCCGCCAGCAGCGTGAGCACGATCAGCGCCGGCGTGACGAACGCGGTCAGCGTGCCGCCCGCCGCGAACGGCCCCCAGACGAGCGGCTTGTTGGAGCGTGTCATGGTCAGAAGGCTCCCGCGAAGTACAGCAGCGCCAGCGACAGCACGCCCCAGAGCGCGAAGTGCGCGCCCGAGATCGCCACGTCCGGGACGAACGCCTCGCCCAGCTGCAGCGGCAGTGCCTTCGGCGTCAGGTTGAACCAGGTGATGCTGTGATAAGTCGCAAAGGCGAGCGCCAGCACGTGAAACGCGATGCCCGCCGGGCTGCGCAGGCCTTCGAGAAAGGCCTCGTAGGCGGCGCGCCCCTCGGACAGGCTCTTCAGGCCCGCGACCAGCAGCAGCGTGTAGCCGCCGATGAACAGGCATGAAAATTCGCGCACCATGTAGCGCAGGTAACGGGGGTGGCGGAAGAGCCACTCCGAGGTGATCGGTCGCAGGAACGGCCGCGGGCTCATTTCTTCAGCCATGGCATCAGGTGCTCCTTGTACCAGTCCACCGTGCTCTGGATCTTCGCCTGCTGGATCGCGCCCGCGGGATCGACGTGCTCGGGGCAGACCTCGGAGCAGGCGCCGACGAAGGAGCATTCCCACACGCCCGCCTTGGAGGCGACTTCCTCCTGCCGCTCGGCGCGCCCGCCGTCGCGCGAATCCTGGTTGTAGCGGTGCGCCAGCGCGAGCGCCGCCGGGCCGATGTAATCGGGAATCAGGCCGTACTCCGGGCAGGCGGCGTAGCACAGCATGCAGTTGATGCACAGCGTGAACTGCTTGTAGCGCTTGAGTTCGGCCGGCGTCTGCCGGTATTCGCCCGCCTCGAGCGTCTTGGGCTGCTTCGGCATCAGGTACGGCTTGACGCGCGCGAGCTTCGCGATGAAGTCGTCCGGCACCGTGACCAGGTCACGCTCGATCGGGAAGTGGCGCAGCGGCTCGACGCGGATCACGCCCGTGTAGTCGCGCAGGAACGACTTGCAGGCGAGCTTGGGCTCGTTGTTGATCATCATGCCGCAGCTGCCGCACACCGCCATGTGGCAGGACCAGCGGTAGCTGAGCGTCGGATCGAGCGTTTCCTTGACGTGGTTGAGCGCG
>SCUF01000107.1 GCA_004298325.1 Betaproteobacteria bacterium | reverse complement strand
CCCCGCGTTGAATGCGCTTCGCAAGGCGCGGGAAAAACCCGCGCCAGGCAATGGGTCCGGGGGCCTGGAGCCGCAGTTGCACAGGCTCATGGAATACCTGGAGTGGGAGAGCGCTTTCGTTAAATCGTTCGAAGCAAAGCTCGCCACGCTCGCGAAATCCGCCGACTACGATCAGCGCACCCTCGGCGCCAGGGTGGACGGGCTGCTTGACGGCATGAAGAAAGCGCTCATGCTGCCCGTTTCCTCGGCGCTCGAAATGTTCCCCAAGTTCGTGCGCGATCTGTCCCGGGACCGGGGCAAGGAAGCGGAGCTGCTGGTCGAGGGAGGGGAGATCGAGATCGACCGGCGGATCCTCGAGGAAATGAGGGATCCGCTCGTCCACCTCGTGCGGAACTGCGTCGATCACGGCATAGAGCCGCGCCAGGAGCGTGTGCGCCGGGACAAGCCGCCCCAGGGAACGATCGCTCTCGCCGTCGCGCGCAGGAACGGCAACCGGGTCGAAATCCGGGTCTCGGACGACGGCGCGGGCATCGACATGGAAAAGCTCCGGGAGGCGGCACGCAAGCTCGGCCTGCTCCCGTCCGGGGACAGCGGGCGCGCCGGCGGGCAGGAGCTGATGCCGCTGGTGTTCCAATCCGGGGTTTCCACCAGCCCGATCATTACCGACCTCTCGGGCAGGGGTCTCGGCCTTGCCATCGTGCGGGAGAAAGTCGAGAAGCTGGGCGGCAGCGTTGCGGTCGAAACGCTGCCCGACCGGGGAACGACCTTCCGCGTGGTCCTGCCGCTGACGCTGGCGACGTTCCGCGGCCTTCACGTCGAGGCCGGCGGCGAGCGATTCGTCCTGCCTACCGTGTACGTGGAGCAGGCCGCGCGATTGAAGACAGAGGAGATCAGGACGGCGGAAAACCGCGAGACGATCCGCTGGAATGGCCAAGCGGTTGCGCTGGTGCGCCTGGCGGATGCGCTCGAGCTGCCACGCAGGAAACCGGCGGAAATCTCCGGCGGCACGGTGCAGGTCGTCCTCCTCGGTGCCGCGGACCGGCGGATTGGGTTCCTGGTGGACGAGATTCTCGAAGAACGGGAAGTTCTCGTGAAGACGCTCGGCAAGCAGCTTTCCCGCGTCCGCAACATCGCCGGCGCTACGGTCCTCGGAAACGGCAAGGTCGTTCCCATTCTGGATGTTCCCGACCTGCTGCGATCGGCCGCGAAGGCGGCTGCCGTGCGAGCGCCGGCCGCGGCCGAAAGCGCCGGGGCCGCGGCGGAAACCAGATCCGTCCTGGTCGCGGAGGACTCGATCACGGCGCGAACGCTGCTGAAGAACATCCTCGAGTCGGCCGGTTACAGCGTCGCAACCGCGGTGGACGGAATCGACAGCTTCACGCGGCTGAAATCGGAGCGCTTCGACCTGGTGGTGTCGGACGTCGACATGCCGAGGATGAACGGTTTCGAGCTGACCGCGAAGATCAGGGCGGACAAGGCGCTCGCCGAGCTGCCGGTAGTGCTGGTGACGGCGCTCGAATCGCGCGAACACCGCGAGCGCGGCATCGACGTTGGCGCCAACGCCTACATCGTGAAGAGCAGCTTCGACCAGAGCAATCTGCTTGAAGTCGTGCGGAGGCTCCTATGAGTGCGGCCGACGCCAGGAAAAAAGTCAGGGTGCTGGTGGTGGAAGACTCGCCCGTCATGCGCGAGTTGCTCGCCCACCTGCTCGGCACCGATCCGGGCATCGAGGTCGTGGGGTTCGCGAGTGATGGCGAGGAAGCCCTCGCGGCGGTGAGGGAGAAGAAACCGGACGTCGTCACCATGGACTTTCACATGCCGAGGGTGAACGGGCTGGACGCCACGCGCAGGATCATGGAGACCCATCCCACGCCGATCGTCATCGTCTCCGGCAGCTCGGCGCGTACGGAAGTAGCTTCGGCGTTCCACCTGCTGGAGGCGGGTGCCTTGGCGGTGGTCGAGAAACCTCGCGGTCCCGGCCATCCGGACCACGAGGCGGCGGCACGGGAACTGGTGCAGACCGTGAAGACGATGGCGGAAGTGAAAGTAGTGCGACGCTGGGCGAGGCGCGAAGCGCCGCTCTCCCCGGCCCCCGCGCCGCGAAGCATCCGCATCGAGGCGGCGGCTGCACGAACGAGGCTTGTGGCGATCGGCGCCTCAACCGGGGGTCCGATCGTGCTCAGGGCGATCCTGGCAGGGCTGCCCGGAAACTTTTCCGTTCCCATCCTGATCGTCCAGCACATTGCGCCGGGATTTACGGACGGGTTCGTCGAGTGGCTGGGGCAGGCGTCCGGCTTCGCGGTCCATGTCGCCGCCGACGCGGTGCATCCGCTGCCCGGGCACGCCTACGTCGCGCCGGACGGCCTTCACATCAAGCTGCGCCACGACGGCGCGATCACCCTGAGCCGCGACGCCCCCCAGAATGGCCATCGTCCCTCGGTGTCGTGCCTGTTTCGCTCGGTCGCAGCGGTGCTCGGGCGCAACGCGATCGGCGTGCTGCTCACCGGCATGGGCAAGGACGGCGCCGAGGAATTGAAGCTGATGCGGGACCGGGGCGCCGTCACGATCGCGCAGGACCGCGACACGTCCGTCGTCCACGGTATGCCGGGTGAAGCGGTCAGCCTCGACGCTGCCTCGTATGTGCTGTCGCCGCCAGAAATCGCCGCGGCGCTCGGCGGTCTGGCCGGGTGAGCGGGGGCAAGCCGACCATGCAATCGCGACGGCCGGACCCGAACCAGGCGGTCGAAATTCTCGTCGCCGAGGACAGCGCGACCCAGGCCGCGCAATTGAGCCACCTGCTCGAAGAACGGGGCTACACGGTGACCCTCGCGTCCAACGGCGCGCAGGCGCTCGCGGCGGCGCGCACGTGCAGGCCCACGCTGATCATCAGCGACATCGTGATGCCGGAGATGGACGGCTACGCCTTGTGCAAGGCGGTGAAGACCGACGGGGCGCTGCGGGATGTCCCGGTGATCCTGGTGACTTCGCTTTCCAGCATCCAGGACATCGCCATGGGCCTGGAGTGCGGCGCCGACAATTTCATCCGCAAACCCTACGATCCCGGGAATCTGCTCTCCCGCATCGACTACATCCTCTCGAACCGGGAGCTGCGCGCGAGCGCAGGTACGCGGAGCGGGCTCGAGATCTACCTTGGCGGCAAGAAGCACCTCATCACCGCGCAGCGCGAACAGATCCTCGACCTGCTCGTGTCCTCGTATGAGGAGGCGATCCAGGTCAACGAGGCGCTGAAGCTGAGGGAAACGGAGGTCCGCGCGCTCAACACGGACCTGGAACGCCGCGCCGCGCAGCTCGAGGCGGCGAACAAGGAGCTCGAAAGCTTCAGCTACTCGGTCTCGCACGACCTGCGCTCGCCGTTGCGGGCGATCGACGGGTTTTCCAGGATGCTCGAAGAAGACTGCGCCCTTCGCCTCGATGGCGAGGGTAGGCGTTTCGTGGCGACGATACGCGAGAGCGCGCAGAGGATGGGTCAGTTGATCGAGGACCTGCTGCAGCTTTCCCGCCTGGGGCGCAAGCCCATGTCGGCCGGCGACATCGACATGACGGCGCTGGCCACAGAGGCGCTCAAGGAGCTGCAGGCCGGCGCGCCGCAGACGCCGGCCCGGTGCACGATCGAGCCGCTGCCCGCGGCGCGGTGCGACCCGTCGCTGCTGCGCCAGGTCTGGATCAACCTGCTTTCGAACGCGATCAAGTACAGCGCACGCCGGGAAGGCCCCGTCATTCGCGTGAGCGGATATCCCGAAGGCGCGGACAACGTCTATTGCGTGGCGGACAACGGGGCCGGCTTCGACATGCGGTATTACGACAAGCTGTTCGGCGTCTTTCAGCGCCTGCACGGCAGCGAGCAGTTTTCAGGCACCGGCGTAGGACTGGCGATCGTGCAGCGCGTCGTGGCGCGGCACGGCGGACGCGTCTGGGCGAAAGGCAAGGTGAACGAGGGTGCGAGCTTCTACTTCGCGCTTCCCAGGGAAACCTGACCGCGGCCCTTCGACCGCGCAGGGCGTCGGGCGCGGCGAGGTCGCAGAGGAGTGCGGCTGATGGCCGATCGGAAGAGGATCCTCGTGGTCGAGGACTCCGCGACCCAGGCGCTGCGGATACGCCAGGCGCTGGAACAGGCCGGATTCGCGGTCGACTGCGCGCCGACGGCCGAGGCCGCGTTCGCGTCGCTCAACCAGACTCTGCCGGACCTGGTCGTCACCGATTTCAGGCTCCCGGGGATGCTCGGAGACGAGTTGTGCCGGACGCTGCGGATGAATGTCAATACGCGCGGCATCCCGATCCTGATGCTGACGGGCGAACAGGAAAGCGGGACCGAGCGCCACGTGCTGGAAAGCGGCGCCGACGACTACGTGCCGAAGTCCGAGGACTTCGGCTTCGTGCTGCTGCGGATCGAGACGCTGCTGAGGAAGTCGCAGGTCCGCAACGTGGTGCGCGCGGGCGAGTTGCCGTTCGCGGCCGCCAAGCTGCTGCTGGTCGACGACAGTCCCACTTATCTGGAACTGCTCGCGGCGGCGCTGGAGAAGGAAGGCTACCGGATCCAGACCGCGGCCAGCGGCGCGCAAGCGCTGGAGCGCCTGGCGGCGGAAGCTTTCGACGGGATCGTCCTCGACCTGGTGTTGCCGGACATGAGCGGCATGGACGTGTGCCGGCGGGTCCTGGAATCGCGCGCCACCCTCGACGACGCGGTCGTCATCCTGGCGCTGACCGCGAGCGCAACCCGGGAGCGCATGACTTCGGTGCTCGCCGCGGGCGCGGACGACCTGGTCGAGAAATCGCGCGACATCGCGGTGATCACGGCGCGGCTCCGGGCGCTGCTCCGGCGCAAGCTGATCTACTCTGAGAACCGGCGCATCGCCGACGAATTTCGCGCCAGGGAGCTTGAAATCCTTCACACGCGCGCCGCGAAGGACCTTGCGGAGGCGCGCGCCGCGCTGGTCGGGCAGCTGCAGCAGGCGAACCGCGAGCTGAAGGAAGCCCAGGCCCAGCTGGTCCAGTCGGCGAAGATGGCCTCGCTCGGGCAGCTCGTGGCGGGCGTCGCGCACGAGATCAACAACCCGCTCGCGTTCGTCATGAATCACCGCTCCACGGTCGAGCGGTCGCTCGGCGACCTGGCTGAACCGATCGAATCGCATCTGGCCGAAGCGGCCCTTGGAAGGTGGCGCAAGGCGAGGCGGCGGCTCGGGGAAATGCACGAAGGACTGGAGCGGATCCAGGACCTGGTGCTCAAGCTGCGCACCTTCTCGCGGCTGGACGAGGGCGAACTCAAGTACGTCAGGATCGACGAGAGCATCGAGTCGGTGATCACCCTGCTGCAGTACCGGCTCAAGGACCGCATCCGGATCAATCGCCGATACGGCGCGGCGAAAGTCCTCCCCTGCTATCCGGGGCCGCTCAACCAGGTGCTCATGAACATCCTGTCCAATGCCATCGACGCGATCGAGGGCCAAGGCGAGATCACGATCGCGACCGGCGAGTCCGATGCGACGTTCTTCATTTCCATCGCGGACACGGGCAAGGGCATGCCGGAGGCGGTGCGCGAGCGGATATTCGAGCCGTTCTTTACCACAAAGCCGGTCGGCGGGGGGACCGGGCTCGGACTTTCGATTTCCTACGGCATCGTCAGGCGCCACGGCGGGACGCTGGAGGTGCGCAGCGAACAGGGGCGCGGGACCGAGATCATCGTCCGGCTCCCGATGGCGCTCGAACGCAAGAAAGAAACCGATGACAGCGCGAATGGCGGATAACGCGGTTCCGCGGATGTCGGTGCTCGTCGTCGATGACGAGCCGCAGGTGCTGAGGGCCATCGAGGACACGCTCGAGGACCAGTTCGAGGTGTTTGCGGAAACTTCGCCCGAGGCCGCGACGCGGCTGCTGAAGACGCTGCCCGAGCTGTCGGTCATCCTGTCCGACCAGCGCATGCCGCGAATGAGCGGCGACCGGTTCCTGGAGCAGGCGCAGGAATTGTCCGATGCCACGCGGCTGTTGATCACCGGCTACGCCGACCTGGAGGCCGTCATCCGGGCGGTGAATCTGGGCCGCATTTTCGGCTACGTGTCCAAGCCTTGGAACCCGGACCACCTGAAGCTGGTCGTGCTCAAGGCCGCCGAGCATTACCGGCTGCTCAAGGACCTCAAGGCGGAACGCGACCTGCTGCACAATTTGATGGACAGCGTTCCGGACGCCATCTTCTTCAAGAACCGGGAGCACCGCCTGATTCGCCTCAACCGCGCGCATGGCGCGCGGCTCGGGTTGGCGCGACCCGAGGACGCCATCGGCAGGCAGGACTGGGAACTGCTGCCTTTCGACGAGGTCCTGGAAAGCGAAGCCGAGGAGAAGGAGGTCTTCCGCAGTGGTGTCCCGTCCTCGGATCGGGTGCACAGAATCGTCGCCGGCGCGGACGAAGATCGCTGGGTTTCGACCACCAAGGCTCCCATCAAGGACAACCGGGGGCAGGTCACCGGCCTCGTCGGGATCGCGCGCGACATCACCGAGCGCAAACGCGCCGAGGAAGCGCTGCAGGAAAGCGAGGCGGCGTTGCACCGCGCACAGCTCGTGGCAAGGCTTTCGCACGTGATCACGGGACCGGACGGCCGCTTTGAGACCTGGTCGGACACCCTGCCGCAGTTGATCGGGGTGGACTCAGCCCGGATGCCCGCAAGCACGCGCGAGTGGCTCGACCTTCTTCACCCCGAGGATCGCGTGACGTTTCGCGCCAAAGCCATCGCGGCCGGCGTCACGGGCGAGCGCACGGAAGTCGAGTACCGGCTGCGTCGCTCGGATGCTGTATGGATCACCGTGTATCAAGTGATGGAACCGCTCGCCGGCCGGACCGTTCCGGCGGACAGGCAGCGCTGGTTCAACACCCTGCAGGACGTCACCGAGCAGAAGCGGATCCTGGAAGCCTTGCAGGCGAGCGAGGAGCGCCATCGCGCGATGTTCGAGAACGCGGGAGTCAGCATCACGTATTCCGATCTCGATGGGCGCTTCCTGGTCGTGAATCCGAAGTTCAGCGAAATGACTGGTTACACGCGGGACGAAGCGCGCTCGCATGGCTTCAGGGACTTGACGCACCCGGATGATCTCCAACGAGGCGCCGACTTGCGGGCGCAGCTGATCGCGGGAACCGCCATACTGTACGAGCGCGAGTTACGCCTGGTCCGCAAGGATGGAACGGAGCTCTGGGCAAACGTCACGACTTCGCTCATCCGCGGTGCCGGCGGGCAGCCGGCACACTTCATCAGCGTCCTGAATGACGTGTCTGAACGTAAGACGGCGCAAGAGCGGATCAAACGCCTCAATCGCGTCTATGCGGTGCTGAGCGGCATCAACGCCCTCATCGTTCGCGTTCGCGATCGCGACGAGCTGTTCCGCGAGGCGTGCCGGATCGCAGTCGACGCGGGGCAGTTTTCGCTCGCCTGGATCGGGGTCGTCGACCGCGAGGCGATGCAGGTGATGCCGGTCGCTTGGCACGGGGCGGAGCGTGGGCTGCTCGACCTGATCCGCGACCGGCTCTCGTTGCGCGGAGAGGCATCGGCAGCCGACAGCATCATCGTGCGGGCGGTCAGGACCCGGCAGGCCGTGGTCTCGAACGATCTCCTGCGCGACCAGCGGATCCGGTTCGGCAAGGAATACGCCGAGCGCGGTTTCCGGTCGGCCGTCGCGTTGCCGCTGATCGCGTCGGAGAAGGTGGCGGGGATCCTTGCCCTGTATGTGAATGAAACCGGGTTCTTCGACGACCAGGAGATGAAACTCCTGACCGAGCTTGCCGGAGACATCGCGTTCGCCCTCGAACACATCGAGAAGAGCGAAAAGGTGGACTATCTCGCCTACTACGACGTGCTCACCGGCCTTGCCAACCGCACGCTCTTCCAGGAGCGGTTGACCCCGCAACTGCACGCAGCGACGGCCGGGCAGCACAAGGTTGCGGTCCTGCTCGTCGACGTGGAACGGTTCAAGAGCGTCAACGACAGCCTCGGCCGGCAGGCCGGCGACCTCTTGCTCAAGCGGGTCGCGGAGCGGCTCCGCAGCCATGCACCGGATCCCGACGAGATCGCGCGCGTGGGCACGGACCAGTTCGCGATCGTGCTTGCGGACGTGAAGCAGGAGAACGACGTGGCGCGCTTCATCGAACATGGTGCGCAAGAGTGCTTCGGCGCGCCATTCGAGCTGAGCGGCGCGAAGCTCAAGGTGCGCGCCAAGGTCGGCATTGCGATGTACCCGGACGACGGTGCCGATGCCGACGCCCTGATTCGGAACGCCGAAGCCGCGCTCGACAAGGCCAAGTCAGGCGGCCATCCGTACCTGTTCTTCGCCACGGAGATGGCGCAGCGCGTGGCCGGAAAACTCGCCCTGGAAAATCAGCTCCAGCAGGCGCTGGAGAGGGACGAATTCGTGTTGCATTACCAGCCCAAGGTGGAACTGGAAACGCGGCACATCGTGGGGGCGGAAGCGCTGATCCGGTGGCAACACCCGGAGCGCGGCCTGGTGCCGCCGGGAGAGTTCATCGCGCTGATGGAAGAAACCGGCCTGATCCTGGAGGTGGGTGCCTGGGCGCTCGCCAAGGCCGCCGACGACCATCTTCGCTGGCTGCAGCAGGGATTGGCGGCGCCGCGCGTGGCGGTGAACGTTTCCGCAATCCAGTTGCGCCGGCGGGAGTTCGTCGGCACGGTACAGGAAGCGATGAGGCGCGGCGCGACCCCCCCGGGGATCGACCTGGAGATCACGGAGAGCCTCGTCATGGAGGACATCGAAAGCAACATCCAGAAGCTGAAGCAGGTCCGGGGGCTCGGCGTAGCCATCGCGATCGACGACTTCGGAACCGGTTACTCCTCGCTCGGCTACCTCGCGAAGCTCCCGGTGCAATCGCTCAAGATCGACCGCTCGTTCATCGTTTCGATGGCGAGCGACCCGAATGCGATGTCCCTGGTTTCGACGATCATCTCGCTCGCACACTCGCTCGGGCTGACGGTCATTGCGGAGGGCGTCGATACCGAGGAGCAGGCCAGGATGCTGCGGCTGCTCAGGTGCCAGCAGATGCAAGGTTTTCTCTTCTGCAAGCCGCTGCCCCTGGAGGAGATGACCGAGCTGCTGAAGCAACAAAGGCGGGGCTAGAACGCGCATTCGACGATGAATCAACCCCTGCGGGAGCGCACCACGGCATGAGCAAGTCGGTCAAAGTCCTCCTGGTCGAGGATTCCGCAAACGACGCCGAGCTCGCTCTCCAGGTGCTGCGGCGCGGCGGCTTCGATGTGCAATACGAGCGCGTCGATAGCGCCGCGGCAATGGCGGAGGCGTTGCAGCGGCAGCCGTGGGACGCTGTCATTTCGGATTTCCGGATGCCGGGGTTCACCGGCCTGGACGCGCTCGAGGTCCTCCACGGTTCGGGTTTCGACATTCCTTTCATCCTCGTCTCCGGCACCATCGGCGAGGACGTCGCGGTTGAGGCGATGAAAGCAGGTGCCAGCGACTATCTGATGAAGGAAAATCTGGCGCGGCTCGCGCCGGTGCTGGAGCGGGAGCTGAACGAGGCGGCCCTGCGCGCCGAGCACCGCGAGGCGCAGCGTCATCTGGTCGAGAGCGAGAAACGTTACCGCGATCTGGTGGAAAACAGCCGCGACTTGATCTGCACGCACGATCTGACAGGGAAATTAATGTCTGTGAACGAGGCGGCGGTGCGGCTGACCGGATATTCGCGCGAGGCGTTGCTGCGCATGAACATGGCCGATCTGCTCGCTGCGGGGGGGCGCGATCTCTTCCCGGCGTACCTGGGCGAGATCCGGAAACAGGGCGTGGCGAGCGGCGTGATGCGGATCCGGACCGCCGGGGGTGAAATGCGCTGGTGGGAATACCAAAATACGCTGCGCACCGAGGGCGTTGCCGCGCTCCTCGTGCGCGGGATGGCGCATGACGTCACAGAGCGCAAGCAGGCGGAAGAGGCGCTGCGGGTGAGCGAGGCGCGCTTTCGCGCGCTGACCGAGATGTCCTCGGACTTCTACTGGGAGAGCGACGTCGCGCACCGGTTGACGATGCGCGGTTCGGCCGACGAGAAAGTGAGCGCGGTGTCCGTGTTCCGGCAGGGCGCGCAGATCGGCCAGCGCCGCTGGGAGGTGCCGTATCTGTCGCCGGACGAGGCGGCCTGGCAAGCGCATCGCGCGGTGCTCGATGCGCACCAGCCGTTTCGCGATTTCGAACTCTCGCGGCTAGGTGCCGATGGCTCGGAACGCCACATTGCGATCAGCGGCGATCCGTTGTTCGACGACTCCGGCGCGTTCAAGGGCTACCGCGGCGTCGGCACCGACATCACCGAACGCAGGCGCGCGGAAGGCGAACTGCGCAGACTTGCGCTGGCCGTGCGGCAGAGCGGAACCGGGATCGTGATCACCGACCCGGCGGGTGCGATCGAATTCGTCAACCCGAAGTTCGAGGCGATGACCGGCTACGCGTTCTCGGAGGTCAAAGGGAAGAATCCGCGTTTCCTGAAGTCCGGCGCGCAGTCGCGGGAATTCTACCGGGACCTCTGGGAAACCATTACGGCGGGCAAGGAGTGGGAAGGGGAAATTCAGAACCGGAAGAAGACCGGCGAACCGTATTGGGAACGCCAGCATATCTCCCCGGTGCTCGACGGCAGCGGCAGGATCCTGCACTTCATCGCCGTCAAGGACGACATCACGGAGCGCAAGCGGGCGGAGAACGCGCTGCGCGCGTCGGAGGAGGAACTCCGCACCATCTTCGATGGTGCGCTCGACGGCATTCTGGTGGCAGACGTCGAGAGCAGGAGATTCCTGAAAGGCAATCCGGCCATACGCCGCATGCTGGGTTACACGCCCGAGGAGATCACCCGCATCGGCGTCCCGGACATCCACCCGGCGCACGCGCTGCCGCGCGCCATAGAGCAGTTTGAACGATTGCTGCGCGGCACGATCCCGATCGCCGCGGACATCCCGGTGATGCGCAAGGACGGCTCGGTGTTTTACGCCGACATCAACGCTGCGCCCATACGCTTCGGCGGCAGGCAAGCCCTGCTGGGAATGTTCCGTGACGTCAGCGAGCGCCGGCAGGCGTACGAAAAGATCAAGCGCCTCAACCGCGTGTACGCCGTCTTGAGCGGCATCGACGCGCTGATCATCCGCGTGAGCGACCGGATGGAACTGTACCGCGAGGTCTGCCGCATCGCGGTCGATCTTGGCGGATTCCCGATCGCCTGGATCGGCGAGGTGGACCGGGAGGCCATGCGGGTGAATCCGGTTGCGTGGCATGGCACGGACGAACGGTTCCTCGGGCGGATCCGCATGAGCATCCGGGAGGACGCGCCGGAGGGTATCGGGGTGGTGGGCCGGGCGGTCATCGAGCGCGTGCCCGTGATTGCGAATGACATCGAGCGCGAGCTGCCGGGTCCCGCGAAACACGCCACGGAGCGCGGCGCGCGTTCGCTGGTCGTGCTGCCTCTGGTCGTGAGCGGCGAGGGGACAGGCGTTTTGCATCTGTACTCCGACGTGCCCGGGTTCTTCGACGCCGAGGAGATGAAGCTGCTGGTCGAGCTGAGGGATGACATCGTGTTTGCGCTCGACCATATCGAAAAGGCGAAGAAGCTCGAATTTCTCGCCTACTACGATCCCTTGACCGGGCTCGCCAACCGCAGCCTTTTCGACGAACGACTGAGTCGGAACGTGCATGCCGCGCATGGCGGCCGGCGCAAGCTTGCGCTGGTCCTGGCGGACGTCGAGCGCCTCAAGGCAATCAACGATTCGCTCGGGCGGCAGACGGGTGACGAGCTGCTCAGGCAAGTGGCCCGGCGCCTTGCGCGCGCCGCGGATCCGGTCGACATCGCCCGCACCGGCGGCGACCAGTTCGCGATCTTGCTGCTGCAGATCAAGGGACGGACGGACGTCGGGCGCGCGATCGAGCAGATCTGGCGCGACTGCTTCGCGCAGCCATTCCAGCTGAGCGACACGGAGCTGAGGGTATCGGCAAAGGCGGGGATCGCGCTCTTCCCGAGCGACGGCATCCACGCGGAAACGCTGTTTGCCAACGCCGAGGCAGCGCTGCAATACGCCCGGCAAACCGGTGAACGTCACCAGTTCCACACCCGCAAACTGACCGAGAGAGTCGCCGAGCAGCTCACGCTTGAGAACCGGCTCCGGCAGGCGCTCGAGAGGGACGAATTCGTGCTGCATTACCAGCCCAAGGTCGACCTGGACACGCGGCGCATCGCCGGGGTCGAGGCGCTGATGCGCTGGCAGAGTCCCGAACGGGGTCTGGTGCTGCCGGGGCAGTTCATCGCGCTGATGGAAAGCACCGGTTTGATCCAGGAGGCCGGGAGATGGGCGCTCGCCAAGGCGATTCAGGACCACTCCCGCTGGGTGGCGCTGGGATTGCCGGCGCCGTTCGTGGCGGTCAACGTCTCGCCCA
This sequence comes from Betaproteobacteria bacterium, assembly GCA_004298325.1. Lineage (GTDB taxonomy): Bacteria > Pseudomonadota > Gammaproteobacteria > Burkholderiales > SG8-39 > 2-02-FULL-66-14. Next base: position 1,088 of record SCUF01000107.1, on the reverse strand, counting down.
TCCAGCTGCGAAGGCGCGACTTTGTCGCCAACCTGCAGGAGGCGATCGCCGCAGGCGCCACACCGCCCGGCATCGACCTGGAGATCACCGAGAGCATCATCATGCTGGACGTCGAAGGAAACATCGAGAAGCTGAAAGCGATCCGCGGCCTCGGCGTGAGCATCGCGATCGACGACTTCGGCACCGGCTACTCCTCGCTCGGCTACCTCGCCAAGCTCCCGGTGCAATCGCTCAAGATCGACCGCTCGTTCATCATCGCGATGCTCGACGATCCGGACGCGGCGACGCTCGTGCGGACCATCATTTCGCTGGCGCATTCGCTGCGGCTGAAAGTGGTCGCGGAGGGCGTCGAAACCGAAGCGCAGGCGAAGCTGCTGCGGCTGCTGCGCTGCGATGAGATGCAGGGCTACCTGTTCAGCCAGCCGCTCCCGATGGCGGAGATCACGGCGATGCTGCGGCAATCCATGGCCGCACATACATAGAAGCGGTTGGCAGAAAGTGATGTGCTAGGCAGCAGTACGGCCGCGCGAGCGGCCGTACGGGGTGATGCGGGAAGCGGGGTCAAGCCGCTGCGGGCTGCGCAAGCCGCTGCGGCGTACCCTGCGCCGACAGCATCGCCTGCTTCATCTTCTCCAGCGCCCTCGCCTCGATCTGGCGGATGCGTTCGGCCGAGACCTTGAATTCGGCGGCGAGATCGTGCAGCGTCGCGGCGTCTTTTTCCTTCAGCCAGCGCGCTTCGATGATGCGCCGGCTGCGAGGGTCGAGCGACGCGAGCGCGCTCCGCAGGCCGCTCGCGCCGTCGCGCTCAGCTTCCCTCGCTTCGAGGATGCGCGAGGGCTCGGACTCGGGGTCGGCCGCGAGATAGTGCGCCGGCGCGTAGGCCTCGTCGTCGCTGTCGTCGGCCTCGAACGCCAGCTCGTGCCCGGCCAGCCGGGTTTCCATCTCCACCACTTCCTCGGGCTTGACCCTGAGCTCGCGGGCGACGCGGCGGATTTCCTCGCGCGTGAGCGGCGCCAGCCCGGTCTTCATGGAGCGCAGGTTGAAAAAGAGCTTGCGTTGCGCCTTGGTCGTGGCGACCTTGATCAGGC
>SCUF01000106.1 GCA_004298325.1 Betaproteobacteria bacterium | reverse complement strand
GAACATGGAGGAGAAGCAGGACATGTGCCGCTTCATCCTCGACGTCAACGACCAGTTCGGCACCACCATCGTGCTGATCGAGCACGACATGGGCGTGGTGATGGACATCTCGCATTTCGTGATCGTTCTGGATCACGGCGAAAAGATCGCCGAAGGCACACCGGACGAGGTCCGGGCCGACCCCGTGGTCATCCGCGCCTACCTGGGCGAGAGCTAGCGCATGCCGCGGCCGAGCACGTTGTGAGAGCCCAGTTTCTGACTTAAGATCAAGAATCTACGGGAGGACACCGCCGAATGCTCGAGGCAGGGATTTCAGCGCCTGACACGTTTCCTAAGCTGCTCATGCACCACGCGCGGGTGCGGGGCGGGTTGCCCGCGATCCGCGAAAAGGACCTGGGCATCTGGCAGACATGGAGCTGGAAGGGACTCGCCGACGAAGTGCGCGCCCTCGCCTGCGGCCTTGCGGCGCAGGGCTTCAAGCGCGACGATCACCTCGCCATCGTGGGCGACAACCGGCCGCGGCTGTACGCTGCGATGTGCGCGGCCCAGGCGCTGGGCGGCGTGCCCGTGCCGATGTACCAGGACGCGGTGGCCGCCGAAATGGCGTTTCCGATCCAGAATGCCGGCATCACGCACGCGGTGGCGGAAGACCAGGAGCAGGTCGACAAGCTGCTCGAGATCCTGCCCAAGTGCCCGAGCCTGAAGCACATCTATTACGACGACCCGCGCGGCATGCGCCATTACGCGCAGCCCGAGCTGATGGATTACGAAGGCCTGCTGCAGCTGGGCCGCGAGGCGCACCGGCGCGACGCGGCCTTCCTCGAAACCGAGATCGCCAAGGGCTCGGGCGCGGACCCGGCGGCGATGTTTTTCACCTCAGGCACCACGGGCGTGCCGAAAGGGGTGGTGCTGACGCACCATGCGCTGATCGACCGTGCCATCGCGGCGGCGGAGATGGAAGGCCTGAACGACCGCGACGTCGTGCTCGCCTACCTGCCGCCGGCTTGGATCGGGCAGAACATCTTTTCCTACGCGCAGCCCTTCGCCATCGGTTATTGCATCTGCTGCCCCGAGTCGGCCGAGACCGTGATGACCGACATGCGCGAGATCGGGCCGACGTACTATTTCGCCCCGCCCCGCGTGCTCGAGGCGCTGCTGACCCAGGTCTCGATCCGCATGGAGGACGCCGGCGCCGTGAAGCGCTGGCTCTATCAGCGTTTCACGGCGGTCGCGAACCGCGTCGGCGGCCGCCTGCTCGACGGCAAGCCGGTGAGCCTCGCCGACCGGCTGCTCTACGCACTGGGCGACGTGCTGGTCTACGGGCCGCTGCGGAACGTGCTCGGCATGAGCCGCGTGCGCGTCGCCTACACGGCCGGCGAGGCGATCGGACCGGACCTGTTCCGCTTCTACCGCTCGATCGGCATCAACCTGAAGCAGCTCTACGGCTCTACCGAAACCAGCGTCTTCGTCTGCATCCAGCCCAACGGTCAGGTCAAGGCCGACACCGTGGGGCCGGCGGTCAAGGGCGTGGAACTGAAATTCACGCCGCAGCGGGAACTGCTGATCCGCTCGCCCGGCCTGTTCCGCGAGTATTACAAGAATCCGCAGGCCACGGCGGAAGCGAAGGACGCCGAGGGCTGGTTTCATACCGGCGACGCGGGCTACTTCGATCCCGAGGGGCACCTCAAGATCATCGACCGCGTGAAGGACGTCGGCAGCCTCGCGGACGGGACGCTCTTCGCGCCCAAGTATCTGGAGAACAAGCTCAAGTTCTTTCCCCACATCAAGGAAGCGGTCACCTTCGGCGACCAGCGCGAGATGGTGTGCGCGTTCATCAACATCGACGTCGAGGCGGTGGGCAACTGGGCGGAGAAGCGCAACCTGCCGTATTCCGGCTACACCGACCTCGCCTCGCGCGACGAGGTCTACGACCTGATCCGCGACTGCATCGAGAAGGTCAACGCCGACCTGGCGCAGGAGCCGGAGATCGCGAACTCGCAGATCCATCGCTTCCTGATCCTGCACAAGGAGCTCGATGCGGACGACGGCGAGCTGACGCGCACGCGCAAGGTACGGCGCGGCTTCATCGCCGAGAAGTACCAGGGGCTGATGGACGCGCTCTACGGCGGCCGCCAGTCGGTGCACGTCGAGGCGCAGGTGAAATACGAAGACGGCCGCACCGGCTCGATTTCGGCCGACCTCAAGGTGCGCGACGTGAAGACCTTCGCGCCGGCGGCGGCGCAGCGGGCGGCATGAGCCAGGCGGCGCTGCACCTGCAGTTGCAGCCGCGTCCGCACCGCGTCGGCGAGGTCGCGCTCTCGGTCGAGGGCGTGTCGCTCGCCTTCGGCGGCGTGCGGGCGCTGAGCGAGGTGTCGTTCGACGTGCGCGAGCACGAGATCCGGGCGATCATCGGCCCCAACGGCGCCGGCAAGAGCTCGATGCTCAACGTGATCAACGGCGTCTACCACCCGCAGCAGGGCACGATCCGCTTCCAGGGCGCCGAATTCCATGACATGGACCCGCACGAGGCCGCCCAGCGCGGCATCGCGCGTACCTTCCAGAGCCTGGCGCTGTTCAAGGGCATGAGCGTGCTCGACAACATCATGACCGGGCGCAACCTCAAGATGCGCACCAATCTCGTGCTGCAGGCGCTGCGCCTGGGGCCGGCGCTC
>SCUF01000105.1 GCA_004298325.1 Betaproteobacteria bacterium | reverse complement strand
TACGTCACCGCCGGCTCGTGCGGCGCCTGCCGCTTCGGGCAGTACCACCAGAGCTACGAGCTCGCGCTGCGCAACGTGGGGCTGGAATCGTTCCGCATGTTCCTCCTCGGGCAGGACAACCTCGACCAGGGCGCGGCGGCCGGCGGCGGGCTCGAGCTCAACCTGCCGTTCACGCTGGGCGCGGTGTGGGCGATCGTGCTTTCCGACGTCATCCAGGACATGGAGTACCGTACGCGGCCGTACGAGAAGAACGCGGGCGAGACCGAGCGCGTGACGCGCGAGGCGGTCGGCTATCTGTACGAGGTGTTCAAGCGCCGGCCCTCGCGCGGCAGGAAATGGGGCTCGGTGCTGTGGCACTTCGGCACCCGTTACTTCGTGCGCGCGATGCAGGAGGTGCGCCGGCGCTACGATGCGATCGAACTCGACCGGCTGCGCGTCAAGCCCGTGGTCAAGATCACCGGCGAGTTCTACCTGCAGACGGTGGAGGGTGAGCCGAACTACAACATCCACCGCTGGCTGGAGGCCGAAGGCGCGGAGGTTTATCCGGCCGCGATCACCATCTGGCTCGATTACCTGCTGCGCCTCGCCGCACAGGGGTTCGAGGACCACGTCGGCATCCAGCGCGGCGCCGGCGCGAAGGCACGGGCCGTGAAGGCGCTGCAGTCCCTGCTGCGCTGGACCCATGCGCGCATGCGCCGGGCGCTGGCCGACGTGCCGCACGATCTGCCCGATCAGTACGAGCTGCGCACGCTCGCGGCGCCGTACTACCACAGCCGGCTGAACGGCGGCGAAGGCGACATGCTGGTCGGCAAGGCGCTCTGGGCCTATCACCACAGAAAGTCGCACATGACCTGCGAGCTCTCGCCGTACTCCTGCATGCCGAACACCATGAGCGTCGGCGCGATGGCGGCGGTGATCGGCAAATATCCCGACCTGCTGTATGCGCCGCTCGAGATCAAGGGCGACGCGGAAGTGCACGCGCTGTCGCGTTGCCAGATGATCCTCACCGAAGCCAAGCGGCGCGCGCAGCGCGAATACGAGGAGGTGCTCAACCGTACGGGATTCACTGCGGCCGCGCTGCGCGCCGCCTACAACGCGAGCCCCGGACTCCGCAGCGCCACGTACCGCGTGCCGCATCTGGGCGCCGCGGGCATGGCGGCCAACGTCGCGCTGCACCTGGCGCAGGGGAGGGCCCGATGCTGACCGCGGGACTCGACGTCGGCTCGACCACCGTCAAGGCGACGCTGGCACGGGACGGCGCGGTGCAATGGCAGGACTATCAGCGCCACCACACCAGGCAGGCGGAGATGGTGCTCGAGTTCCTGCAGCGCATGCAGGCCGAGGGCGGCCTGACGCCGGGACGCGATCGGATATTTCTCACCGGCTCGGGCTCTGGATTCATCGCGCCGCTGGTGGGCGGCAAGTTCGTCCAGGAGGTGGTGGCGGTCGCAGCCGCAGTGGAAAAGCTTCATCCGCAGGTGAATTTCGTGTCCGAGATCGGTGGCGAGGACATGAAGACGCTGTTCTTCGCGCCGGGCGGCGACGGCAAGTCGAAGCAGGTCTACATGCAATCCGCGTGCAGCGGCGGGACCGGCACGTTCGTGGAGAAGACCGCGCGAAAGCTGCAGATCCAGACCGAGCGCCTGGCGCAGATGCGCTATGCCGGCATGACGCTGCACAAGATCAGCTCGAAGTGCGGCATCTTCGCCGAATCCGACGCCAATACCCTGGTGAAATCCGGCGTTCCGGTCGAGGAGGTCATCGCCAGCCTGTACGAGGCGGTCGTCTACCAGAACCTCGCCACGCTCACCAAGGGCAACACGCCGAAGCCCCAGGTGCTGCTGCTCGGCGGCCCGAACCTGTTCTTCAAGGGCTTGCAGGAAGCCTGGCAGCACCACCTGACGAAGCTCTGGGCCGAGCGGCGCATCGCCGCACCCGCCGGCCTGGCGCCCGAGTCGCTCATCCTGGTGCCGGACGAGGCGCTTTACTACGCCTGCCTCGGCTGCATCGAGATCGGCTCCGCAGAAGCGCCGGGGGTCGGCGTCTACCCGGGAACCGGGAAACTGCAGTGGTGGATCGAGCAGGGCCAATGGGAGCAGAAGGCGAAGGAGGGCGCGAAAGGACTGATCCGGAACGAAACCGACCTGTGCGAGTTCGTGAAGCAATACGGCACCGATCAGTGTCCCGCGCCGCGGCAGGGTCCGAACCCGGCGCGCGAGGCGCCGGTGCTCGTCGGCTGCGACTTCGGCAGTACCACGGCGAAGGCCGTGGTGATGTGCGGTGAGGGCGAGCTCTTGTCGAGCATCTACGTGCCCTCGAACGGCAATCCGATCGAGGATGCGAAGGCGCTCTTGCGCAGCATTGGCGAAAGCGGCTACCGGAACATCGCGGGGCTCGCACTCACCGGCTACGGCAAGGACCTGTTGAGGGACATCATCGGTGCCGACGTCGCGATCGTCGAAACCGTGGCGCACGCCACTGCGGCACTGCACTACTACCCGGACGCCGACGTGATCTGCGACGTCGGCGGCTGCGACGTCAAGATCATGATCCTGCGCCAGGGCACGGTGTCGGACTTCCGCCTCAACTCGCAATGCTCCTCCGGCAACGGTGCCTTCCTGCAGGGCGTGGCCGAGCGCTACAGCGTGCCGCTCGAGCAGTACGCCGAGCACGCCTTCCAGGCGCGCGCGATCCCTTCGCTCGCCATGGGCTGCGGCGTGTTCCTGCAATCCGACATCGTCAACCAGCAGCGCAAGGGCTGGTCGGCCGACGAGATCATGGCCTCTCTCGCGGCGGTGCTGCCGCTCAACGTCTGGGTCTACGCCGGGCAGCTGCAGAACCTCGCCGCCGCCGGCCGCAAGTTCGTGCTGCAGGGCGGCACGCACCGCAATCTCGCGGTCGTGAAGGCGCAGGTCGATTTCATCCGCGAGAAGGTGCCCGACGCGGAGGTCGTCGTGCACCCCTATTCGGGCGAGGCGGGTGCGATCGGCGCCGCGCTTTGCGCCGCCGACTGGCTGAAACCGGGTGCCGCGAGCCGCTTCCGCGGCTTCGAGGCGATCGAGTCGCTCGCCTACACCAGCACCACCAGCGAGCACACCACCTGCAAGTGGTGCCCGGTGAACTGCAAGCGCACGTTCATCGACGTGCGCCTGGCCGACGGCCAGGGCCGTGCCTGGAGCAAGGTGCCACTCGCGAAGGGCTGGGAGCGCGTCATCAGCGGCAATTCCTGTCCCAAGGGCCTGCTCGAGGACGTGAACGAAATGAAGGTGGTCAGGGCGAAACTGGAGGAGGTCAAGGATGCCCACCCCAACATTGCCGAACTGGTTCGTGAAAGCGCCTTCCGGCAGCCTAAGGCTGCGGTTTAGCCCGGCCCGCGGCAGGACGCCGGCGGCGATCGCGCCCGTGCACGCGGCGGCAAAGCCGCGCGGCGAGCTGCGCGTCGGCATCCCGCGCGTGCTGAACCTGTGGTCCACGCACCAGTTCTGGATCGGCTTTCTGAATGCGCTCGGCATCGACGGCCGGCACATCGAGTTCTCCTCCGACACTTCGGAAGAGCAGGCGCGCGAGTTCGGCAAGGGGCGCGGCACCGTGGATTGCTGCTATCCGGTGAAGTGCATCTCCGGCCATTACGGCGAGCTGGTCGCGAACCGCAAGCGCAAGATCGACATCCTGTTCTCGCCGATGGTGTATTCGCTGCCCTCGTACCTGGACGGCCACGTCGTGGCGTCGCTCACCTGTCCGCGGGTCATGGCGGCGCCGGAGAACATCAAGGCCGGGTTCCTGAAGGAGAAGGACGTCTTCGCCGAGCACGGCATCCGCTACGCCGCGCCGCTCGTGTCGCTCGCCGATGCGCCGCTCGTGCCGAAGCAGCTGTACGAAGGGCTGAGGGACGCGATTGCCGGGCTGACGTTCGAGGAAACCAAGAAGGCGACCCGGGCCGGCTTCGATGCACTCGAGGCGTTCAATCGCGCGGCGCGCGCCAGGTCGCGCGCGATCCTCGAGCAATGCGCGCGGGAGAGCAAGCCTGCGCTGCTCGTGGTCGCGCGGCCCTACCACATGGACCCGGGCATCGGCCATGAAATCGAGACGGACCTGCAGGCCTACGGCTACCCGGTGCTTTGGACGCAGTACCTGCCGACCGATGCCGATCTGCTGGAGTGGATGTTCCGGCCCGACATCGAGGCCGGCCACATCCAGTCGGGGCTCGACATTGCGGACGTCTGGCCCTCTTCCTACAGCGCCAATACCAACGAGATCCTGTGGGGCGCGAAATTCGCCGCGCGCATGCCGTGGATCGCCTGCGTGGTGCGGCTTTCGAGCTACGAGTGCGGCATGGACCAGCCGACGTACTCGCCCGTGCAGCAGATCGTTGAGCGCTCGGGGACGCTGTTCTTCTCGTTCCAGGACCTCGATTCCACCAAGCCTGCGGGCTCGGTCAAGATCCGCGTCGAGACGATCGCGCACTACCTGCAGAAGTACTCGGCGCAGATCATCGCGAAGAAGCTGGCGGCGAGCCCGCAGCTCTGCCCGCTGATAGCGCATCGAGAATGACTTCTGCTCAGCCCATCAGCGCTACGATCACTTGCGCTGGACGGGGTGCCCGCCGAATCCGCTGCGCATCATGGCGAGCAGCTTGCGCGCGTAATCGGCGCGGCCCTGGCTCGCGAAGCGCGCCATCAGCGCCATGGTGATCACGGGCGCCGGCACCGCGAGTTCGACCGATTCGAGCGCGGTCCAGCGGCCTTCGCCCGAATCGGCCACCACCGGCGCGACCTCGGAGAGCTCGGCGTCGCGCTCAAGGATCCCGGCGCACAGGTCGAGCAGCCACGAGCGCACCACGCTGCCGTGGCGCCAGGTCTCGGCCAGCCGGCCGAGGTCGAAGTCGAATTCGCTTCGCGCCGCGAGCAGCGCGAAGCCC
>SCUF01000104.1 GCA_004298325.1 Betaproteobacteria bacterium | reverse complement strand
GGGCGGCCTGATCGACCGCTTCGAGCTGCGCCGCCTCATGATCGGCATCGCGCTGGCGCAGATTCCGCTGCTCTACTTCGCGGCGAACCTCGAGGGCTGGGCGATGCTCGCCGCGGCGCTGTTCATGATGCTGGCGGTGTTCGGCCAGATCCCGCTCAACGACGCCATCGTCGGCCGGTACTGCGCCGACGAGTTCCGCGCGCGCGTGCTGGCGGTGCGCTACGTGGTATCGCTCGGCGTCGCCTCCGTCGCGGTGCCGCTGATCGCGGCGCTGCATCGCACCGCGGGCGGTTTCGCCAACGTCTTCCTGGTGCTCGCGGCGCTCGCCGGCGGCATGCTGATGGCGTCGCTGTTCTTTCCCTCTCGCGGTGAATTGCTCGCGCACCGGGAGGCACTGGCGCAGCGCGCGGGCGCGCCGGCCACTGCGCCCTGACCTTGGAGGTTCAATTGAGCGAAACACTGAGGATCCAGTTCACGCGCTTTTCCGCGTTCTATACACCCCTGATTGCGACCATCGCCGGGGGATTCCTCGAGAACGAGGGATTGAAGCCGGTACATTCGGTTGCCGCACCCGGCAAGTCGGCGATCGCCGGGTTGATCGATGGCAGCGTGCACGTCGCGCAGTCGGCGCCGTCGCAGGCCTTCGGTCCGCTGGAGCAGGGCCAGACGCCGCCGGCGGCGCACTTCGCGCAGGTCAACGAGAAGGACGGCTTTTTCCTCGTCGGACGCAGCGCCGAGCCGGATTTCTCGTGGCAGCGCTTGGCCGGCCGGCGGGTCCTGGTCGACCACGGCCAGCAGCCGATGGCGATGTTCCGCTACGCCTGCTTCAAGCGCGGGCTCGACTTCAAGTCGATCGTCGCCGTGGACGCGGGTTCGACGCCGCAGATGGTGGACGCCTTCAAAAGGGGCGAGGGCGACTACGTGCACCTCCAGGGCCCGGCGCCGCAGCAGCTCGCGCACGAGGGCAAGGGCCACATCGTGACCTCGCTGGGCGACGCCATCGGCCCTTGCGCGTTCTCGAGCCTCGCGGCGACGCGCGAATGGCTGGCGAGCGACATGGCGAAGCGCTTCATGCGCGCCTACCGCAGGGCGCGCGCCTGGCTGATCGCCGCGCCCGCAGCGGAGGTCGCGCAGCGCGAGGCGCATCTCTTTGCGGGAATCGATCTGGCGGTGCTGACGGCAACCATTGCGGCCTACCAGAAGCTCGGCAACTGGTCGCCGCATGTCGAGATCACGCGCACTGCATTCGAAGCGACGCTGGACATTTTTCAGCACGCGGGCTTGATCACGAAACGGCACCGCTACGAAGACGCGATCGCGCCGCCGCCGGCGTGAGGACGCTGGGAGCTACGCATGATTCTCGAATTGGCTGACATCCGCATCCACCCGGGCCGGCAGGCCGAGTTCGACGCCGCGATCGTCAATGGCGTGGAGAGCGTGATCTCGCAGGCGAAGGGCTTTCGCGGCTACAAGGTGAACAAGGGCGTGGAGTCGCCCGAGCGCTACGTCCTCATGATCTTCTGGGAAGCGCTCGAGTACCACACCGTGGATTTCCGCCAGTCGCCGGCGTTCCAGCAGTGGCGCGCGATCGTCGGCGGGTTCTTCGCCGCGCCGCCGACGGTCGAGCACTTCACGCTGCTGAAGAAGTCGGGGTAGACGCACTGTCTGCGGGCTGCGCCGCCGGCCTCGAAGATCCGAGCACGGCGGATACGCTGCGCTAGACGTGTCCGAGCCGCTCCCAGGCTCGCACTGTGCGCTGGGCGCGCGCCGCCGCCGCGACGGCGAATAGTTCACTGTCGCGTCGCCAGCGGGCCACAGCGGGATCCTGGCCGGCGGCGGCCCAGGACGTTTCCGTCTCATCGATCAGGGCCGTCCCCTGGGCCAGCGCCCCCGCCAGCGCGATGTGGGTGGCCGGCGCGGAATGGTCTTCGCCCGCGATCGCCCGCAAGCCGTGCAACAGTGCTGCGGCCCGCTCGATCCAGGCGACCGGCCACGCCAGGCGCCGCGCCTCGCGCACGAGGTAGCCGAGGAACGCCGCGTTGACGTGCAGGTCCTCCACGGTGCGAAAGCGCTTCACGTAGTCGTCGTAGCCGTCGCCCGGCAATAGCGCTTCGTCTCCGACGGCAACGTCCTCGAAGCGCAATTGCGCGTGCGGCACCTCGGGCACGAAGCGCGTCGGCGGCATCGGCGTCACGCTCACGCCCGCTGCAGCGGAAGCGAGGCGTGCGATGCGGATCACAGCGCGCTCACCGCAAGCCGCGGCGTCACGCGCGGCGACGAAGAACAGCCCACCGCACGGGCCGAGCGTGGTCCAGCGCTTGGCGCCGTTCAACCGCCATTGGTCGCCTTCGCGGCGCAGCGTGCTCTTGATCGCCTGCGGTGAATTGCCCTCGGCCTCGGTGACGCAGAGCGCGGCAATCTGGTCCTCGGGCGCATTGGGAAACAGCGCGTGCAGCGCCGCCTGGTAACCCGAGGCGAACGCCCAGCCGACGCGATCGGCGCTGAAACCGCCGACGATCGCGCGATCCATCGGATTGCGCCAGGTCGCGGCGAGTTCGCGATGGCGCGGCCACCACGCCGCAACCTCGGGACACTCGCGCGCCGCGACCGGCGCCTTCAGCAGGTAGCCGATGACATCGTCGCGCATGGCGCGCTCAGGCGAGCGCCGTGGGCTGCGCCAGCGTGCGCTCGAGACGCTGTCCGCCGGTGAACGCGAGGTAATGCCGGCCGCTCGCGCGCCCGAGCATGGTGAGCCCGACGCGCTGCGCGATCTCGTAGCCCATGCGCGTGAGCCCCGAGCGCGAGACCAGGAACGGGATCTGCATCTGCGCGCACTTGATGACCATCTCCGAGGTGAGCCGGCCGGTGGTGTAGAAGATCTTGTCGGAGCCGTCGATCGCGTCGAGCCACATGAAGCCGGCGATCGCGTCGACCGCGTTGTGGCGGCCGACGTCCTCCACGAACAGCAGGATTTCCGCCGCCGCCGGGCCCGCGGTGCGCGCGAGCGCGCAGCCGTGCACCGCGCCGGCCTGCTTGTAGATGGTCTCGTGGCGGCGCACCTTCTCGATC
>SCUF01000103.1 GCA_004298325.1 Betaproteobacteria bacterium | reverse complement strand
CCTCGAAGTCGCTGCGCGACCTGCGCATCGCGGAAGTCGGCAAGCTCGACGTCAAGCTCGAGAACGGCAAGGTGACCGCGTTCCGCGCGCGCCTGTCGCTGTCGTTCAAGTACAGCGCCTAGGGCGTGGCGGCGTGCCGCCAGCGGGTGGTGCGGTGCGCCTCCAGCGCGGGGCTGCACCGCATCGCCTACCGCGAATGGGGTGACGCAGGCAATGGTCGCGTCCTGCTGTGCGTGCACGGCCTGACGCGCTGCGCGCGCGATTTCGACCGGCTGGCCGAGGCGCTGAGCGAGCGCTATCGCGTGGTCTGCCCGGACATCGCCGGGCGCGGCGACTCGGACTGGCTCGGCGATCCCATGCTTTACGTGATCCCGCAATACGTGGCCGACATGGTGACGCTGGTTGCGCGACTCGACGTCGAGAGCGTGCACTGGGTGGGCACCTCGATGGGCGGCCTGATCGGCATGGCGCTCGCGGCACAGGCCGGCACGCCGGTCGCGCGCCTGGTGCTGAACGACGCCGGGCCGGTGATCGCCAAGGCGTCGCTGGAGCGCATCGCCACGTATCTTGGCGCGGCGCCGGCGCTGCCCTCGATCGAGGCGGCCGAGCAGCTGGTGCGCGCGGTGAGCGCGCCGTTCGGGCCGCACAGCGACGCGGAATGGCGTTTTCTCACCGAGATCGTCTTGCGGCAGAACGCGGACGGCAGCTACCGCTTTCACTACGATCCGCGCATCGCGGAGCCGTATCGCAAGGCCATGCCCGAGAAGGATCTCGAGCTCTGGCCGCTCTACGACGCGGTGCGCTGCCCCACGCTGGTGCTGCGCGGCGAGCGCTCCGACCTGCTCACGCGCGAGACCGTGGTGCAGATGCGCGAGCGCGGCCCGAAGGCGCAGGTGGCGGAAATCGCCGGCGTGGGCCATGCGCCGACCCTGCTGCACGACGACCAGATCGCGATCGTGCGGGAGTTTCTGCTGGCCGGAACTACTTGATCAGGCCGCGCGCCTTCATGCGGTCGCAGGCGTTGTAGCGCGGGCCGCCGAGCGTCTTGCCCTTTTCGGTGGCGCGCGCCTGCATGGCCTTGTGATGCTCTTCCTGATAGGCCTTGCACTCGTCGTAGGTCTTGAACGAGAACATCCTGTCGCGGTGCGCGTCGCGTTCCACCTGGCTCATCATGGTCCAGCCGGGCACGTTGTCCTGGTTGAAGCGGAATCGCGGGCCGGCCTTGCCGGGGCCGGGTTGCGCGAGCGCCGGCGCGGCAAGCGCTGCGGCGAGCAGCGATGCGATGGCGATTCGGGTCGAAATCATGGCGGAATCTCCTTTCGGCGTCCTTACGCTACCCGCTTGCCCCAGACCCATGTTGACTGCAGTCAAGCGGTTGCAGGGGCAGGCTCCCGACACAGCGGAGGTCGCGTGGTCCTGCCTAGCCGAACATCAGCCACTCGGGCCTGAGCAGCAGCAGCGCGCCGATGGCGAACAGCACGATCCCGCCCGCGAGGTGCGAAAAGCGCGTGTAGCGCGTCGTCACGCCGGTCATTTGCAGCGTCTTCATCGCGACGACGAACACGAACAGGTCGTCCAGCATGAAGACGAGGATGTAGAGCGCGAGGTAGCTGTAGTACTGCCACGCCCGAAGATCGCTCAGCGCAAGGACCTGTGCGTACACGGCGGGTATCCCGGCCGAGCACAGCAGCTCCACCAGATTGACGGCGAATGCCAGCGCGACAATGCCCAGCAGCGCGAGCCAGAAGCGTTTCTCGGAGGCGAGGCGCCGCAGGCTCGCGAAGACGCGCTGCCGCGCCTGTGGCGCCGTGACTTCGCACACGGCTGCCGCGTTCCCGAAGTACTGCTTCAGGTAGTAGTAGCCTCCGGCGAGCGCCACCAGCGCAACCGCGGCGCGCACCCAGAACACCGCGCCGATGAAGAGGAGGAAATTGAGCCACGCCGCCATGGACAGGAAGTACACGAGTGCCGACCCGGCGATGAAGGCCGTGCCGAGGGTCCACATGCGAAAGCGGTCCTGCATGCCGACGAGCAGCCCGATAAGGAACACGAGCACCCACATGGCACAGGGATTGAAGCCGTCGAGCGCAGCGAGCGCGACGGTCAGCATCGGCAGTGAAAGGTCCGCCGTGCGCACGGTGCCGAAGAGCGGCAGGGCAATTTCCGGAGGGATCGCCGCGTGGCGGCCGCCGGGCCGGCGTGCCGCTCCGCTTGTCGCGCCGTTGCCCGCAAATCCGCGCACCACGGGTCCGACCGTGTCCGGACAGTCGTGCGCCGCGCAATGCTCGATCAGGCGCCTCAGTTCGGCGCCGGTGGTCGCGTCGCGGTCGTAGCCGACGAGGTGCGCGTCGCCCACGAACGTCAGCGGCACGGAAAGATCGGCGAGCGCGAGCCGCTCGGCCACGGCGACGAAGGCCGCGCGGTTGGCGGTGTCGCGCGTCACTTCGAGGGCGTGAACGCGAACCCGCGGCTCGGCCGCCTCGAGCCGCTTCAGGAATTCGAGTTCACGCTCGCAATGCGGGCAGCCGCTTGCCCAGAAGACGTAGACCTCGACACGCGCCGGCGGCTGCGCGGCCGCGGCAAAGGCGAGCAGCGCAAGGACGAGCGCGGCGAGGAGCCGGGCGGCATGCCTACTTCGACGCCGCATCGTCGCCTCGCGCAACGAGCCGCACCACCTGCTCGGCGGGCTCCGGCTGCAAGGTCGCGTGCTCGATGCGGTAGCGCTCTGCCAGCAGCGCGCGCGTCTCGGCAAGGATCGCCGGCCAGCGCTTCAAGTCCTTGACCATCAGGTGCGCGGACAGCATCGGCTCGTTCGGCGCCACGCTCCAGACGTGCAGATCGTGTACCGACACCACGCCGGGCACACCCGCGATGGCACGGCCGATTTCCTCCAGCGACAGGTGCGGCGGCACGCCTTCCATCAGGCCGTGCAGGGCCTCGCGCAGCAGGCGCAGGCTTGACACCACGATGAGCGCGCCGATGACGAGCGACAGCAGCGGATCGATCGGTGTCCAGCCCGTGAAGATGATCACCACGCCCGCGATCAGCGCAGCGATCGAACCCAGCAGGTCGCCGACGACGTGCAGCAGCGCGGCGCGCGTGTTGAGGTTGCTCTCGCCGCGACTCAGCAGCCACGCCACCAGGATGTTGATCGCCAGTCCCAGCGCGGCCGTGACCGACACCGCTTCGCCCGCTACCGGTTGCGGATCCTGCAGCCGCTGCACCGCGGCGACCGCGAGCCAGGTCACCAGTGCGAGCAACGCAAGACTGTTGACGAGCGCCGCGAGAAACTCGGCGCGCCCGAAACCATAGGAATGCAGCCGCGAGGCGGGGCGCTTCGCGAACCAGGCTGCGGCCGCGGCAAGCGCGAGCGCCCCGGCATCGTTGACCATGTGGCCGGCGTCCGCGACCAGGGCCAGCGAGCCCGCCCACCAGCCCACCACCGCCTCGACGCTGGCAAAGCCGAGGGTTAAGGCAGTCGCGATCCAGAGCATGCGGCCGGCCTGGTGCGGATGCCGGTGGGCGTGGTGCTCGTGACCTGCCGAATGTTTCATGGAATGAGAGTTGCCCTGGCGAAGTGCCACGATACACGAAGCGGCCGAGCCATTAAGACTGCGAGCCTCGCTGGTACCAACCCTGGCTTGCGTTGACGACCCGCACCACCAGCAGCATCACCGGCACCTCGATCAGCACACCGACCACGGTGGCGAGCGCCGCGCCCGACTCGAAGCCGAACAGGCTGATCGCGGCGGCCACCGCCAGCTCGAAGAAGTTGGAGGCGCCGATGAGCGCCGAGGGGCAGGCGACATTGTGACTTTCGCCGAGCGCGCGATTGGCGAGGTAGGCGAGCCCGGAATTGAAGAACACCTGGATCAGGATCGGCACCGCGAGCATCGCGATGACGAGCGGCTGCCGCAGGATCGCTTCGCCCTGGAACGCAAAGAGCAGCACCAGCGTGGCGAGGAGCGCCAGTACCGACCAGGGCTGCAAGCGGCCGAGAAAGCGATCGAGCGCGCGCTGGCCGCCCTGCGCAAGCACATAGCGCCGCAGCCACTGCGCGCCGATCACCGGCACCACGATGTACAGCACGACCGAGGTGAGCAGCGTGTCCCACGGCACGGTGATCGCGGAAATGCCGAGCAGCAGCGCGACGATCGGCGCAAAGGCGAAGATCATGATGGTGTCGTTGAGCGCGACCTGGGTAAGCGTGAAGAGCGGATCGCCGTTCGTGAGCCGGCTCCAGACGAACACCATTGCGGTGCAGGGCGCGGCCGCGAGCAGGATGAGGCCCGCGATGTAGCTGTCGATCTGCTCCGCAGGCAGGTACGGCGCGAAGACCTGGCGGATGAAGATCCAGGCGAGCAGCGCCATGGAAAACGGCTTCACCAGCCAGTTGACCGCGAGCGTGACGCCGATGCCGCGCACGTGCTCGCGAATGCGGTGCAGCGCGCCGAAGTCCACGCGCACCAGCATCGGCACGATCATCACCCAGATGAGCAGCCCCACCGGGATGTTGACGCGCGCCAGTTCCATGCGGCCGAGCGCCTGCACCGGCGCCGGCGCGAGCTGTCCGAGCCCGATCCCGGCGACGATGCACAGCGCCACCCACAGCGTGAGCCAGCGCTCGAAGACGCTGAGCGGCTGCGTCATTTCGCGCTTGTCTCCAGCCCTTGCTTGCCGATCGCCTCGAGCTGACGCCTGAGGGCGGAGCGTTCGAGTTTCTCCATCGGCAGCGCGAGCAGCAGGTTGATGCGCGCCGAAAGCACGGCGAACGCGCGCGCGAAGGCAGCGCGCTTTTCGTCATCGGTGCCTTGCGCCCGTGCCGGGTCGTCCACGCCCCAGTGCGCGCTCATCGGCTGCCCCGGCCAGAGCGGGCAGGCTTCGCCCGCGGCAGCGTCGCAGACGGTCAACACGAAGTCCATGTGCGGCGCGCCCGGCGCGGCGAATTCATCCCAGTTTTTCGAACGCAGCCCATCCGTCGGGATGCGGTGCTTTTGCAGCAGCTCGAGCGCGAAGGGGTTGACGGCGCCGGCCGGGTGGCTGCCCGCGCTGAAGCCGGCGAATTGAGCCGACCCCCTGGCGTTCAGGTGGGCCTCGGCCAGGATCGAGCGCGCCGAGTTGCCGGTGCAGAGAAACAGGACGTTGAGCGGTCGCATGGGCGCGGGGGCCGCGCAGACGGCGGCCCGTGCGTGACATTTCGAAGATTATGGAAATGTTCGCGGCGCGTCAACCGGCCCGGCGGCGATCTCAAGAGCCGGCGGCGCGAAAGACGAGGAAGTACTGGTTCGGCAGGAAGCCGTGCTCCTGGGACAGCTCGAAGCCTGCGCTTGCGAGTTCGGCCCTCACCGTTTGCGGCGCGATGCGCGCGGCGGCGGGCGGACCTACCGGCGAATCCCGACGAAAATCGATGATCGCGATGCGGGCGCCTGGTTTCAGCGCGTTCTGCAGCCGGCGGAAATAGCGGCCGCGGTCCTCGATGTGGTGGTACACATCGACGAGCAGAATCAGGTCCACCTTTTCGGGCAGGCGCGGATCGTCCGGTGCACCCAGCAGCGCGCTGACGTTTGCCAGGTTCGCGCGCTTCGCGCGCTCGGCGAGGTGTTTCACCATCCCGGGCTCGGTGTCGACGCCGTAGATGCGCCCCTTTGGCGCCATGTGCGCAAGGCGCACCGAGAAATAGCCGGTGCCGGCGCCGATGTCCGCCACCACCGCGTCCGGTTTCAGGGCCAGCGCCCCGATGACTTCGTGGGGCTTCTGCCAGGCGTCGCGTTCCGGGTCGTCGAACACGCGCGCCCATTGCTGCGCGTCGTCGAAGCTGTGCTGGTGGGTGTGCGGCGCCTGCGCCGCGGCCGGCGCCGCGAGACCGGCAGCGCAAGCCAGCGCGACGAGCAGATTCCGGAGTCCTGCGCTGCCGTTCACGTCTGTCGACCCCTGCGCTTGGTCCCGGCGCGCTGGCGCGTGCGGGATGGTGCCTGAAATTGCGGCAGCGCGCAGCTGCCGCCGCCTTCGCAACAGTTCTGCGTCAGGAACGCGAGGAGCTGGTTCATGTGTTCGAAGTCCGCCGAATAGTAGATGAAGCGATTCTCCTGGCGGGCTTCGACCAGTCCCGCCTGCGCCAGTTCCTTGAGGTGGAAGGAGAGCGTGGCCGCGGGGACCTCCAGCGACTCGCCGATCTTGCCCGCGGCCATGCCGCCGGGTCCGGCTTTCACCAGCAACCGGAACACGTCGAGCCGCGTGCCCTGCGCCAGGGCGCCCAGGGCATTGACCGCTTCTGCCGGATTCATGTTTCCATGGTTCTGCAAATATCCATCGGCGTCAACCGTGCCCCATCCGAATGGCAGCGCGTCGAAATTGGCGCAAGCGGTGGTTTCTTGGTGAAATGACGCCCATGCGTACGATCGTGATTGCGTTGTTGCTCGTTCCGCTGCTCGGTTTCGCGGGCGCCTCGGAGCATGCGCCGAAAGGCACCTTCGCCGACACCTTCCTCATCCTCCCCGAAGAAGTGCGCGACGCGGCCAAGGCCGGCCGGCGCGTGATCGTGTTCTTCGAGCAGGAGGGGTGCCCCGCGTGCCTCAGGATGGCGCGCACCACGTTTGTCGATGGCGCGGTGACGCAGCGCCTGCGGCGCCAGTTCGTCCTGATCGCGGTGGACCTCAATGGCGCCCGCGAAACGGTCTGGCTGGACGGCGTGGCGCGCCCGGAGAAAGCGCTCGCGAGGCAGCTTGGCGTGAACGCGACCCCTACGGTACTGATTCTCGACGAGCAGGGCAGGATCGCGCAGCAGTTCGTCGGCTACCGCGATCCGAAATCCTTCGCCGCGATGCTCGACGCGGCAGCGTCCAAGTAACCGCTGCGCTCAACGGACGCGGCTCGCCGCGGTCCAGTGCTTTTCCAGATTCGCGATCAGCGCCGGGCTGAAGTGGCAGTACGCCTGCTCGCGCGCGTAGACCGCCATGTAGCGGCGGAAGACGTCGAGCGGCTCCTGCGCGGCACGGAAGGCGCGCCGGTTGCTCGCTGCGCTGACCACACCGGAACCCGTGAGGCCCTCGACAGTGCGCTCGATTGCGGCATCCATGTCTTGCGGGGGCACGACCGCATCGCAGATCAGACGCCCTTGCGCGCTCGCGCAATCGATGCGCCGCTCGGCCATCACGGCCTGGCGGGCGATCCGGTCGCCGACGAAGCGCGGCAGCCGCAGGTTGGCGGCGCCCGGCACGATGCCTTCCTTGCGCGCGGGC
>SCUF01000102.1 GCA_004298325.1 Betaproteobacteria bacterium | reverse complement strand
GCCGACGCCAAGCTCGGAGATGACCTGCTCGATCTTCAGCTTCGGGTTGGGCCGCATCGTTTCGGCCGCGGACCGGACCGCCTTCTGGTCCCTGGGCGTGAACGCGCGCAGCGCGTGCTGCACGCGGTTGCCCAGCTGCCCGAGCACCGATTCGGGGATATCGAGCGGGTTCTGCGTGACGAAGAACACGCCCACGCCCTTCGAGCGGATCAGGCGCACCACCTGCTCGATCTTTTCGAGCAGCGCCCTGGGCGCCGCGTCGAACAGCAGGTGCGCCTCGTCGAAGAAGAAGACGAGCCTCGGTTTCTCGGGGTCGCCGACCTCGGGCAGCTGCTCGAACAGCTCGGCCAGCATCCAGAGGAGAAACGTCGAATACAGCTTCGGCGAGTTCATCAGCCGGTCGGCGGCGAGGATGTTGACCACACCCTGACCGCGCTCGGTCTGCATCAGGTCGGCGATATTCAGCATCGGCTCGCCGAAGAAGCGGTCCGCGCCCTGGGCTTCGAGCGCGAGCACTCCGCGCTGGATGGCGCCGATCGAGGCCGCCGAGACGTTGCCGTACCCGGTGGTGAACTGCTGCGCGTTGTCGCCCACGTACTGCAGCATCGCGCGCAGGTCTTTCGCGTCGAGCAGCAGCATCCCGGCGTCGTCGGCGATCTTGAAGACGAGGTTGAGCACGCCTTCCTGGGTGTCGTTCAGGCCGAGCAGGCGCGCGAGCAGGAGCGGCCCCATGTCCGAGACCGTGGCGCGCACCGGGTGCCCCGCTTCGCCGAAGACGTCCCAGAACGCGACCGGGCAGGCCGCGAAGTCCACCTTGATGCCGAGCGCCTGGATGCGCTCCGCGACTTTCGGGTGGCTGCCGCCCGCCCTGGCGAGCCCCGAAAGGTCGCCTTTCACGTCCGCCATGAACACCGGCACGCCGATCGAAGACAGCTGCTGCGCGATCGTCTGCAGGCTGACCGTCTTGCCGGTGCCGGTGGCGCCCGTGATCAGGCCGTGGCGGTTGGTCAGCCCGGGCAGCAGGTGCAGATCGGTCTTGCCGGATTTCGCGATCAGGAGTGGGGACGCCATCACGTAAAATTACCATATGGCCGGACACAGCCGATGGGCGAACATCAAGCACCGCAAGGAGCGCTCCGACGCCAAGCGCGGCAAGGCCTTCACCAAGCTGATCAAGGAAATCACGGTCGCGGCACGGCTCGGCGGCGGCGACGCCAACGCCAATCCGCGGCTGCGGCTCGCGCTCGAAAAAGCGCGCGCGGAGAACCTGCCGGGCGACAACATCCAGCGCGCCATCCAGCGCGGCACCGGCACGCTCGACGGCGTCGCCTACGAAGAGGTGCGCTACGAAGGCTATGGCACGGGCGGCGCGGCAGTGATGGTCGATTGCCTCACCGACAACCGCACCCGCACCGTGGCGGAGGTGCGCCATGCCTTTGCCAAGAATGGCGGCAACCTCGGCTCGGACGGCTCGGTCGCGTACCTCTTCAGGCACTGCGGCCAGTTCGTCTTCGCACCCGGGGCGAACGAGGAGAAGATCATGGAAGCGGCGCTCGAGGCCGGCGCCGACGACGTGCTGACGAACGACGACGGCTCGATCGAGGTGGTGTGCGCGCCGGGGGAGTTCGAGCGCGTGCGCGCGGGGCTCGAGCAGGCGGGGCTCAGGCCGGCGCTCGCGGACATCACGATGAAGGCCGCCGTCGAAAACGCGCTCGCGGGCGAAGACGCGGCGAAATTGCGCCGGCTCCTGGACGCGCTCGAGAATCTCGACGACGTGCAGGAGGTCTATACCAACGCCGATCTCGGCGAGGCGTGAACCGCCAGCGCATCCTCGGCATCGACCCGGGCCTGCGCGTCACCGGCTTCGGCGTCATCGAGCGCTCGGGCAGCCGCCTCGCCTATGTCTCGAGCGGCTGCGTGCGCTCGGGCGCGGGCGAGCTCGCCGCGCGCCTGAAGACGATCCTCGAGGGCCTGAACGAAGTCATCGCGCTGCACCGGCCGGGCGAGGTCGCGATCGAGAAGGTGTTCGTCAACGTCAACGCGCAGTCGACGCTCGCGCTCGGGCAGGCGCGCGGCACGGCGATCTGCGCCGCGGTGCTCGCGGGGCTGCCGGTCGCCGAGTACACTGCGCTGCAGGTCAAGCAATCGGTGGTCGGCAAGGGACATGCCGCGAAGGATCAGGTGCAGCACATGGTGAGGCGCTTGCTCGCGCTGCCCGGGGATCCGAGCCCGGACGCGGCGGATGCGCTCGCCTGCGCGATCTGCCATGCGCATGGCGGCGCGCTCGGCCGCCTGTCCACGCGCGGCCTGCGCATGAAGCGCGGGAGGCTCGTGTGATCGGGCGCCTCACCGGCCGGCTGGTCGCCCGCCACCCGCCGCAGGTGTTGCTGGACGTGGGCGGCGTGGCCTACGAAGTCGACGTGCCGATGAGCACCTTCTACCACCTGCCCGGCACGGGCGAGTCGGTGACGCTGCACACCCATCTGCTGGTGCGCGAGGATGCGCACATGCTCTACGGTTTCGCGACGCTCGATGAGCGCAGCGCGTTCCGCCAGCTGATCCGCATCTCGGGCGTGGGCGCGCGCACCGCGCTCGCGGTGCTGTCGGGGCTTTCGGTGACGGAGCTCGCCCACGCCGTGGCGCTGCAGGAAACCGCGCGTCTCACCAAGGTCCCGGGCATCGGCAAGAAGACCGCCGAGCGGCTGCTGCTGGAACTCAAAGGCAAGCTCGTGGAAGCTTTGCCGGGATCGGCCGCCACCGCCGCTCCGGAGAGCGCGAGCGCCGACATTCTTCACGCGCTGCTGGGACTCGGCTACAGCGAAAAGGAAGCGCTCGCCGCGGTCAAGGCGCTGCCGCCGGGGGCTGCGCTCGCCGAGGGCATCCGGGCCGCGCTGAAGGCGCTGGCGAGGGGCTGAAATGGCGATCGAGACCGACCGCCTGATTTCCGCCAAGCCGTCTTCCGCGCAGGAAGGGGAGATCGAGCGCTCGCTCAGGCCGACCTCGCTCGCCGATTACGTCGGCCAGGCGAAGGTGAAGTCGCAGTTCGAGATCTTCATCCAGGCGGCGCGCCAGAGAAGCGAGGCGCTCGATCACGTGCTGCTGTTCGGTCCGCCGGGACTGGGCAAGACCACGCTCGCGCACATCGTCGCGCGCGAGCTCGGCGTCAACCTGCGGCAGACCTCCGGCCCGGTGCTCGAGCGCCCGGGCGACCTCGCCGCGCTGCTCACCAACCTCGAGCCGCGCGACGTGCTGTTCATCGACGAGATCCATCGCCTCTCGCCGGTGGTCGAGGAGATCCTCTATCCCGCGCTCGAGGACTACCAGATCGACATCATGATCGGCGAGGGGCCGGCGGCGCGCTCGATCAAGCTCGACCTGCCGCCGTTCACGCTGGTGGGCGCCACGACGCGCGCCGGCATGCTGACC
>SCUF01000101.1 GCA_004298325.1 Betaproteobacteria bacterium | reverse complement strand
CAGCGTGATGTTGTCGTTCAGCGCCAGTCCGGAAGCGATGCGCTCGCCATAGCCCCCCGCCCCAATGAACGCGGCAATCGTCGCGGTGCCGACGTTGATCACCGCCGAAGTCTTCACGCCGGCGAGGATCGAGGGCAGCGCAAGCGGCAGCTCAATCAGCGCAAGCCGCTCGCGTGCGCGCAAGCCAAGCGCGAGCGCCGCCTGGCGCATCCCGTGGCCGATGCCTTCGAGCCCCGCGTGCGTGTTGCGTACGATGGGCAGCAGCGCATACAGGAATAGCGCGATCAGCGCCGGCAGCGTGCCGATGGTGCCGACGAGCGCAATCAGAAACGCGAACAGCGCGAGCGACGGGATCGTCTGGATCACGCCGACGACCCCGAGGATCGGCTGCGCCGCGCGCGGGACTTTTGCAGCCGCGATGCCGAGCGGAATCCCGAGCGCAACGCTCGCCGCCAGCGACGCAAAAACCAGCAGCAGGTGCTCGCCCGTCAGGCGCCAGAAGTCCGGCCCGAACAGAGCTCCCCAGAAACCGCGCTGCGCGGCGCGCACCGGCTTGGCTTTGTCGTCAAGCAGCGCCGCCGCCTCGGCAAAACTCTTCCCCTCCAGCTCCGCCGCCGCGTTCATGCGGATCATGCGCGCCTCGCCGATGCGGCCCTCGAGCTTGCCGAGCGCACGCCAGGCTGCGGGAAAACGCTGCGGCACGTCGAGCCGATACAGCAGCACGGCGTCGTAGCGCGGAAAATAGCGCCGGTCGTCTTCCAGCGCGCGCAGGCGGTAGCGCTCGATCTTGGCATCGGTCGTGTAGATGTCCATGACGTCGATCTTTCCCGCAGCCACCGCCTCGTACGCGAGACCATGGTCGAGCCCCTGCGGCGTGGCGAACGGCAGACCGTAGGCGGCCTTCAGCCCCGGCCAGCCGTCGGCGCGGCCGATGAACTCCTGCGACAGCCCAAGCCGCAACTCGCGGTGGCGCGCGAGATCGGAGAGCGAGCGGATGGCCAGCGCGCGAGCGCGATCCTCGCGCATCGCGAGCGCATAGCTGTTGTTGAAGCCGAGCGGCACCGCGACGCCGAACCCCTGCGGCGCGAGCGCGCGGTTGAGCGCCGCGAGTCCCGCGTCGCCCGCGAGCTTCAGGATCTCCTTCGCGATCGTGCCGGTGTACTCGGGGTAGAGATCGATCGATCCGGTCTTCAACGCCGCGAACACGATGCCGGTATTGCCGAGGCCGGGCTTGTGCTCGGCTTGCGTGCCGGCATCGCGCGCTGCCTGCGCGATCACCTCGCCGAGAATGTAGGACTCGGTGAAGCGCTTCGAGCCGACGCGCAGCGGCTCGTCCGCCGCCGCGGCGCCGGCCGCGAGCAGCAGCAGCGCAGCAAACACGTTGCTCATGCCGCGCGCTCGAACCGCGGCGCCCCGCTGTCGAGGAACTGCAGCTGCGCGAGGCTCGCGTACAGCCCGCCCTGGCGCATCAGCTCGGCATGCGTGCCCTGCGCGACGATCGCGCCGCGGTCGAGCACCACGATGCGATCCACATGCTGCACGGTGGCCAGCCGGTGCGCGATCACCAGCGTGGTGCGCCCGCGCTCGAGCCGCTCCAGCGCCTGCTGCACCAGGCGCTCGCTTGCCGCGTCGAGCGAGCTGGTCGCCTCGTCCAGCAGCAGCACCGGGCGGTCCGCGAGCAGCGCGCGCGCGATCGAAAGGCGCTGCCGCTGGCCGCCGGAGAGCGTCACCCCGCGTTCGCCGAGCGGCGTCTCGAACTGCTGCGGCAGCCGCTCGATGAACTCGAGCGCGTGCGCCTCGCCGCAGGCGCGCTCGACCGCCTCGGGCGGCGCCTCCGGCCGGCCGTAGCGCACGTTCTCCATGACGCTCGCGGCGAAGATCACCGGATCCTGCGGCACCACCGCGATCAGGCGCCGCAGCTGAGCCGGATCGAGCGTGCGCAGCTCCGCGCCGCCGATCCGGATCGCGCCCTCCTGGGGGTCGTAGAAGCGCAACAGCAGCGCCAGCACGGTCGACTTGCCGGCGCCGGACGGCCCCACCAGCGCGACGCGCTCGCCCTCGGCGACGCGCAGCGTGAAGCGCTCGAGCGCCGGCGTCCCGGGGCGCGACGGATAGGCAAAGCTCACGGCGTCGAACTCGAGATCGGCGCGCTGCGGCGCCGGCGCCGGTTGCGCGGGCGGCGCGATCGCCGGGCGCGTATCGAGCAGCTCCATGAGACGCTCGGTCGCCCCGGCCGCGCGCTGCAGCTCGCCCCAGACCTCGGACACGGTGCCGGCGCCGCCCGCCACCACCATGGCGTAGAAGACGAACGCCGAAAGCTCGCCCGCGGACAGATGGCCCGCGAAGACGTCGTGGCCGCCGATCCACAGGATCACGCCGACGGCACAGAACGCGATCAGCATCACCGCGGCGATCAGCACCGCCTTCTGCCGGATGCGCTCGACGCCGACGCGATAGGCGGCTTCCGAGTGACGCCCGAACGCGGCGCGGTCAACCTCTTCGTGCGCGTACGCCTGCACCGTGCGGATCTCGTGCACCGCCTCGTCGACGTAGGCGGAAACGTCGGCGACGCGGTCCTGGCTGGCGCGCGACAGGCGCCGCACCCGGCGGCCCAGCAGCAGGATCGGAACCAGCGTCGCCGGCACGCCGAGCAGCACGAGCGCCGCGAGCTTGGCGCTGACGACGAACATCATCACCACCGCGCCGGTCATCATGAGGAGATTGCGCACGAACATCGACAGACCGTAGCCGATCACCTGCTGCAGCAGCGTGGTGTCGTTGGTGAGGCGCGAGATCACCTCGCCGGTGCGCGTCGCCTCGAAGAACCCCGCTTCCAGCGCCAGGATATGGTTGAACACCGCGCGCCGCAGATCGGCCATGACGCGCTCGCCGAGGCTCATCATCAGGTAGAAGCGGAAGAAGGTCGCCACCGAGAGCGTCGCCGCGACCGCGATCATGGCGGCCAGCGCCCGGTCAAGGAGCTCCGGGCTGCCGCTGCCGAAGCCGTGGTCGACGACCAGCTTGAGGCCCTGACCGAGCGCGAGCACGCAGGCCGCAGCCACGACCAGCGCCAGCAGCGCGGCCGCGACGCGCATCCGGTACGGCGCCACGAAGCGCGCGAGCCGCACGCACTGCGCCCAGCTGCCACGCGCCCCCGGCTCCGGATTCGCCGCCATCAGTCGAGCGCCAGCGTCTCCAGCACCGCGCACCAGGCCATGGAAAGGTTCTCCAGGCTGTAGCCACCGCCGCCGAAGACCATGAGGCGGCCGCGCGCGTGGCGTGCGGCAAGCGCGATCAGCCGTCGTGCCACGTGCGTGTGCGCCGCCGGCGTCAGGCGCAGATCGGCGAGGGGGTCGCCCGCCAGGCCGTCGGCGCCGCACTGCAGGATGAAGAACTCCGGCGCCTGGCGCTCGAGAAAGCGCTCGGCCTCGTCCCAGGCGGCGAAGAATTCGGCATCGCCCGCGCCGCGCGCGAGCGGCAGATTGAGCTTGGTGCCGCGCGCCGCGCCCCTGCCGGTCTCTTCGGCGCGCCCGGTTCCGGGGTAAAGGTAGGCCCCATCCTCGTGAAGGTCGGCCACGATCAGCTCGGCATCGTTCTCGAATTCGTAGAACACGCCATCGCCGTGATGCACGTCGATGTCCACGTAGGCGATCCGGCGCACGCCGTGCTCGGTGCGCAGCGTCTCGATCAGCACGCCGAGGTCGTTGAAGACGCAGAATCCGGCCGCGGCACCGCGGCGCGCGTGATGCAGCCCGCCGATCGGCTGGAACGTGCGCCGCGCCGCGCCCGACACGACGCGGCGCGCGCCCTCGAGCGCCGCCCCCACCAGGTGGGCGGCCACCTCGTAGCAGCCGGGAAACGCCGGCGTGTCGCCGGAGTCGAGGTAACCGCTGCCCGCGCCGGAGGCGGCGATCACGCGCTCGACGTACCCGGGATGGTGGAAGCGCTCGATCGCGCCGCGCGCCGCCATCGCGTAGTCCGCGACCACCACCGTGCGATCGAGCCCGCGCGCGCACGCCGCGTTCCAGAACGCGCCCTGCCGGTCGATCGACAGCGGATGCCCCTCGGGAAAGCCGTAGCGGCCGAGCGCTTCGCTGAGAAAAACGTGGACCGGAGCGCTCAAGCCTTCTCGACTTCCACGAGGCAATCGTAGAAGGTCGCGCCGCCGCCGAGGTCCGCGACACGCTGCGAAGTCACGCTGTTGGCGTTGCGTCCGTCCGGCGAGAACTTGCGCCACCACACCGAGGGCGCGACCACCACGCCGCGTCGCGGCTTGTCGTTGACGCGCGCGCGCAGCGTGTAGTCGCCACGCGCGTTGTACACGCGCACCCTGTCGCCGTCCGCAATGCCGCGCGCAGCGGCGTCACCCGAGTTCATTTCGAGGCGCGGCTCGCCCTCGTGGTCGCGGAAGCGCTTCAGGTTGGCAAAAGTCGAATTCAGAAAGTTGCGCGCCGGCGGCGACAGGAAGGCGAGCGGATAGCGGCGCGCCAGCCCGGGGTTGCTCACGGCCGATTCCGCAGGCGGGTTGAAGAACGGCAGCGGATCGAAACCCTGCTCTTTCAGCCAGGCACTGTAGAACTCGCACTTGCCCGACGGCGTCGGGAAGCCGCCCTCGGCAAAGGGCGCAAAGCGCTCGTCCACCCGCAACCGCTGCCAGCCGCTCTCCTTCACCGCGTCCCAGCCGATCCCCTGCATGCGCGGATGGGCGGAACGCAGCGCAGCCCGGCAGATGTCCTCGTCGGGATCGCGAAAGCACGGCTCGTCGAAGCCCATGCGCGCGGCCAGACGCCGGAACACCTCGGAATTGGGCAGCGACTCGCCCACCGGGTCGATGGCCGGGTTGTTCGCCAGCACATAGAGGTGGCCGTAAGACTTGTGGACGTCGAAATGCTCGAGCTGCGTGGTCGCCGGCAGCACGATGTCGGCGTAGTCCGCGGTGTCGGTGAGGAACGAATCCATCACCACGCAGAACAGATCCTCGCGCGCGAAGCCCGCGACCACCTTTTCCGAATCGGGGCAGACGGCGACCGGGTTGTTGTTGTAGACGATCACCGCGCGCACCGGCTGCTCGGTGCGCGTCAGCGCATCGCCGATCGCGGCGTGATTGACGACGCGCGGCCTGCGCCCGCCGAGCAGGTCCGGACGCTCGAGCGCGGCGTGGTCGAAACTGTAGAAATCATTGGTGCTGAGCAGGATGCCGCCCGCGGCCTCGCGCCAGGCGCCGGTCAGCGCCGGCAGGCAGGCGATGTTGCGCGCGGCGATGCCGCCGCCCGCGTGACGCTGCATGCCGTAGTTGAGCCGGATCGCCGACGGCCGCATGCTGCCGTAGTCGCGTGCGAGCTGCACCACCTCTTCGACCTCGAGGCCGCAGGCGCGCGCCGCCCACTCGGGCGTGTACTGCTGCAGGCGCTCGGCCAGTGCCTCGAAACCGAGCGCGTGGCGCGCGATGTAGTCGCGGTCGACCAGGTCCTCGGCCACCAGCACGTGCATCATGCCGAGCGCGAGCGCGCCGTCGGTCCCGGGCAGCGGCGCGACGTGCTGCGTGCATTTTTCCGCCGAAAGGCTGCGGTAGGGATCGATCGCGATCACCCTGGCGCCGCGCCGTTTCGCCTCCAGCACGCGCGGCCAGAGGTGCAGGTTGGAAACGATCGGGTTGGCGCCCCAGAGGATGATCAGCTTCGCTTCGGCAAAGCGCTCGGGGTCCATGCCCACCGAGCCGCCGAGCGTCGCCTTGAGGCCGACTTTGCCGGCCGAGGAACAGAGCGTGCGATCGAGGATCGAGGCGCCCAGGCGATGGAAGAAGCGCCGGTCCATCGAGCTGTACTGCACCATGCCCATGGTGCCCGCATAGCTCAGCGGCAGGATGCTCTCGGGACCCTCGGGCGAGGCGGCGAGCGCCCTCAGGCGCGCAGCGATCTCGTCGAGTGCTTCGTCCCAGGAGATGCGCCGGAATTCACCCCGGCCCTTGGCGCCGACGCGGCGCAGCGGGTGCAGCACGCGGTCCGGTGCGTAAGTACGCTCCAGGTAATGCGCCACCTTGGTGCACAACGTGCCTTCGGTGAAGGGCATCGACGGATCGCCCTGGATCTTCACCGCGACGCCGTCCTTCACCGTCACCAGCATGCCGCAGGTGTCGGGGCAGTCGTGCGGGCAGGCCGTGCGCACGACTTTGACCTCGGTATCGGCCGCGTCCAGCCGGCCGGCGGCGCTCGGTGCGTTCATGCGGGGAATCTTACTCTTGCAGGGCGTCGTCGAGCAGCTGGATCCAGTGCCGCACCGGCGTCGCCGCCCCCCCTTGCAGGTGCGCGAGGCAGCCGATGTTGGCCGTCGCGATCACCTCTGGCTCGCCGCTCGCGAGCGCGGCGAGCTTGCGCGCGCGCAGCTGCCGGGAGATCTCCGGCTGCAGGATCGAGTAGCTGCCCGCCGAGCCGCAGCACAGATGTGCCTCGGCGACCGGCGTGAGCACGTGCCCGGAGCGCTCGAGCAATCCCTCGACGATGCCGGTGATTTTCAGCCCGTGCTGCAGCGAACAGGGCGACTGGAACGCGACACGCAGCGGTACGCGCCGGGGTGCGCGCTGCGCCAGCAGGCGCTCGAATGCAGGCGCTTCGGCGGCCACGAGCTCACAGAGGTCTTTCGCGAGCAGTGCGATGCGCGCCGCCTTGTGCCGGTAGTCCGGGTCGTGCTCCAGCAGGTGCGCGTAGTCCTCGATCGTGGCCCCGCAGCCGCTCGCCGTGAGCGCGATCCCCTCGACCGCGTCGCGCTCGATGAACGGCCACCAGCGGTCGATCAGCGCGCGCATGTCGGCGAGGCCCGCTTCCTGCCGATTGAGGTGAAAGCGCAGCGCGCCGCAGCAGCCGGCGCCGGGCACCTCGACGAGCGAGATGCCGATGCGGTCGAGGACGCGCGCCGCCGCGGCGTTGATCGCCGGCGCGAGCGCCGGCTGCACGCAGCCGGCGAGCGTCAGCACGCGGCGCCGGTGCCGCGCCGGCGGACGCTCGCCCGCCGGTTCGATGCGCGCCGGAACGGTCTCGCGCAGCGCGCGCGGCAGGAACGGGCGCGCCAGCCGCCCGAGCCCGAGCAGCGCGCCGAACAGCGCCGGGCGCGGCAGCACGTACGCCAGCGCGCCACGCTGCAGATTCTCCCAGGTGCTGCGCGTGGTGCGTGCCTCGAGCACCTTGCGGCCGATATCCGCCAGCCGGCCATACTGCACGCCCGACGGGCAGGTGGTTTCGCAGGCGCGGCAGGTGAGGCAGCGGTCCAGGTGCAGGCGCGTGCGCGCCGTCACCGGCGCGCCTTCGAGCGCCTGCTTGATCAGGTAGATGCGGCCGCGCGGCGAGTCGAGCTCGTCGCCCAGCAGCTGGTAGGTCGGGCAGGTCGCGGTGCAGAAACCGCAGTGCACGCACTTCCGCACGATGGCCTCGGCCGCGCGCCCCTCGGGCGTGCCGCGGATGAAATCGGCGAGCTGGATCTGCATCGTCGCGGCCCCGCTATACTTTGCGCATGGGCAAGACGTTCACCCTGCTCGGGATCGCGCTGCTCGCGGTCTGCGCCCTCTGGCTGTGGCTCAGCCTGCGCCGGTACGCGGCGCGCCGCCGGCGCGAAGAAGAACGCGCCACCGCGTTCATGGCGGAGGCGATCCGGGCGGCGAAGAAATCGCAGGACCAGGCGCCCACGTCCTAGAACTCCGGGTACATCCGGCCCGGACTGAGGATCCCGGCCGGATCGAATGCCGCCTTGATTTCGCGGTGCAGGCGCGCGAGCTCCGGCGCGAGCGGCGTGAATGCCCCGGCCTGCTTTTCCGCGGCGCGAAACAGCGTGGCGTGACCGCCCGCGTGTGCCGCGGCGGCACGCACCGCGGCGGCCGCGGCTCCGGTCCTCAGCCAGCGCAAGGCCCCGCTCCATTCGATCAGTTGCGCACCGGGCAGCGCGAGCGGCGCCGTCCCGGATGGCAGCGACAGCCGCCAGAGCGGCGCTTCCCCGGCGAAGAACCGATCGGTCTGCTCCCGGATGGCCGTCCAGTACTGCGCCGCTGCCGGCTCATCGAGCGCATCGCCGCCGAGCCTGGCGGCCGCGGCGCGCAGCGCGCTCGCCGCCCCGGACAGGCGCACGCGCAGCCGGTCGTCGTGCCAGGCCGTGGCCGAAATCGGCAGCGGCAGTCCCGCCCAGCGATTGCAGGATTGGAGCGCGCGCGCCGCCGGCATCTCGAATCCCAGCGTGATTTCCTGTTGCGGCCGCGGCAGCACCTTGAGCGAGGCTTCCACAATCAGCCCGAGCGTGCCCAGCGACCCTGCGAGCAGTCGCGACACATCGTAACCGGCGACGTTCTTCATCACCTGCCCGCCGAACGTGAGCGCGCGGCCGCGACCGTCGATGAGCCGCACGCCCAGCACGAAATCGCGCAGTGCGCCGGCGGCCGCGCGTCGCGGCCCCGAGAGCCCCGCGGCCACGCAGCCGCCGAGCGTCGCGCCGGACCCGAAATGCGGCGGCTCGAAGGCGAGCATCTGGCCCTTCTCGGCCAGCGCGGCCTCGAGCTCCGCCAGCGGCGTGCCGCTGCGCGCCGTCACCACGAGCTCGCTCGGCTCGTAGCTGATGAGTCCCGTACAGGCGCGGGTATCGAGCACTTCGCCTTTCAGTTCGTCGCCGTAGAAGTCCTTGCTGCCGCCGCCGCGGATGCGCAGCGGCCGCCGCGATTCGGCCGCGGCACGAATCCGTTCGGCCAGCGCGCCGATCGCCGCGTCCATCAGAAGCGCGGCAGCTCGGGATGCGGCAACTGACCGCCGCGCACGTGCATGCGGCCGAATTCGGCACAGCGCCGCAGCGTCGGCACCGCCTTGCCCGGGTTGAGCAGGCCCTTCGGGTCGAAGGCGCGCTTCAGGGCGTGAAACGCCTCGAGCTCCGCCGGGGCGAACTGCACGCACATCTGGTCGATCTTCTCCACGCCCACCCCGTGCTCCCCGGTGATGGTGCCGCCCACGGCGACGCACTTCTCCAGCACCTCGGCGGCAAACTGCTCGGTGCGCCGCAGCTCGTCGGCGCTCGCCGCGTCGAACAGGATGAGCGGATGCAGGTTGCCGTCTCCGGCATGGAACACGTTGGGGCAGCGCAGCCCGTACTTGCGCTCCATCTCGCCGATGAAGTTGAGCACCTCCCCCAGGCGCTTGCGCGGAATGGTGCCGTCCATGCAGTAGTAGTCGGGAGAGATGCGCCCGACGGCGGGAAAAGCCGCCTTGCGCCCGGACCAGAAGCGCAGGCGCTCGGGCTCGTCGCGCGAGACGCTGGTGCGCGTCGCGCCGGCGCGCGCCAGCACCTCGCGCACACGCGCGATCTCGTCCGCCACTTCCTCGGGCGTGCCATCGCACTCGCACAGCAGGATCGCGGCCGCCTCGAGATCGTAGCCGGCGTTCACATACGCCTCGACCGCGCGCGTCGCCGGCTGGTCCATCATCTCCAGTCCCGCCGGCACAATGCCCGCGGCGACGATCGCGGCCACCGCGTGGCCCGCGGTCTCGACGTCGCCGAACGAGGCCATCACGACCTGCGCGGCCTGCGGCTTGGGCAGCAGCTTGACGGTCACCTCGGTCGTCACCGCCAGCATGCCCTCGGAGCCGATGGCGAGCGCAAGCAGGTCGTAGCCCGGCGCGTCGAGCGCTTCGGAACCGAAGGCGACCGGCTCGCCATCGACCGTGAAGCCGCGCACCTTGAGCACGTTGTGCACGGTGAGGCCGTATTTCAGGCAATGCACGCCGCCCGAATTCTCCGCGACGTTGCCGCCGATCGAGCAGGCGATCTGGCTCGAGGGGTCGGGTGCATAGTACAGCCCGAACGCGGACACCACGTCCGAGATCGCGGCATTGCGCACGCCCGGCTGCACCACCGCGACGCGCGCCAGCGGATCGATGCGCAGCACGCGCATGAATTTCGCCAGCGACAGCAGCACGCCGTCGCCGCGCGGCAGCGCGCCGCCCGAGAGTCCGGTGCCCGCGCCGCGCGGCACCACCGGCACCTGCATCGCATGGCAGGTCCGCAGCACGCGCTGCACCTGCGCCTCGGTCTCGGGCAGCGCCACCACCATCGGCACGTTGCGGTAGGCGGTGAGCCCGTCGCACTCGTAGGGCCGCGTGTCCTCTTCCTGCCACAGCACCGCGTGCGCCGGCAGAAAGGCGCGCAGTGCCTCGGCCACGGCACGCTGCCGCGCGCTGTCAATCTTCGTCAGAGAAAGGGCTTCGCCCACGCCAGACCCTCGACCGTGTCCCCGAGCGGATTGTATTCGCACCCGATCCAGCCGGCGTAGCCGACGCGGTCGATCTGGCGCAACAGGTAATCGAAGTTGATCTCGCCGGTGCCCGGCTGGTGCCGGCCCGGCACGTCGGCGAGCTGCAGGTGGCCGATGCGCGGCAGCAGGCGCTCGATGCTCCGCGCGAGGTCGCCCTCCATGATCTGCATGTGGAAGATGTCGTACTGCAGGAAGGCGTTGTCCGCGCCGGCGGCATCCAGCACCGCGAGCGCCTGGCGCGTATTCGCGAGAAAGAATCCCGGGACGCTGCGCGTGTTGATCGGTTCCAGCATCAGCGCGACCCCCGCGGCCTTGAGCCGCGCGGCGGCAAAGCGGACATTCTCCACCAGCGTGTCGAAATAGCGTGCGCGCGGCGCATCCGGCGCCACCACGCCGGCGAGGCAATTCAGGCGCGGGCAGCGAACCGCCTGCGCGTACTCCAGGGCGCGCTCAACGCCCTCGCGGAATTCGGACACGCGCTGCGGCAGGCACGCGATGCCGCGGTCGCCGCGCGCCGCGTCGCCCGCCGGAAGGTTGTGCAGCACGACCTCGACGCCGGCGGCGCGGGCGTACTCGGCGACGGCGAGCGGCGCAAAGGCGTACGGAAACTGATACTCGACGGCGCGAAATCCGGCGCGCGCCGCCGCCGCAAAGCGATCGCGAAAATCAACGGCGGGAAAAAGCAGCGACAGATTTGCCGCGAGCTTGGGCATCCCGGTCATTCTACAATTGCGCATGTTCGCGAAATTTTCCTGGCTGGCGCGCGCGATTCCGGCGCTGCGCTGGTGGCCGCGCGTCAATCGCGGCGTGCTGCGCGCCGACGTGGCCGCCGGCGTGGTGGGCGCTGTGGTCGTGCTCCCCCAGGCGATTGCCTTCGCCACGCTGGCGGGACTGCCGCCCCAGTACGGGCTGTACGCCGCGATGGTGCCGGCCGTGATCGCCGCCTTATGGGGCTCGAGCTGGCACCTCGTGTCGGGCCCGACCAACGCCATCTCGCTGGTCGTGTTCGCGACCATGACGCAACTGGCGGAGCCTGGCAGCGCCAAGTACATCAACCTCGTGCTGATGCTGACCTTTCTCGTCGGCGCAACGCAGCTCGCGGCGGGACTGGCACGGCTCGGCGTGCTGGTGAATTTCATCTCGCACACGGTGGTGGTCGGCTTCACGGCCGGGGCCGCGCTGCTGATCGTCGCCAGCCAGCTGCGCAATTTCTTCGGCGTGCCGGTCCCCGCGGGGACGTCGTTTTTCGAGACCCTGCACGCCTTCGGCGCCGGCGCGGACGAGATCCAGATCACCACCCTGCTGGTCGGCCTGACCACGCTCGCCGCCGGAATGGCTGCGCGGCGCTGGCTGCCGCGCGTGCCCTACATGATCGTGGCGATGCTTGCCGGCGCTCTGGCCGGCTACGCCATCAACCGCTGGCACCCGCTGGGCGGCGCCTCGATCCGCGTGCTGGGTGCGCTGCCCGCCGCGCTGCCGCCGCTTTCCGTGCCGCAGTTCTCCTTCGACACGATGCGCGCGCTCGGCAGCGCCGCGATCGCGGTTTCCGTGCTGGGGCTGGTCGAGGCGGTTTCGATCGCGCGCTCGATCGCGCTCAAGTCCGGCCAGCGCATCGACGGCAACCAGGAGTTCATCGGCCAGGGGCTGTCGAACCTGGCGGGGAGCTTCTTCTCGGCGTACCCGTCGAGCGGCTCGTTCAACCGCTCCGGCGCAAACTACGAGGCGGGCGCGAAGTCGCCGCTGGCGGCGGTCTTCTCGGCGGCGTTTCTGGTCCTGATCGTGCTCGCGGTCGCGCCGCTGGCGGCCTTCATTCCGGTGGCGTCGATGGCGGCGATCCTGCTGCTGGTGGCCTGGGGGCTGTTCGATTTCCACCAGATGCGCACGATCGTGCGCGCGAGCCCCGCCGAGGGTGCCCTGCTCGCGGTCACGCTCTTCGCCACCCTGACGCTGCACCTGGAGATCGCGATCCTGTTCGGCATCGCGCTTTCGCTGGTGCTCTACCTGCACCGCACGTCGCGCCCGGCATTGCGCTCGATCGTCCCCGACCCGCAATCGCCGCAGCGCAAGTTCCGCGAGCGCCGGGCGGGCGAGGCCGAGTGCCCGCAACTGCGCCTGCTGCGCATCGAAGGCTCGCTCTATTTCGGCGCGGTCAGCCACGTCGGCGATTACCTGCAGCAGATCGAGGAGCGGCGCCCGGCGCAAAAGCATCTGCTCCTGCTCTCGAAGAGCATGAACTTCGTCGACGTCGCCGGCGCCGAGCTGCTGGCCGGCGAGGCGCGTCGCCGGCGCGCGCGTGGCGGCGCGCTCTATTTCCACGGCCTGCGCGAGTCGGCCGGCCGGATGCTGTTCGGGCCGGCGTTCAGGAGCGCGTTCGATCCCGGGGCCAATCTGGCGACCAAGCGGCAAGCCATCGGCGCGGTCTTCGATCGCCTCGACCGCAGCGTCTGCGCCACGTGCCGGGCGCGAGTGTTCGAAGAATGCGCATCCCTGCCGCCGCCCGAGGGGGCCGATGCCAATGCCGCGACGCGGCCGAAAACGTGACGCATCGCCGACGCATTGCGTTTATGAGCCCGTTTGCAGTTGCTATGAGCGGCCCGGTCGGCGCGTGCTACCATTTTTTTCACAGGCGGGGCCCGCGCACCGCTTGAGCGAACGGCCACGTTGCCGCGCGGTGTTGCGATTGGACCGGGGAGTTGGACATGGCGACCGTCACGGCCGCCGGCGTTGAGAAGAAGATCGTCAAGACGCTGGCTCTCGGGGTCCTCACCCTGGTGCTTTACGCAGGTCTGTTCCTGATGGAGGACTTGGTCCTTGGGCTTTCGACGCTGGGCGGGTGGTTCGGCCTCATTCCAGTCGGGATCGCCTTCATCTTCTCCCTCGCGCACGGCGCATTTACGGGCTACTTCTGGGACCTGCTCGGCGTCAGGGCGAAGAAGTAAGGGGAACCGCACGCCGTGGACGCCGCAGCGAATTTCGTCCATCTCGACCTTTTCAACGTCGCCTATCTCCTGATCGTCGGTTTCATCGCCGGACTGGTGAGCGGCTTCATCGGCTCCGGTGGCGCTTTCGTGCTGACGCCCGCGATGATGGGCCTGGGGGTGCCGGGCATCGTCGCCGTCGCCTCCAACATGTGCCACAAGTTCCCGAAGGCGCTGGTCGGCGCCATCAAGCGCGCGCGCTACGGCCAGGTGGACGTCAAGCTCGGCATCGTGATGGGGGCGTCTGCCGAGGCGGGGGTGCTCTACGGCGCGCACCTGCAGGAAAACATCCGCCGCGCCTTCGGCGCCGCCGGATCCAACCTCTACGTGAGCGTCGCCTTCGTGGCGGTGCTGGCGGTGGTCGGCGGCTACGTGCTGTGGGACGTGGTGCGGGCATTGCGCAGCGGAACCGCCCAGGCACAGGTGGAAACAGTCAGCCCGCTGGCGCGGCGCCTCCAGGCGATCCACATCCCCTACACGATGGTCTACTTCCGCAGCCTCGATGCCAGGGTTTCGGTCCTGTTCACGATCCCGCTCGGCTTCGCGACCGGCATGCTCGCGGCCACCATCGCGGTGGGCGGCTTCATCGGCGTGCCGGGGATGCACTACGTCCTCGGCGCACCCAGTCTGATGGCCTCGGCCACCGAACTCGTCATCGCCTTCGTCATGGGGCTCGGCGGCACGATCAAGTTCGCCTGGAGCGGCCTCGTCGACATCCGGCTGGCGATGATCATCCTGGCGGGGTCGCTGTTCGGCATCCAGCTGGGCGCCATCGGCACGACCTACGTCAAGCCGCACATGATCAAGGTGGTGATGGGAACGATCATGGTGCTGGTGCTCGTGAGCCGCGCACTCGTCATCCCGGTCTACCTCTCCGAGCTGGAGCTGATCGGAACCCTCGGCGGCGGCACCGTGAAAGCGCTGAATAGCGTCAGCTTCGGCATCATGGCGTTCGCCCTCGCCACGGGCGCCTTCATCGTGCTGTCGGCATTGCGAAAGGGCATGCGCGCCGAGCGCGCGGCGCAAGAGGCTGCGGCGCTGGCGGTGGCTGCGACGCCTGCGCCCGGCGCTGCGACGCAACCGCTGCCACAACTCTCGCCGCTGGGGCGGTTCGAACGAATCCTCGTGGCGAGCGACGCCTCCGAATACAGCGCCGGGGCCGTGCGGGAAGGCCTGCGTCTGGCGCAACGTTGCGGCGCGCGCCTGCGTGCCGTCACCTTCGTGGCCGGGGACCTCGAAGACGAGAGTCTGGGCGAGCGGGCGCTCGGACGCGAACTGGACAGCGCACGCGTGCACCTCGATCAGCTCGCGGCCCGAGCCGCCGCCGCCGGCGTGCCGTGCGAGACCGAAGTGGTGCAGGGCGTCAGCGTGCACGAGCGCATCGTCGAGGAAAGCGAGCGCATGCAGGCAGACCTGATCGTCGTCGGTCGCCGCGGCCGCCGCAGGCTCTCGCGCATGATGGTGGGCGATATCACGCTCAGGCTGATCGGGAGTGCGCATTGCAGCGTGCTGGTGGTGCCGCGCGCCGCCGAGGTGCGGGGACGGCGGTTCGTTCTGGCCTCGGACGGGTCACGCTTCGGGGACGCGGCGGCGGTGGTTGCCGGCAGTCTCGCCAGGCGCTGCGAGGCGCCGGTCACGGTGGTCTCGGTCGCGGTGCCATCGCATGCGGAGGCGCGCCGCCAGGAAGCCCGCGGCGTGGTCGATCGAATCGTGCGCGCACTGGCCGCCGATGGAATCGCGGCGCAGGGCGCAGTCCTCGAAGGTCCGGCGGGCGACACGATCGTAGCGGCCGCGGCGGACTGCGGTGCCGATCTGATCGTGATGGGCAGCCATGGCCGCACCGGGTTCGAACGCCTGCTCCTGGGAAGCAACACCGAGCGCGTCCTCAACCGGACGCCGTGCGCGGTGCTGGTCGTAAAGGCCGCCTGAACGGATGAAGCTCCGGCACGTCCTGCCGTTCCTCGCCTGGTTTCCGATGGCGCGCGGCGCGTTGCGCGGCGACATCGTCGCCGGGATCACGGTGGCGCTGGTGCTGGTGCCGCAGTCGATGGCATACGCGCAGCTCGCCGGCATGCCCGCGCACTACGGCCTCTACACCGCGTTCCTGCCCGTGCTGGTCGCCGGCCTCTGGGGCTCCTCGGGGCAACTCGCGACCGGGCCCGTCGCCGTCGTC
>SCUF01000100.1 GCA_004298325.1 Betaproteobacteria bacterium | reverse complement strand
CAGCGGCTGTTGCAGGACGGCGACCCGGCGTTCATTGCCGAGGCGCTCGCGCTGCCCTCGGAGTCCTTCCTCGCCG
Source organism: Betaproteobacteria bacterium (assembly GCA_004298325.1). GTDB lineage: Bacteria > Pseudomonadota > Gammaproteobacteria > Burkholderiales > SG8-39 > 2-02-FULL-66-14. Next base: position 10,745 of record SCUF01000100.1, on the reverse strand, counting down.
AGCAGCTCGAAGTCGTCGACCCGGACCGGCTGCACGCGGCGCGCAACCGGCTGCGCCGGCGCATCGTCGAGGCGCTCAAGGACGAACTGCTCGCGGCCTATCGCGCCAACGAGGTGCCGGGTCCCTATTCGCCCGACGCGGCGGCCATGGGCCGGCGCGCGCTGCGCAATGCCGCCCTCGGCCTGTTGATGGAACTGGGCACGATCGACTTGCGCGCCCTGTGCTACGAGCAATTCGCGCAATCGGACAACATGACCGAGTCGTTCGCCGCGCTCGGCTTCCTCGCCAACTGCGATTGCATCGAGCGCGAGAAGGCGCTCGAATCCTTCTATGACCGCTGGCAGTCCGAACCGCTGGTGGTGGACAAGTGGCTCGCGGTACAGGCCGCGTCCCGCCTGCCCGGCACCCTCGCGCGCGTCCGCGCGCTGTTGCGGCATCCGGCGTTCGACCTCAAGGTGCCGAACAAGGTGTATGCGCTGATCCGCGGTTTCAGCGCCAACCACGTGCGCTTCCACGCTGCCGACGGCAGCGGCTACGCTTTCCTGGCCGACCAGATCCTGGCGCTCGATCGCTTCAATCCGGCGGTCGGCGCGCGCATGGCACGCGGCTTCGATCGCTGGCGGAAGTTCGACGCCGGCCGCCAGGCGCATGCACGCGCGCAGCTCGAGCGGCTGCGCGATGCCGAGGTCCTGTCGCGCGACCTCGCCGAGATCGTGACGCGGGCGCTGGCGTAGCATCGCGGCCATGGATCCCCTCGCCCAGCTCTGCGTCGCCACCGCAGCATTCCTCGGGACGCATTTCGTCGCCAGCACGCCGCTGCGCGCCGCGATCGTGCGCGCCACCGGCGAGCGCGCCTATCTCGGCATCTACGTGGCGGCCGCTCTGGCGACGCTCGTTTGGATGGTGCACGCCTATCTCAGGGCGCCGGTCGAGCCACTCTGGCCGGGGTTGCGTTTCGTTCCGGTCGTCCTCATGCCGTTCGCCTTCATCCTGCTGGTGGGCGGCCTGATGCAGAAGAACCCCACCGCGGTCGGGCAGGCGAAATTCCTTGCGCAGGAGGATCCGGCGCGCGGCATGTTGCGCGTCACGCGCCACCCGGTGATGTGGGCCATCCTGTTGTGGTCCGGCGCCCACGTGCTCGCGCGCGGCGATCTGAAATCGCTCGTCTTTTTCGGCGGCTTCCTGCTCCTCGCCGCATTGGGGACGCGGCTCATCGACGCGCGCAAAGCGCGCGAAGCCGGCGAGGCGTGGACGCGCTTCGGCGCGCTGACCTCCAACATCCCGTTCGTCGCCATCGCGCAGGGGCGCAACAGTTTTCGCGCGGGCGAGATCGGGCTGGTGAAGGTCGTGTTCGGCCTGATCCTTTACGGCGGGACGCTGCTCGCCCACGCCTGGTTGTTCGGCGCACGGCCCTGGTAGTTGCAACCGTTTGTCGAGCAGCAGCGATTGGCTGAACTGAGACGCTTGCGATCTCGCGCATCCATCGCGAGAGAGGAGGAGCCATGGCCGGGCCGGGTGACACTGGCAACGTGCGGTTTCGCTACGCGCCGCCTGACTGGACGCCGCAGGCCGCCCTCGAGATGGCCGGGCGCGAAGGGCTCGAACTCGGCGAAGACCATTGGGAATTGCTGAATGCGTTGCAGGAGTACTACGCGCGGCATGAAGGCCAGGCGATCAGGCGGCGTGTGCTTCACGATGCACTGGACGAGAAATTCCACTACAAGGGCGGCCTGCGTTTCCTCTACATGCTCTTCCCCGGCGGGCCGCTCGCCCAGGGCTGCAGGCTCGCCGGCCTGGAGCCGCCCGCGGGCGCGTTCGATCCAAGCTACGGCAGCGTGGCGTAGCGGGGCCAGGCTGGGAGCGCCACAGAGAGGAATCCTGTGCACGACCGGAGCGCACTGTGGCCCCTCACCTCCATCGCCGGCTCAGGTCCCGGGCGATCTCCGCAAAATCAGTTTGCGCTGCACCCGCTCGTCGAACCGGGCGACGTTCACCACGACGCGCTCGTGCACGCCATCACCAATGAGTTCCCGTTCATCGCGTGCCTCGACACGGAAACGGATGCTGCGCCCTTCGACCGCGATGACCTCGGCGTCTGCCGTGACGCGCATGCCTACGGGCGTCGCCGCGATATGGCGCACATCGAGATGCGTGCCGAGCGACTGGCAGCCCGCGGGCAACAGGTGTTCGAATGCCGCGAGCGCCGCCGCCTCGATCAGGTTGATCATCACCGGCGTCGCCAGCACGTGTACCTTGCCGCTGCCGATACGCGGCGCGGTGTGCTCCTCGCCGACCACCAGCTCCGCCTGCCCGCGCAATCCCGGGGTCACGCCCGAAAGTTCCATGCAGGGACTATCATAACGCGGTGACGCGGCACGTCCTGATCCTCGGTTGCGGTTTCGGCGGTCTGTTCGCGGCACAGGCCCTGCGACGCGCACCGGTGCGCATCACCGTGCTCGACCGCGTCAATCACCACCTGTTTCAGCCCCTGCTCTACCAGGTCGCCACGGCCGGGCTTTCGGCGCCTGCGATCGCTGCCCCGATCCGCCACATCCTCGCTGCCCAGGACAACGCGACCGTGCTGCTGGGCGAAGCGGTGCGCATCGATACAAGTCAGCGCACGGTGCTTCTGGCCGACGGCGAGACGCTTGCCTACGACGAGCTGATCGTCGCCACGGGCGCCACGCACAGCTATTTCGGCAACGACGCCTGGCGCGCGCATGCGCCGGGGCTGAAGACGCTCGAGGACGCGTTCGAGATCCGCAGCCGCATCCTGCTCGCCTTCGAGCGCGCCGAACGCGAGAGCGATCCCGGACGCCGCGCCGCCTGGCTCACCTTCGTCGTCATCGGCGCCGGCGCCACGGGAGTGGAACTCGCCGGCATGCTGGCCGAGATTTCGCGCCATACGCTGCACGGGGAATTCCGCCGCATCGACCCGCGCAACGCGCGCGTGGTGCTGGTCGAAGCCGCCGACCGGATCCTGACCGCTTATCCGCCGGACCTGACGGACAAGGCCCGGCTGCAGCTCGAGCGGCTCGGCGTCACGGTCTGGCTAGGCCGGCGCGTCACCGGGGTGGATCCGGGCGGCGTGCAGCTCGGCGACGACCGCATCGCCGCCCGCACCGTCGTCTGGGCGGCGGGCGTCGCCGCCTCGCCGCTCGGCGCTTCGCTGGGCGTGCCGCTCGATGGCGCAGGGCGGGTGCTGGTGGAACCGGATCTTGCCATCTCCGGGCACCCGGAGGTGCAGGTGATCGGCGACCTCGCTTCGATCCGCGGTCACGAACCGCCGGTGCCGGGCATCGCGCCCGCCGCCAAGCAGATGGGACGGCACGCGGCGAACAGCATCCTCTGCCGCCTGCGCGGCAAGGCGGTCGAGCCGTTCCGCTATCGCGATGCCGGGCTGCTCGCCACGATTGGGCGCAACGCCGCCGTGGCGATGTTCGGGCGTTTCAAGTTGTCAGGCTACCCGGCATGGCTGCTGTGGCTGGTGGCGCACATTTTCTTCCTGATCGGATTCCGCAACCGGCTGATCGTGCTGATCGAATGGGCCTGGTCGTATTGGACCCTGCAGCGCTACGCACGCATCGTCGTCGATTCCGAGCACCGCGAGGATTGACGCCGCGCGGCTTGGTTCAGGAATACCACAGCCACGCGGCGCCGCGCACGCCGCTCGAATCGCCGTGCGCGTGGCGCGCGAGCCGGGTCGCAACGCGATCCGAAAACACGTGTGGCAGCCACAACTCGGGGACGCGCGCGTAGAGCCGGTCGATATTCGACATTCCGCCGCCGAGCACGATGACATCGGGATCGAGAAGGTTGATCACGCCGGCCAGCGCGCGCGCCAGGCGCTCCTCATAGCGCGCCAGTGCCGCTGCGCAGCGCGCGTCGCCCTGCGCGGCGCGTGCGACGATCTCCGGCGGCTGCAACGCGGCGCCCGAATCGCGCACCAGGCCCGGACCCGAAAGGTAGGTTTCGATGCAGCCGCATCTGCCGCAATAGCAGGGCGGCAACGGCAGATCGGCTTTGCCGGGCAGCGGCAAAGGATTGTGGCCCCACTCCCCTGCGATGGCGTTCGGACCCGTGAGCACTTGCCCGTGCACCACGATGCCGCCGCCAACTCCGGTACCGAGAATCACTCCGAATACCACCGCCGCGCCCTTGCCGGCGCCGTCCACGGCTTCCGAGAGCGCAAAACAGTTGGCGTCGTTGGCGACGCGCACCTCGCGTCCCAGCGCAGCTTCCAGGTCCTGCTTGAGCGGCCGGTCGTTGAGACACGTCGAATTGGCGTTCTTGATGCGCCCGCTGACGTGCGAGAGCGCGCCCGGCGTGCCGATTCCGACGCTCGCTCGCCCGCCCAACTCGCGCTCGGCCGCGTGCACCAGCGTCGCGACCGCGCGCACCGTGCCGGCGTAATCGCCCTGCGGCGTCGCGATGCGCCGGCGCAGGGCTTCGCGCCCGCCTTCATCGAGCGCGATCAGCTCGATCTTGCTGCCGCCGAGGTCAATGCCGATGCGCACACCGCACGTCCCGACCTCGCTCCTGCAACGCCTTCATGTCACGGCGGTTCCTTCCCCCACTGTACCGACCCCGATATAGCTCGTACCCAGGAAATTGTTCGCAACCGGCGCGAAATCGGGGCAGTGGCGCAGCAGATATTGCCACGGCTGTCCAAGTCCGCGGTAGGTGGTCAGGTAGCGCCGCGTGCGCAGAACGGTCCAGAGGTTCAGCGGCGCCCCCCACCAGGGGAGGAGCCGCGCACCCGCTGCCACGACTCGCGCACCGGGTCGCGCTCGATAGAACAGGCGCTCCAGTGCCAACGGGGACTGGAAAACGTCATGGGTGTAGAAGAAAAGAAACCTGTCGGCCCGCGCATCCGGGTCGCATTCTTCTGCCGCTGCCTCGAGCAGTGTCACGGTCGCGGCAACGCCCTCCCGCGCAACGCGCTCGCGTGCGATCGCAAGCATTTCCGGAGACTGCTCGATGCCGATCACCCTGCCGCTCGGACCGACGCAGCGCGCAAGATCGGGCAGCATCGGCCCCGTGCCGCAGGCGACATCGAACACCACGTCGCCTTCGGCCGGTGCGAGCAGCGCCAGAGCCTGTCGCCGCATTCCTGCGACCGCCCAGCAGCTGGCGTCGTACCCGGGTGCCAGTTCGCGGTACCGCGCGAGCGCCGCAGCGCGGTCCGGATGCGTTCGCAGGTTGCCCCGCATGTCGTGATTGCGACCCATGGCCTGTCCACACTGAAACCGGCGCAAAGTCTACGCCGCCGCGGGGGCTTGGGAAGTCCGGTGGCGGCCGCGTACGGACAAAAAAAATCCCCGGCGCGCACGAGGCACACCGGGGAAAGGTCCGATGCCAGCTGGGAGACAGTACTGGCATCTACTGTTTGCAGCCCGCGATTGCCGCCAGACCGCAAGCCATAGTGTGCCTGTGGAGCCCGAAAAAATCGGCAATCCAATGGTCTGGCCGCCAGGCGACCAAAGTCGCAATACCGACCGGCGGCGCTACAATTCACGCCGGAGGCCGGATGCCCGCGACCCTGGGAACTTACGACTACGTGATCGCCGGCGCAGGCAGTGCCGGTTGCCTGCTCGCCAACCGCCTCTCGGCAAACCCGGCGAACCGGGTCCTGCTGCTCGAGGCGGGCGGCAAGGACGACTGGTTCTGGATCGACATCCCGGTCGGTTATCTCTACACCATCGCCAATCCGCGCACGGACTGGTGCTACAAGACGGCACCCGACGAGCACCTCGCCGGGCGCTCGATCCATTACGCCCGCGGCCGCGTGCTCGGCGGCTGTTCCACGATCAACGCCATGATCTACATGCGCGGCCAGAAGGAGGACTACGACCACTGGGCCGCGCTCGGCAACGAGGGCTGGTCGTGGGACGAGGTGCTGCCCCTGTTTCGCCAGCTGGAGGACTACGCGGGGGGCGACGCCGACGGTTACGGCAGCGGTGGCGAGCTGCGCATCGAGGACCCGCGTGTGTCCTGGGAAATCCTCGACGCCTGGCGCGAGGCGGCCGCCGAATGCGGCATCCCCCCGGTCAAGGTGTTCAACCGCGGCGACAATTTCGGCTGCGCGTATTTCCAGATGAACCAGCGCCGCGGCCGGCGCTGGAGCGCGACCAACGCGTTCCTGCGCCCGGTGCTGAAGCGCCCCAACCTCACCGTGCTGACCGATGCGCTGGTGAGAAAGGTGCGCTTCGAAGGCCGGCGTGCAAGCGGCATCGAGTTCATGCGCCACGACGAACTGCTGTTCGCGGAGGCCCGATCGGAAACGGTCCTGGCCACGGGCGCGATCGGCTCGCCGCAGATCCTGCAGCTCTCCGGCGTAGGGCCGGCCGAGCTGCTGCAACGGCACCAGATACCGGTCGTGCAGCACTTGCCCGGGGTGGGTGAAAACCTGCACGACCACCTGCAGATCCGCATGCAATACCGTGTGGCGAACACGAAGACGCTGAACGAGCGGGTGAACAGCCTCGGCGGCAAGCTGGCGATGGGGCTCGAGTACCTCCTGTTCCGCACCGGGCCGCTCACCATGCCGCCGTCGCAACTGGGCGCGTTCGCGCGCAGCGACGCTTCGCAGCCGACGCCCAACATCGAGTGGCACGTGCAACCGCTGTCGCTCGACAAGTTTGGCGATCCGCTGCACGCGTTTCCGGCCATCACGCCGAGCGTGTGCAACCTGCGGCCGACTTCGCGCGGCTGGGTGCGGATTACGTCGCCCGACGCATCGGCTTATCCGGAAATCAAGCTCAACTATCTGTCCACGCCGGAGGACCGCCAGGTGGCCCGTGACGGCATGCGGTTCACGCGGCGCATCATGGCCGCCAAGGCGCTCGCCCGATACCAGCCGGAAGAATTCCGTCCGGGCCCTGCGGCGCAGACCGACGCCGACCTGGAGCGCGCGGCAGGCGAACTCGGTACGACCATCTTTCACCCCATCGGCAGCTGCAGGATGGGCGCCGATCCGATGGCGGTGGTGGATGACGCGCTGCGGGTCCACGGCGTCGATGCGCTGCGCGTGGTCGACGCCTCGATCATGCCCCGCATCACCTCCGGCAATACCAACGCCCCGGCCTACCTGATCGCGGAAAAAGGCGCGCGCATGATTCTCGCCGCCCGGCATTGAACCCCGGGCGGTAATCCCCATCTAAAGTTGGGTTATCATCCGGCGCCCTGGAGGCCCCAAGACCATGAAAAGAGTCATTCTTCTCATCGCCACCAACCTGGCGGTGATGGTGCTGCTGTCCGTCGTCATCAGCGTCCTCGGCATCGACCGGGCGCTCGCGCAGGAAGGCCTGCAGGTCGCGCCGTTGCTGATCATGGCTTCGATCTTCGGCTTCGGCGGTGCCTTCATCTCGTTGCTCATCTCGAAGTGGATGGCCAAGCGCGCCACCGGCGCGCAGGTGATCGACGGCACCGAGGGCTCCACGCAGTACTGGCTGGTCGAGACCGTGCGGCGCCTCGCGGAGCGCGCCGGCATCGCGATGCCGGAAGTCGCCATCTACGAGGGCGAGCCGAACGCCTTTGCCACGGGGGCGTTCAGGAACTCGGCGCTGGTCGCGGTCTCATCCGGGCTGCTGCAGTCCATGAGCCGCGACGAGGTCGAGGCGGTCCTCGGTCACGAGATCGGTCACGTCGCCAACGGCGACATGGTCACCCTCACCCTCATTCAGGGGGTCGTGAACACCTTCGTCATCTTCCTGTCGCGCGTCATCGGGTACGTGGTCGACCGCGTCGTTCTCAAGAACGAGCGTGGCTACGGCATCGGCTATTTCGCCGCCGTGATGATCAGTCAGGTCGTGCTGGGCGTGCTGGCGTCGATCATCGTCGCCTGGTTCTCGCGTCAGCGCGAATTCCGCGCCGATGCGGCATCGGCAACCCTGCTCGGTTCGCCGCAGCCGATGGTCAACGCCCTCACCCGGCTGGGCGGCCTGCAGCCGGGCGCACTGCCGGCCTCGTTCCAGGCTTCCGGCATCAACGGTGCCTCGGGCTGGATGAGACTCCTGTCTTCACACCCGCCGATCGAACAGCGCATCAGCGCGCTGCAGACGCGCGCTCCCGGCCAGGTGTGAAGCACCCGCTCTGACACGCTTGCCGCCACGCTGGCAGGACGCTCTGCTGGCGCGGCGGTTGCCGTGGCCGGGCGCAAGCGCATGAAGCTCGCGGCCATCGTCCTGCTCACGGTGCTGGCGCATACCGGTTTCGTCGGCAGCCGCATGCTGGTATCGCTCTTCGCCATCCATCGGCACGCGTCGCTGTTCACCATCGGCCTGTTGATGGCGCTCTACGCGCTGCTGCCGATGCTGCTCGCGGTGTCGGCCGGCCGGCTGATCGACCGCGTCGGCACGCTGCGGCCGCTGGCGTGGTCAGGCCTGCTCCTGGTCGCCGGTCTCTCGCTGCCGTACGCGTGGCCTTCGCTGGCGGTGCTGTTCGTCGCCGCAACGCTCATCGGCACTTCGTTCATGGTGGTGCACGTGTCGCTCAACCACGCAGTCGGCTCGATGGGCACGCCCGCCGACCGCGCCGTGAATTTCAGCTGGTTCTCGCTCGCCTTTTCCGTCAGCGGCTTCTGCGGGCCCCTGCTCACGGGACTGTCCATCGACGCTGCAGGCCATCGGCCGACGTTCCTGCTGCTGGCGGCGTTCCCCGCAGCAGGCTTGATGCTGCTCTACTTCTACCGGCATGCGATGCCGCACCGGCTCGGGCCGCGCAGCGAAGGCGGCGAACGGCGCATCATCGACCTGTTGCGCGAGCCGCGCCTGCGCGGCGCGTTCGTCGCCAGCGGCCTGCTCGCCATGGGCTGGGACCTGTATACCTTCGTGATGCCGATCTTCGGTTCGAGCATCGGGCTCAGCGCGACGACGATCGGCATCGTCATGGGCTCGTTCGCCGCGGCCACGTTTGCCGTCCGGCTGGTGATGCCGATGATGGCGCGCCGCGTGCGCGAGTGGACCGTGGTGACTGCCGCCATGGCGATTGCCGGCTGCGCCTATTCGCTGTTCCCGCTCGTCAGCCAGGTGCCGCTGCTGATGGCGCTTTCCTTCCTGCTCGGCATCGGCCTTGGCTGCGCGCAGCCGATGATCATGGCGCTGCTCTACTCGGCCTCGCCTCCCGGACGGCAGGGCGAGGTGGTCGGCGTGCGCACCACCCTGCTGAATGCGAGCCATACACTGCTGCCGCTCGCCTTCGGCGCGCTCGCCGCGCTCGGCGGCATGGGACCGGTATTCTGGTTCATGTCCGCGTTTCTGATCTCGGGCGCCGTGTTCGCACGCCGGCGCGACCGGCACGCGCGGTAGAATCCGCGCCGAACTTCCTGTGGAGAAACGCATGGCCCCGAGAAATGCCTTCTATGCCCAGTCGGGCGGCGTCACGGCAGTCATCAACGCCTCCGCCTGCGGCCTGATCGAAACCGCGCGCAGGCAGCGCAAGCACATCGGCAAGGTCTACGCCGGCCGCAACGGCATCATCGGCGCCCTGGCCGAGGATCTGATCGACACCAGCAAGGAATCGGTCGCGGCAATCCGGGCACTGCGCCACACACCGTCGGGCGCGTTCGGCTCCTGCCGCTACAAGCTGACGAGCTTCGAGAAGGATCCGCGCGAGTACCAGCGCCTGATCGAGGTGTTCAGGGCGCACGACATCGGCTACTTCTTCTACAACGGCGGCGGCGACTCGGCCGACACCTGCCTCAAGGTGTCGCTGATTTCGGCGCGCATGGGCTATCCGATCGCCGCGGTGCACGTGCCCAAGACCGTGGACAACGACCTGCCGATCACCGACTGCTGCCCCGGGTTCGGCTCGGTCGCCAAATACGTCGCCGTGTCGACGCGCGAAGCGAGCTTCGACGTGGCGAGCATGGCGAAGACCTCGACCAAGGTGTTCGTGCTGGAAGTGATGGGCCGGCACGCGGGCTGGATCGCCGCCGCCGGCGGGCTCGCTTCCGGCAAGGGCACCGAGATTCCGATCGTCATCCTGTTCCCGGAGATTGCGTTCCGGCAGGACCAGTTTCTCGCCAGGGTGGACGCGCTGGTGAAAAAACACGGCTATTGCTCGGTCGTCGTGTCCGAAGGCGTCAAGGGGACCGACGGCAAGTTCTTGTCCGACCAGGGGCTGCGCGACGCCTTCGGCCACGCCCAGCTCGGCGGCGTGGCGCCGGTCGTCGCCAACATGATCCGGCAGGGCCTGAACCTGAAATACCACTGGGGCGTTGCCGATTACCTGCAGCGCGCCGCGCGCCACATCGCCTCCAAGGTCGATGTCGAGCAGTCCTACGCGATGGGCAAGGCGGCGGTCGAGCTCGCTGTCGGCGGCCGCAATGCGGTGATGCCGACGGTGGTGCGCAAGTCGAACCGGCCTTACAAGTGGGGCGTGGGCGTGGCGCCGCTCGACCAGGTCGCGAACGTCGAGAGGAAGATGCCGCGCGATTTCATCGGCGCCGACGGCTTCGGCATCACGGCGAAGTGCCGCGCCTATCTGGAACCGCTCATCCGCGGCGAAGACTACCCGCCCTACAGGGATGGATTGCCCGACTACGTGCGGCTCAGGAACACGCCGGTGAGGAAGAAACTCGGCGAATTCTCCCTCTGAAAACAAAAAGGCCGGAGGCAAAGCCCCCGGCCTTCTCGCAGAGCGTAAAGTCGGCTACTTGAGGTGCTTGCTGACCATCTTGGTCATTTCGAACATCGACACCTGGCCCTTGCCGCCGAACACCGGCTTCAGCTTGTCGTCGGCAT
>SCUF01000099.1 GCA_004298325.1 Betaproteobacteria bacterium | reverse complement strand
CCGAGCCCCTCGGCGATCTGCAGTCCCAGCCCGCGCGAGCCGCCGGTGACAATGGCGGTGCGTCCCTGCAGGTCCAGCAACTGTCTTACGCTCATGCAAGCTCCCTTGGAAAGCGCGCTTGGTCGAAAACCGGGCGACTAGCCCTTGAGTTGCAGGCTCTTGTACTCGAGGAACTCTTCCAGCCCGTACACGCCGGCTTCGCGGCCGTGGCCCGATTGCTTGAAGCCGCCGAACGGCGCGTTCATGTTGAAGGCGCCGCCGTTGACGTCGACTTGCCCGGCGCGGATGCGACGCGCCACTCGCTGTGCGCGCGCCTCGTCCTTGGACCACACCGCACCCGCAAGCCCGTAGGGCGTGTCGTTGGCGATGCGGATCGCATCCTCCTCGTCCTTGTACGTCACGATCGAGAGCACCGGACCGAAAATTTCCTCCTGCTCGAGGGTCGATCCGGGCCGCACCTTGCCGAACACGGTGGGTTTGACGTAATAGCCGCCCGCCGGAACGCCCTCCGGCGCTTCCGCGCCGCCGGCGAGCAGCTCGGCGCCTTCTGCGGCGCCCTTGCGGATGTAGCTGCGCACGCGTTCGAGCTGCATCGACGACGCGAGCGGCCCGAGCCGGGTGGCCTCGGACAGCGGGTCGCCCGGCGTAAAGCCGTTGGCGACCTCGGCGGCGAGCCTCGCCGCTTCGGCGTATTTCGACTCGGGCACAAGCATGCGCGTGAGCGCGGTGCAGGTCTGCCCCGAATTGAGATAGCAGTTGCCGACGGTCGATTTCACCGCGCCCGCCAGATCGGCGTCGTCCAGGATCACCGCGGCCGACTTGCCGCCGAGCTCGAGCGCAACCCGCTTCACCGTTTGCGCGGCGACTTCCGAGATGCGCTTGCCGGCGCGTGTCGAGCCGGTGAACGAGATCATGTCGACCAGCGGATGGCTCACCAGCGCCTCGCCCACCGTGGCGCCGAGTCCCGTGACGAGATTGAACACGCCCTTCGGCAGGCCGGCTGCGTCGATCACTTCGGCGAGGATGAAGGCATTGAACGGCGCCACCTCGGAGGGCTTCAGCACCACCGTGCAGCCGGCGGCGAGCGCCGGCGCGATCTTGAGCGCGATCTGGTGCAACGGATAGTTCCAGGGCGTGATCGCGCCCACCACGCCCACCGGCTCGCGCACCACGACCGAGTTTCCGACCCGCTCTTCGAAGCTGAATTCGCGCGCGATGCGTGCGTAATTGGCGAAATTGGCGATCGGCAGCCCCGCCTGGATGCGCGCCGACATCTTCACCGGCATGCCGACTTCCTGCGCGATGGTCTTCGCCAGTTCGTCGGCGCGTGCCTTCAGACCGTCGGAGATCTTCTGCAGGAAATCGGCGCGCTGCGCCACCGGCAGGGCGCTCCAGTCCGGCAACGCGTTACGCGCGGCGTTCACGGCCGCGTCGATGTCCTTCGCTGCGCCCGCAGGCACCGTGCCCATCACGGCACCGTCGCCGGCGCGATGCACGTCGATGCTCGGGGTGGCACTCGGCGCCACCCATTGGCCGCCGATATAGAGCTTGTCGCGGACGATCATGGAAATTTCCTTGCCGATCAGAGGGGAGCGATATTTTACGCCGCCGATGCCGCACCGCAATATTGCGCGCCGACAAGGCCGTGCTTGACAGACGGTGCGCATATATGTCGAAATACTTAAACATATGGACATGCGAACGGCATGAAACGCAACGCCCTGCGCACCGTGCCCAGGGATTGGCGCGCCGTGGCGAGGGTATTCGTCGCGCTGGGCGACGAGCATCGCCAGCGCATCCTGCTCGCCTTCGAGCGGGGCGAGCGGCTCACGGTGGGGCAGATCACCGAAGGCGCGACGCTGTCGCGCCCCGCCGTGTCCCACCACCTCAAGATCCTGCGCGCGGCCGGCGTGCTGCTGGCCGAGCGCTCGGGCCGCGAAGTCTACCTGCGGGTCAATCGCGCGATGCTCGAGCAGACGCTCGCGGCGGTGCTCGAGTACGTGCGAACGCAGGCCTGAGCCATGACCGAGCGCAGCCAGTTCAGGCTTCTCGCCGAGCGCCGCTTCGGGCCGTTTTTCGGCGTGCAGTTCCTCGGCGCCATGAACGACAACGTCTTCAAGCAGGCGCTCGTCATCCTGCTCGCCTACCAGACGGCGAGCTTCACCACGCTTGCCTCCGACACGCTGCAGAACCTGGCGCAGGCGCTGTTCGTGCTGCCGTTCTTCCTGTTCTCGGCGACCGCGGGCCAGATCGCCGACAAATTCGAGAAATCGAGGCTGATCACGGTCACGGTCGCGATCGAGCTCGGCTGCATGGCGCTCGGCGCCGTCGGCCTGCTGACGCAGAATCTGTCGCTGCTGCTCGCCGCGCTGTTTCTCGGCGGCGTGCAGTCGACCCTGTTCGGGCCGGTCAAGTACGCGATCCTGCCGCAGCACCTGCAGCCGGCCGAGATCGTGGGCGGCAACGGACTGGTCGAGATGGGGACCTCGATCGCCATCCTCCTCGGCATGATCTACGGCGGCTGGATGGTGACGCAGCCGGGCTGGGGCGTGGCGGGCGTCGCGGTGTCGGCGATGGCGTTTTCGGCTGCCGGCATCGCCCTCTCGCGGCTGATCCCCGAGGCACCCGCTGCGGACCCCGGCCTGAGGATCAACTGGAACCCGGTCAGCGAGACCTGGCGCAACCTGAAATTCGCGCGCCGGAACCGGACCGTGTTCCTTTCGATCCTCGGCATTTCCTGGTTCTGGTTCTACGGCTCGATGTTCGTCACCCAGTTCCCGAACCTGTCGAAGAACATCCTCCAGGCCGACGAGCACGTGGTGACGCTGCTGCTGGTCGTGTTCTCGATCGGCATCGGCGCGGGGTCGCTGCTCTGCGAGCGGCTTTCCGGGCACAAGGTCGAGATCGGCCTGGTGCCCTTCGGCTCGATCGGGCTGACGCTGTTCGGCATCGACCTGTGGCACGCGACGGCGGCGCACCTGCCGCACGGTCCGGTCGCGCTCGGCGCGTTCGCGCGCGACCCGGGGCACTGGCGCCTGCTCGCGGATCTCGCGCTGATCGGGCTGTTCGGCGGCTTCTACATCGTGCCCCTGTACGCGCTGGTGCAGACGCGCAGCGAGCCCAGCCATCGCTCGCGCATCATCGCGGGCAACAACATCCTCAACGCGATCTTCATGGTCGCGGCCGCGGCGCTGGCGATCGGGCTGTTCCAGCTGGGGCTGACGATTCCGCAACTGATTCTGGCCACCGCCCTGCTCAACGCCGCGGTCGCGGTCTACATCTACACGCTGGTGCCCGAGTTCCTGATGCGCTTCATCGTCTGGCTGCTGATCCATTCGGTGTACCGGCTGCGTAAGACCGGGCTGGAGAACATTCCCGAGGAAGGGCCGGCGCTGATCGTGTGCAATCATGTCAGCTTCGTCGATGCGCTCGTCATCGCGGCGGCCTGCCGCCGGCCGATCCGCTTCGTCATGGACCACCAGATCTTCCGCCTGCCGCTGCTGTCATTCGTCTTTCGCACCGGCAAGGCGATTCCGATTGCTTCGGCGAAGCAGGACCCTGCGATGATGGAGCGCGCCTTCGACGAAGTTTCGCGGGCGCTGCGCGCGGGCGACCTGGTGGCGATTTTCCCCGAAGGGCGCATCACCGGCACGGGCGAACCTTCCGCGTTCCGTCCCGGCATCACGCGCATCCTGGAGCGGGATGCCGTGCCGGTGGTGCCGATGGCGCTGCAGGGACTGTGGGGTTCGTTCTTCTCGCGCAAGGACGGTGCCGCCCTGTCGAGGCCCTGGCGCCTGCGGCCGTTCGCGCGCATCGGCCTGAGGGTGGGCGAGCCGCTTGCCGCCACGGCGGCCCGTCCGGAAGTCCTTCAGGCCAGCGTGCTCGCGCTGCGCGGAAGCTGGAGGTGAGATGACGGCCTATCGCATCAAGGTCGCCGATACGCCGGCGGAGCATGAGCAGATCCACGCCCTCAACTACGCGACCTTCGTAGAAGAAATCCCGCAGCACGCGCGCAACGCTCAGCGTCGCCTGGTGGACCGCTTCGATGCGGAAAACGAATACGTCGTCAGCGTGGATGCCGCGGGCGCGGTGCTCGGCATGCTGGCCCTGCGCGCGCGGCGGCCGTTCTCGCTGGACCAGAAGCTGGCGCGACTGGACGATCACCTGCCGCCGCATCGCTCGGTGTGCGAACTCCGGTTGCTCGCGGTCAGGCCGGATTGGCGCAGGAGCCGCATGCTGCGCGATCTCCTCGCGTTTGCGGCGCAACGTGCCATTGTCGAGGGCCACGATCTGGCGGTGATTTCGGGCACCACGCGCCAGCTGGACCTCTACGGTCGCCTCGGTTTCGCGCCCTTTGGTCCCTTGGTCGGAACCGCGGAAGCGATGTTCCAGCCGATGTACCTCACCCTGGAATCGTTCCTGCAGCGGGGCGGGAAATCGCTCGGCCTGCCGACCGGGACCGCGCGCACCAGCGCCTGCTTTCTTCCCGGCCCGGTGTCTCGCAGCCCCGCGGTGACAGAGGCCTTCGCCGCGGCTTCGATGTCGCATCGTTCAGCCGAGTTCGCGGCCCTGATGGACCGGACACGGGCGCGGATTTCCCAGTTGACCGGGGCTGCGGATGCGGTCCTGCTGGTCGGCTCGGGCACGCTGGCCAACGATGTCGTCGCGCATTCGATGCGCGGGCTGGGTCAGCGGGGTGTGGTGCTCGCCAACGGGGAGTTTGGCGAGCGGCTGATCGATCAGGCGCGGCGTACGGGACTGCGCTTCGAACCGCTGCGCAAGCCCTGGGGCGAGTCCTTCACCGAAGATGAGATTGCCGGCGTGCTGCGACGCGAGCGGGCGGCGTGGCTATGGGGCGTGCATTGCGAGACCTCCACGGGCGTCATGAACGACCTCGGCCTGCTCAAGCGCGCCGCGTCGTCGACGGGCTGCGAACTCTGCGTCGATTGCATCAGCTCGATCGGCTGCGTGCCCGTCGATCTCTCCGGTGTGCGTCTCGCCTCGGGTGCAAGCGGCAAGGGATTGGCGGCCTATGCAGGCGTCGCGATGGTGCTGCTCGGGGGACCGGCGCCGCGTCTTTCGGCGCCGGTGCCGCGTTACCTGGATCTCGAATACTGGCTGCACCACCGGAGCATGCCTTTCACGCATTCCTCCAACCTGCTCAGCGCCCTCGCAATGGCGCTGGAAACCGGGAACTTCGCCGCACGCTACGCGCAGATCGAGCGCGATGGACGATGGCTGCGCCAGGCGTTGCGCGCGCGCGGCCTGGGCGTGGTCGCGCCTGAAGCTGCGGCCTGTCCGGCCGTGGCCACGATCGCGTTGCCGCGCGCCCTGTCGTCGCTCGCCGTGGCTGCGGCGCTCGAGAATCAGGGAACCCGATTGAGCGCTCGCAGCGGCTACCTGGTGGAGCGCAACTGGATCCAGGTGGCGCTCATGGGGCCCTACGACCGCGGCGCGCTGCGCGAACTGCCGGACGCGTTGGCGCGGGCGATCGCGTCCTGCGGCGCCACCAAAGACCAGGCGGCCTAGGGGAGACCATGGCGCGAGCGCGTGACTTCATTCTCGATTGGGCGGCGCAGGGACGGATCCCGCCGCACGGTGTGCGGCGCGCGCTGGAATACTCCGGCGCGCTGCCGGGTGCCGCCGATTGGCGCGCTTTTCTCGACCGCTTGCTGCTGTGGCTGGGGGTCGCGATGCTCGCCTCGGGCGTCGTGTTCTTTCTCGCCTACAACTGGCAGGAACTCGGCCGCTTCGCCAAGTTCGCGCTGGTCGAAGGCTTGATCGTCGCTTCGCTTGCCGTGGTGTGGTGGCAGGGACTCGAGCACGCCGGCGGCAAGGCGGCCCTGCTCGGCGCGGCGCTCGTCGTCGGCGCATTGCTGGCGTTCATCGGGCAGACCTACCAGACCGGCGCCGACACCTTCGAGCTGTTCGCGGTCTGGGCCGGCGCCATCCTGCCGTGGGCGTTGGTCGGGCGCTTCCCGGCGCTCTGGGTGCTTTGGCTCGCGCTCGTCAATCTGTCGGTGACGCTGTACTTCCGGGCATTCGGCGGCGTGCTCGGCATCGTATTTGGTCCGGAGCGGCAACTGTGGCTGCTGTTCGCGCTCAACACGGCGGCCACCGCGCTGTGGGAGGCGCTCGCTGCGGCCGGTGTGGCGTGGTTGCGCGAACGCTGGGCCGTGCGTGTGCTTGCCACCGCAAGCGGCGCCTGCGTCACGGCGCTGGCCGTGCTTCAGATCGTCGACTGGGAACCGGGGTCCGATTGGGCTGCACCGGCCTGGATGGCGTGGCTGGCGCTCGCCTATTTCGCCTACCGGAACGCCATCAAGGACGTGTACGTGCTTGCCGGGGGTGCGCTCTCGGTGATCGTCGTCGCGGCGACCTTTCTGGGCAAGCATATGCTCAAGGCTCAGGCGGATGCCGGCGCGTTCCTGCTGATCGGCGTGGTCGTAATCGGCCTCTCGGCCGCGGCCGGCTACTGGCTGAAGCGCGTCGCCAGCGAGATGGAGCGCACATGAACGCGCTGCGCAGGCAGGACCTGTGGCAGCGGTTGCGCGAGGCTGCGCTGGTCGAAGGCGATATGCCCGAGCCCGACGCCGCATCGGCGCCCTGGTACGTGCGCGCGATGCTCGGCGCTGCGGGTTGGATCGGCGCCCTTTTCCTGCTCGGATTCGTCGGCGCCGGTTTCGTGTGGGTGATGGAAAGCGCCAGTGCCTCGTTCGTCGTCGGCGCGCTGACCTGTGCCGGCGCGACCGCCATCTTCCGCCTCAGGGCCGAGGGGGATTTCGCGGCTCAGTTCGGCATGGCGGTGAGCCTTGCCGGGCAGGCCATGATGGTATTCGGCCTGGCGCAATGGTTCGAACGCTCCCTCACCGGTATGGCGCTCGCGGTGGCGCTGCAGCAGGGGCTGCTTTTCGTGCTGGTGCCGAACTTCATTCATCGGTGCTGGACTTCGTGGACGGCGGCCTCAGCCGCGGCCCTCGCGCTGGCCGGTGCCGGTCTGCCAGGGTTCGTGCCGGCTGCGCTCACTGCCGCGTTGGTGTGGATCTGGCTGAGCGAATTCGATCAGGCGGAGCGCGGCGCCTTGCTGCGCGCGGGCGGCTACGGCATGGCACTCGCTGCAGTGCAGAGCACGATGTTGCACGGCGAGTTGTGGGCCCTCTGGATACTGGGCCGCGGCACGCACGGTGCGCTGGGCGGCGAGACGGCGCTCTGGCTCGGAAGGCTCGCCTCGGGTGCGGTGCTCGTCTGGGCAGTGCTCCGGCTGCTGCGTCGCGAGGGCGTGCCGCTCCAGGACAGCCGCGCGCGCGTGGCGCTGGGAGGCGCCGCGCTGCTCGCGCTCATCTCGCTGCGCGCACCGGGCGTCGGTCCGGCGGTGGCGATTCTGGTGATCGGGCACGCCAACGGCAATCGCGTGCTGGCCGGGCTCGGCATCCTGTCACTGCTGGGCTACCTCGCGAACTATTATTACTCGCTGCAAGCCACCCTGCTGGTCAAGTCCGCGCTGTTGGCGTCCGCCGGTATCGCGCTGCTTGCGGCGCGGCTCGCGATGCGCCGCTGGTGGCCCGAAGCCCCGGAGGTGCAGCGTGCGTAAAGCCATTGCGCTGCTCGCGGGCGTCGCGGTGCTCGGTGTCGCGAACTGGACGATCTACAGCCGCGAGCGCCTGCTGACCGAAGGGCGCCTCGTGCTGCTCGAACTGGCCCCGGTGGATCCGCGCTCCCTGATGCAGGGGGACTACATGGCGCTCCGGTTCAGGGCGACGGACGACGCCTTTGGCCGCGGCCGCGTCGCGGACGCCGGCGACGGGCGCATCATCGTGCGGCTGGACGCGCGCGGCGTGGGCCGCTTCGTGCGGCGTGACGCGGGCGAGCCGCTCGCCGCCGACGAGGCGGCGTTGCGCTACCGGGTGCGCGAGCAGCGCGTGAAATTCGCCACCAATGCGTTCTTCTTCCAGGAAGGGCACGCGAAATACTACGAGCGCGCGCGCTACGGGGAGATGCGCGTCGCGCCGTCCGGCGAGCTGCTGCTGACAGGTTTGCGCGACGATAACCTGCGGCGCATGGGGCCGCCCGCAGCGCGCTGAGCCGTTATACTTTCAGCGCCCCATCCCGAACGGAGAACCGCATGGCCCGCACCGGCAAGGCAGTGATCTGCCGCGAACTGAACCAGCCCGTCGTCGTCGAGAACGTCAGCGTCGATTCGCCGAAGCGCGGCGAGGTGATGGTGAAACTCGCCGCTTGCGGCGTGTGCCACTCGGACCTGTCGGCGACCAACGGCACCATCGCACTGCCGCCGCCGCTCGTGCTCGGCCACGAGGGGGCGGGCGAAGTGATCGAGGTGGGCGACGGTGTCAGCGGGCTTGCCGCCGGTGACCATATCGTCGCCTCGTTCATCCACATGTGCGGCAAGTGCCGCTTCTGCGCATCCGGACGTCCGGTGCTGTGCCTGGAGCAGCACAAGGCGCTCACGACGCCGCTCGAAGGCACTTCGCGCGTCAAGGACAAGGCCGGCAAGCCGCTCGGCATCTTCTCCGGCTGCGGCGTGATGGCCGAGTACGCCACGCTGTCGGTCGAGAACGTGGTCAAGATCGACGCGAAGATTCCGCTCGATCGCGCGGCGCTCGTCGGCTGCGCGGTCACGACCGGCGTGGGCGCCGTGTTCAATACGGCGCGCGTGGAACCTGGCTCCAGCGTGGCCGTGTTCGGCTGCGGCGGCGTGGGGCTGAACGTGATCCAGGGCGCCGCGATCGCGGGCGCGGAGCGCGTCATCGCGATCGACACGATGCAAGCCAAGCTCGCCATGGCGAAGCAGTTCGGCGCCACCGACACGCTGCTGGCGAAGCCCGGAGAAGACGTGGCGAAGGCGCTGAAGAAGATGACCGGGATCGGACCCGATTACGCCTTCGAGTGCGTCGGCGCCGGGGCGCTGGCCGAAGCGGCCTACCGCGCGATCCGGCGCGGCGGCAAGGCCGTGGTGGTCGGCGTGGCGCGTCCGACCGAGACCGCCGCGTTCAAGCCCATGAGCATGGTGTTCGAGGAAAAGACCCTGCAGGGCAGCTATTTCGGTTCCTGCGTGCCGCGCATCGACTTCCCGAAAATGCTGCACCTCTACATGGCGGGGCGGCTCAAGCTCGACGAACTGATCACGCGGCGCTACGCGGTCGACGAGGCGCCGCAGGCGTTCGCCGACCTCGAATCGGGCAAGAACGCGCGCGGCGTGATCGTGTTCTAGGGCGCCAGGCGCCGCTCCACCACGCGCGCGAAAAAACTCGCGCCGTACGGCAGCGCGGCGTCGTTGAAGTCGTACGAGGGGTTGTGCACTTCGCACGCCCCTTCGCCGTCGCCGTTGCCGATGTTGATGTAGCAGCCGGGCACCGCGTCCAGCATGAAGGAGAAATCCTCCGAGGCCATGATCAGCGCCGGGTCGCGCCGCACGCTCCCGGCGCCGACGATCTCGCTGCAGACCGATGCGGCGAAATCCGCCTCCTGCGGGTTGTTCACCAGCGGCGCGAAGATCGGGCGGTAATCGGTCTTCGCCGTCGCGCCGAAGCCTGCGGCGACGCCCTCGGCGACGCGCGCCATGTTGCTGCCGATGAGCGTCATGACGTCGCTCGAGAACGCGCGCACCGTTCCGGAGAGGCGCGCCGTCTGCGGGATCACGTTGTAGGCGTCGCCGGCGTGGATCTGCGTCACCGACAGTACCGCGGTGTCGACCGGCCGCACGTTGCGCGCGACGATCGACTGCAGTGCCGCGGTGACGTGCGCCGCCACCAGCACCGTGTCGACGCCGGCTTCGGGCCGCGCGCCGTGCGAGCCGCGGCCCTCGATGTCGATGTCGAAGAAGGCGCCGCCCGCCATCATGGGGCCCGAGCGCACCGCGAACTTGCCGAGCGGCATGCCGGGTCGGTTGTGCATGCCGAAGATGGCGTCGCAGGGAAAGCGCTTGAACAGGCCGTCGTCGACCATCGCCTTGGCGCCGCCGAGGCCTTCCTCCGCGGGCTGGAAGATGAACTGTACCGTGCCGTCGAATGCGCGCGTCTCGGCCAGGTATTTCGCCGCGCCGAGCAGCATGGTCGTGTGGCCGTCGTGGCCGCAGGCATGCATGCGGCCGGCGTGGGTGGAGCGGTGCGCGAAGCTGTTGGCTTCCTTGATCGGCAGCGCGTCCATGTCGGCGCGCAGGCCGATGCGGCGCTTCGAGTTGCCTGAGCGCAGGACGCCGACGACGCCCGTCTTGCCGACGCCGCGGTGTACTTCGACTCCGAACTCAGCCAGTTTCGCGGCGACCAGATCGGAGGTGCGTTGCTCCTGGAAGCCGAGCTCGGGATGGGCATGGATGTCGCGCCGCCAGGCGGTCATCTGGTCGTGCAGGGCGGCGATGCGGGTCACCACAGGCATGGAAGCATCCTCCAGTCGGACGATCGAATTGAAAATCTAGCATGCTTCTTCGCGGCCGGCGCGGTGGGGTAATATGCGCCCGCCAAAGGGCTCTGGGAGGAGCGAACGATGGAAAACGGGAAACGTACGAAGGACGCAGCCGTCGGATCGGAAGGACTCCGGCGGCGCGTTCTGCAAAGGGCAGGCGTGTCGATCGCCGCCCTGGCAATCTTGGGGTGTTCGGCCAATGTCCGGACTGGCGAACCCGGCACGCGCCTGCTTGGCGCCAATGCCAGCGTCGGCAAAGGGACGGTGTCCAGCTACGCGGAGTTCGCCCAGGACGGCGCACCGAAAGCCATCGGCATCGTCTTTCAGGCGCGCGCATTGGAAGGACTTCCCACGAAACGTTCCGATGGGCATCACTGCTTTGACCACGACAAGGACGGGAAATTTGACCTCGACAAGGAGTGCTTCGGCTCCCACGAGTGGGTCATCCCGCTGCCGAGCGAAGTCGCACGGCGATCGGAGATCGCGTTCAAATGGGTGGGCCTGAACTGGAATTCGCACGGACATATCCCGCCCGGGGTGTATGACCTGCCGCACTTCGACGTCCACTTCTACATCGAACCCATCGAGAAGATCTACGCCATCCAGCCGGGGCCCTGCGGCCCCGAAAACGTGAACTGTGACCAGTTCAGGCTCGCGACCCGGCCGCTGCCGTCCAATTTCATGCATGCCGACTTCACCAACGTGAACGCCGTGGCGCCGGCGATGGGCAATCACCTGGTCGACCTGACGAGCCCCGAGTTCAAGGGCCAGAAGTTCACGCAGACCTGGATCTACGGCGTCTACGACGGCCGCGTCACGTTCTACGAAGAGATGTTGACGTTGCAGTACATGCTCAGCCGCCCCGCGGCGTGCTTTGCGCTCAAGTCGCCGCCGGCCGTGGGCATCAGGGGCTACTATCCCACGCAGCACTGCGTCCGCTACCTGCCGCAGTCCAACGAGTACACCGTCTCGATGGAGAACTTCGTACTGCGCGAGGCCAGTGCTCCAGCGGTCCCCAGAATCGAGCGTTGACGCACGAGCGGCCGCCCGCTGGCGGCCGCTCGTGGTCCCGGCGCGTGCTATTTCCTGAAGACGTCGCTGAAGAACTTCGACGCCTCGGCCTTGGATTGCTTGTCCGCTTCGGCGTGATACGCGAGCGGCAGATTGAACTGCTTGCCCTTCGCGGTGGCTTCCGGGTTGGTGAACGCATGCACCGCACCCGCATAGTTGATGTAGCGGTAGTCGACGTTCGCCGCAGCCATCTCCTTCTTGAAGGCGTCGACGGATTCCGGCTTGATGAACGGGTCGGCTTCGCCGTTCAGAACCAGGACCTTGGCTTTCACCTTGCCTGCCGCCGCCGGCGGCCCCGAGGGACCGAGTCCGGCGTGAAACGCCGCGATTCCCTTGAGGTCCGAACCGGCGCGAGCCATGTCCAGCACCACGGAACCGCCAAAGCAGTAGCCCGCGGCGCCGATTCTCGAGGCGTCCACCGTGGCGTGCCTGGCCAGCGTATCCTTCGCCGCGTTAAAGCGCGCTTGCATCGCCGCGGGATTCTTCCGCACCGAACCTGACAGCGCGCCCGCGTCCTTGGGGTTATCCGCGGTCCTCGCATCGCCGTACATGTCGGCGACGAACGCCGTGTAGCCCTGGCTAGCGAACTTGCGTGCTTCGTCGCGCACGTGCAGGGTGATGCCCCACCATTCGTGAACGACGACGATGCCGGGCCGCTTCGCCTTGCTGGCGTCGTCATAGACGATGAACCCCTTCATCACGGTGTCGCCGTCCTTGTAGGTGACCGCGTCTTCCTGCAGCGCGGCATAAGCGGAGCTGCCGCACGACAGCGCGATGGCCGCGACTGCAATCCAGTTGCGCATTTTCGCTGCCTCCTTGGGTGAATCCCCCATGGATAATCTTGAAGTCCGCGGGTGCGCCAAGTCAAGAGCGCCCTGAGCAACGGCGATGACGAAGGCTAGCTGCAGCCGAGCCTGCGCTCCTTCGCGCGCACCAGCTCGGTGACGGTTTCATTCACGGGCGCGGTCAGCCCGATTTCCTTCGCCACGCGCGGAATCGAGCCGTTGATGACGTCGATCTCGGATTTCCGCTTCGCCAGCAGGTCGAGCAGCACCGAGGGCCGCGCCTTTGGGATCTTCGAGCCGAAGTCGCGCACGTACGCGACCGGGTCATTGAAATCGAGCCGGATTTCCTTGGCTTTCGCGACCGCGAAGGCCTCGCTTGCGCACGCCGCGGAGACGCGGGACAGATCGGGATCGCTCATCACTTCGCCCGTTGTGCACTCGCCGATCGCGCAGGGACCCGAGTAGGCGCAGTTGCAGATCAGCTTTTCCCAGACCAGCTGACCGATGTCGTCGAAGCACTTGACGCGAAAGCCCGCGCCGCGCCAGACCTCGGCGATTCTCTCCAGGCGCGGCGTCACCGGTCCCGCAAGCTCGCCGAGACGCACCAGCTCCCAGCCGTTGTGATGCGCGTGTCCCGGCGCGCGCATCGAGGCGCCAAAGCCGCCCACCACGCCCACGGCAAGCCGCTCGCGCCCGAGCACGCTCGCTGCCGTGTCCGGACCGCCGAGGCCGTTCTGGATCGAGAGCACGAGCGTCTTGGGGCCCACGAGCGGCTTGGCCGACGCGGCCGCCTGCGCCACGTGCATCGCTTTCGTGGCGATGATGACGAGGTCGCACACGCCGGCGTCCGCCGCGACCATCGTGGCGTGAACCGGAACGGTGCGATCGCCCGACGCGCCTGCGACGCGCAATCCCCCGGCACGCATCGCTTCGACATGCTCGCGCCAGGTGTCGATCGCCCAGACTTCGTGACCCGCAGCGCCGAGCAGGCCCGCGTACACGGACCCCATCGCGCCGGCGCCGACGACGGCGATCTTCAAGCGGCTACGCCACCTCGAAGAGGCCCGCCGCGCCCATGCCGCCGCCGATGCACATCGTGACGACGACGTACTTCACGCCGCGGCGCTTGCCCTCGATGAGCGCGTGCCCGGTGAGACGCGAGCCGGTGACGCCGTAGGGATGGCCCACGGCGATCGCGCCGCCATTGACGTTCAGCCGCTCGTCCGGGATGCCGAGCCGGTCGCGGCAGTAGATCACCTGTACCGCAAACGCCTCGTTCAGCTCCCACAGCCCGATGTCGCCGATCTTGAGGCCCGTGCGCTCGAGCAGTTTCGGCACCGCGTACACCGGACCGATGCCCATTTCGTTGGGCTCGCAGCCGGCGACCGCAAAGCCGCGGAACACGCCCATCGGCTTGAGGCCGCGCTTCGCCGCCTCCCTGTCGCTCATCACGACGCAGGCCGACGCGCCGTCGGAGAACTGGCTGGCGTTGCCCGCGGCAATGACGCCGCCCTCGACCGCGGGCTTGATCTGCGACACGCCCTCGTAGGTCGTGTCGGCGCGGATGCCCTCGTCGAATTCGGCCGTGATCTCCCTCATCGATTCGGCGTTGGTGTTCTTGTCGATCACCTTCATCTTGGTGGTGATCGGCACGATCTCGTCCCTGGTCAGCCCTTCCGCGCGTGCCTTCGCCGCGCGCTGTTGGCTCAGCACGCCGTAGCGGTCCTGCGCTTCGCGCGGGATGTTGTACTTGCGCGCCACGTACTCGGCGGTCTGCAGCATCGGCCAGTAGAGCTCGGGCTTGTGGCGGTGCAGCCACTCGTCCTGGAAATGGTGCTTGTTCATCTCGTTCTGCACCATCGAGATCGATTCCACGCCGCCCGCGGCGTAGATGCCGCCCTCGCCTGCGATCACGCGCTGGCAGGCAAGCGCGATCGTCTGCAGTCCCGAGGAGCAGAAGCGGTTCACCGTCATCCCGGAGGCGGTCACCGGCAGCCCGGCGCGGATGGCGATCTGGCGCGCGATGTTGCCGCCGGTGGCGCCTTCGGGCGTGGCGCAGCCCATCAGCACGTCCTCGATCTCCTGCGGTTCGAGCCTGGCGCGCTCCATGGCGGCGTGCACCACGTGTCCGCCCATCTTGGCGCCGTGGGTCATGTTGAGCGCGCCGCGCCAGCTCTTGCAAAGCGGCGTGCGCGCGGTCGAAACGATCACTGCGTCGGTCATGGCACGTTCTCCTCGAAATAGATCAGCCGTTGAAGCGTTTGCCTTCCCTGGCGAGCTTGACGAGCAGCGGCGCGGGCTTCCACACCTCGCCCATGTAGCCCTTCTGGAACCCCTGGATCGCGGCGAGCACCTTGTCCAGACCCACCGTGTCGGCGTAGAACATCGGCCCGCCGCGGTACGGCGGGAAGCCGTAGCCGGTGAGGTACACCATGTCGATGTCGGAGGCCCGCAGGGCGATGCCTTCCTCGAGGATGTACGCGCCCTCGTTGACCAGCGCATAGATCAGCCGTTCGACGATTTCCGCATCGGCAATCGCGCGCGGCTGGACACCGATCTCCTTGCGGTAGTCGGCGATGATTCTGTCGACCTCGGGGTCGGGCAGGGGCTTGCGGTTGGGCAACTCATAGCGATACCAGCCCTTGCCGGTCTTCTGCCCGTAGCGGCCGCGCTCGCAGATGCGGTCGCCGACTTTCGAATACCGGAAATTGGGCCGCTCGACATAGCGGCGCTTGCGGATCTCCCAGCCGATGTCGAGACCCGCCATGTCGCCCATGGTGAGCGGGCCCATCGCGAGGCCCCACTGCTGCGCGGCAGCGTCCACCTGCTGCGGACTGCAGCCTTCGTCCAGCAGGAACAGCGACTGCTGGCCGTACTTCTCGATCATGCGGTTGCCGATGAAGCCGTCGCAAACACCCGACACCACGGGAACCTTCTTGATTTGCTTGCCGAGCTTGAGCGTGGTGGCGAGTACGTCGTTGCCGGTCTTTGCGCCGCGCACCACCTCGAGCAGGCGCATCACGTTGGCGGGCGAGAAGAAATGCGTGCCGATCACGTCCTGCGGACGCCGGGTCACCGCGGCGATCGCGTTGACGTCGAGGGTCGAGGTATTGGTGGCGAGGATGGCGCCCGGCTTCATGACGGCATCGAGCCTGCGGAACATCTCCTGCTTCACGTCCATGCGCTCGAACACCGCCTCGATCACGATGTCGGCGTCTTTCGCCGCGGCGAGATCGAGCGCCGGCGTGATCAGGCCGATGCACCGGTCCATCGCTTCCGGCTTGAGGCGCCCCTTGGCTACGGTGGCGGCGTAGTTCTTCCGGATCGTCGCCAGGCCCCGGTCGAGCGCTTCCTTCTGCACCTCGATGAGCGTCACCGGGATGCCGGCGTTCACCAGGCTCATCGTGATGCCGCCGCCCATGGTGCCGGCGCCGATGACCGCCGCGCTTTTCACCGGACGCGTCGGCGTATCGTCGGGCACGTCCGGGATCTTGGTCGTCTGCCGCTCGGCGAAGAACATGTGCCGCAGCGCCTTCGACTCGGCGGTCTCCACCAGCACCGCGAAGCGTTCGCGCTCGAACTGGCGCCCTTCGTCGAACGGCCGGGTGCAGGCCGCTTCGATGCACGACACGATTTCAAGCGGTGCCGGATAGCCGCGCGAAGCCTTCGCCACCTGCTCGCGCGCCTGCGTGAAGAACGCTTTCACGTCGCCTTCCACCCTGGCGGTCATGTCGCGCACGCGCCGCGGGCCCCTGCCCTCGGCCACGAGTTTCTTGGCGAAGGCGACCGCCGCTTCCAGCAGGTCGCCCTGCGCCACCTCGTCGACCAGGCCCAGCTCCTTGCCCTTTTCGGCCGGGATCGGGTTGCCCGTCGTCATCATTTCGATCGCTTTCGCGACCGCGACGATGCGCGGCAGGCGCTGTGTGCCGCCCGAACCGGGCAGGATGCCGAGCTTCACCTCGGGCAGCGCCAGCTGCGCCTTCGGCGCCGCCACGCGGTAATGGCAGCCGAGCGCGAGCTCCAGCCCGCCGCCCATGGCGAAACCGCCGATCGCGGCCACCATCGGCTTTTTCATCCCGTCTTGCGCTTCGTTGATCTCCGGCAACGAAGGCGGCGCGAACGCCTTCGGGGAATTGAATTCGCGGATGTCGGCGCCGCCCGAAAACACCTTCGGCGAACCCCAGATGACGACGGCCCTCACCGTCGGATCCGCCTCGGCCTTGCGGATGCCCTCGAGGATGCCCGGGCGCAGAACGCTGCCCAGGCCATTGACGGGCGGGTAGTTCATCGTGATGACGGCGATGCCGTCGCGGACGGAATAGCTGGCCGCTTCGCTCATTGCGGGGGTCTCCTGGAGGGGTCGGGTCATTCTAGCAAGCCGGTTCGCCACAGGGTGAGGCCGGTTCGTTATGATCGGGTCCGTGCGCATCGGGGTCTTGAAGGAGATCAAAGTCCACGAATATCGCGTCGGCCTGACGCCATCGTCCGTGCGCGAGGCCGTGGCGCACGGCCACGAGGTACTGGTCGAGCGCGACGCGGGGCGCGGCATCGGCGCCGGTGACGCGGTGTACGCCAAGGCGGGCGCACGCATCGCCGCCGACGCGGCAGAGGTGTTCGCGCGCGCCGACCTGATCGTGAAGGTGAAGGAGCCGCAGGGCGCCGAGCGTGCGCTGTTGCGCGAAGGACAGGTGCTGTTCACCTACCTGCATCTGGCGCCCGACCCGGAGCAGACGCGCGACCTGGTGAGTTCGGGCGCGGTCTGCATCGCCTACGAGACCGTGACGCGGCCGGGCGGCGGCTTGCCGCTGCTGGCGCCGATGTCGGAGGTCGCCGGCCGCATGGCCGTGCAGGCGGGCGCCAAGTGCCTGGAGAAGGAGCAGGGAGGCATGGGCATCCTGCTGGGCGGCGTCGCGGGCGTGCCGCCGGCGAAGATCGTCATCCTCGGCGCCGGGGTCGTGGGCACGAATGCAGCGCAGATCGCGGCCGGTTCCGGTGCGCGCGTGGTCGTGATCGACCGCAGCCTGGATGCGCTGCGCCGCCTGGACGCGATGCTGGGATCGCGCATCGTCACGGTGTATTCGAACCGCGACAACATCGAGCACCATGTGGCGAGCGCGGATCTGGTGATTGGCGCGGTGCTGGTGGCGGGCGCCGCGGCGCCCAAACTGGTGACGCGCGAGATGGTGCGCGGCATGAAGCCGGGCGCGGTGATCGTCGACGTGGCGATCGACCAGGGCGGCTGCTGCGAGACCGCGCGTGCCACGACGCACGCCGACCCCACCTATGTCGTTGACGAGGTGGTGCACTACTGCGTCGCCAACATGCCCGGCGCGGTGCCGCGGACTTCCACCTACGCGCTGAACAACGCCACGCTGCCGTTCGTCCTCGCGCTGGCCGACAACGGCTGGCGCGCGGCGCTCGCCGCGGACGCGCACCTCAAGAACGGCCTCAACGTGTGCCGCGGCCAGGTCACCAACCGCGAGGTGGCCGCGGCGCTCGGCTATGCAAGCGTCGATCCGTACGCCTGCATCCAGGACTGAACCGGGCCGCTGCGCGTGGATTTGAGCCTGGGAGTCACCCTCGCCGTGCTCGGCGCGGCGCTGCTGCACGCGACCTGGAACGCCCTGGTCAAGGCGGGCTCCGACCCGGTGCTCGATACGGCACTGGTGGCGCTCGGCTCGAGCGCTGCGGTGCTGCCGTTTCTGGCTTTCGTGCCGCCCCCTGCAGCGCCCGCCTGGCCGTGGCTCGGGGCCTCGTCCGCGATTCACGTCGGCTACTTCACGGCGCTCGCGGGCGCCTATCGCGCCGGCGATCTTTCACACGGCTATCCGATCATGCGCGGCGTGGCGCCGCTCATCGTCGCGCTGAGCGCGTTGGCGTGGTTCGGCGAGGCGCCGGGCACCGCGATGTGGGCCGGGATGCTGCTGATCTGCGGCGGCGTCCTGTCGCTCGGTTTGGTCGGCCTGGACTGGCGTCGCTCGCACGCCGCCACCGCCTGGGCGCTCGGCAACGCCGTGATCATCGCCGCCTACACGTTGGTCGACGCCGCAGGCGTGCGCGCGGCAGGCGGCGCCGCGCGCTACGTCGTCTGGGTGTTCTTCTTCATGGGACTGCCCTACGCGCTGCTGGTGTTCGCCCTGCGGCGCCGCGAGTTTTCGCGCCACGCGCGGCGCCACTGGCGGCGCGGGCTGTTTGGCGGCGCCTGCGTCGTCGCCTCCTACGGCATCGCGCTCTGGGCGATGACGCGCGCGCCCGTGGCGGTGATCGCGGCGTTGCGCGAGACCTCGGTCGTCTTCGGCGCATTGATCGGGGCGTGGCTGCTGAAGGAGGGGCACGCGCGGCGTCGCCTGACGGGCGCCGCCGCGGTGCTCGCGGGCGTGATCGCGCTCAAACTCTGAGGTACCGATGAGCTGGGAAAAGGAAATCGAGGAATTGCGCCGCCGCGAAGCCCTCGCCCTGGCGATGGGCGGGCCGGATAAAGTCAAGCGCCAGCACGCGGGCGGCAAGCTCACCGTGCGCGAGCGCATCGCTGCGCTGCTCGATGCCGGGTCGTTTCACGAGATCGGCGCGCTTTCGGGGGTGGGGCGCTACGACGAGAACGGTGAACTGGCGGCGTTCACGCCAGCGAATCTGGTCATCGGTCGCGGCAGGATCGACGGCCGCGCGGTGGCGGTCGCGGGCGACGATTTCACGGTGCGCGGCGGCGCCAACGACGCCGGCATTCGCGACAAGCTGTTGCTGGTCGAGCGCATGGCCGCCGACTTGCGCCTGCCGCTGGTGCGGCTGGTGGACGGCACCGGCGGCGGCGGTTCAGTGAAGAATCTCGAGTTGCTGGGGCATTCGCCGATGCCGAAGGCGTTTCTCTGGGATTGGTGGACCGGCAACCTGTCGGAAGTGCCGGTGGTGGCGCTCGCGCTGGGCTCGGTCGCCGGCCTCGGCGCGGCGCGCGTGGTGGCCAGCCACTACTCGGTGATCGTGAAGCACAGCGCGCAGATGTTCGTCGCCGGCCCGCCGGTGGTGGCCTGGACGCACGGCCAATACGGCAAGAACGAACTCGGCGGCAGCCACATCCATGCCGGCAACGGCGCGGTGGACGACGAGGCGCCGAGCGAGGCCGAGGCCTTTGCCATGACGCGCCGGTTCCTCTCGTACCTTCCGGCATCGGTGCACGAGCTGCCCGCCCGCGCCGAGTGCGACGACGATGCAAAGCGCAGCGATCCCTGGCTGATCGAGGCCGTGCCGCGCGATCCGCGCAAGGTCTACGACATGCGACGCATCATCGCTGCGCTC
Source organism: Betaproteobacteria bacterium (assembly GCA_004298325.1). Taxonomy (GTDB): domain Bacteria; phylum Pseudomonadota; class Gammaproteobacteria; order Burkholderiales; family SG8-39; genus 2-02-FULL-66-14. The sequence goes on along the minus strand of SCUF01000099.1, from coordinate 3,909 downwards.
GTCGACCGGGCTTCGTTTTTCGAGATCGGCCGGCAGTGGGGCCGCAACGTGATCACGGGCCTGGCGCGCCTCGATGGCTGGCCGGTGGCGCTGCTCGCCGGCGATCCGAAACAGTACGGCGGCGCCTGGACGGCGAAGGCATCCGAGAAGGTGACGCGCTTCGTGGATCTCGCACAGACCTTTCACCTGCCGGTGGTTCACCTGGTGGACGTGCCCGGCTTCATGATCGGCCCCCAGGCCGAGCAGGACGCGACGATCCGCTACGGCATGCGCGCGGCGGCCGCGATCCTGCAGTCCACGGTGCCGTGGTGCTCCGTGCTGGTGCGCAAGGTCTTCGGCGTCGCGGGCGCGGTGCACCAGAACTCCTCGCGCTACTGCATGCGCGTCGCCTGGCCATCGGCCGAGTGGGGCTCGCTGCCGATCGCCGGCGGCCTGGAAGCGGCCTACAAGTCGGAAATCGAGGCGGCCGCGGACCCGGCGGCGAAGCGCGTCGAGATCGAGGCGCGCGTGCGGCGCTTCGCCGCGCCGCTGCGCAGCGCGGAGAAGTTCGACATCGAGGAAATCATCGATCCGCGCGATACGCGACGCCTGCTGTGCGAATTCGCCGGGCTCGCCGCGCCCCTCAGGTCGCCGGGACGCAGCGCTTTCGGCGTCCGGCCGTAGTATCCTCACAGGCTGTTCCGAACCCTCATCGAGGCAGCCATGGCAACACGACCCGACGAACGCATGACCGAGCCGGTCATGGACGCGACCGACCTCTGGCAGGAAGAGGTCTACACCGACCGCAAGATCGGCACGCTGCGCAAGCTCACCCCGGTGAAAGGCGACGGCGCGCGCGACCCGGCGCGCGAGATCCAGTGGGTCGGTGAAACCCAGGTCATGAGCCAGATCGGCACGCTGCCGATCACTTTTGCGCTGGAGGCGAAGACCCTCGCCGAGGCGGCGGCGCAATTCGGTCCGGAAGCGAAGAAAGCGATCGAGCGCACGGTGCGCGAATTGCAGGATCTGCGCCGGCAGGCGGCTTCCTCGATCGTGATTCCGCAGGGCGGCATGCCGCCGATGGGACCGGGCGGACTGCCCGGCGGGGGCAAGATTCAAATGCCCTAGGCCGCGGCGTCAATCCATCTGCACCCAGCGCAGCTCGAGCACGTCGTTGGGCCACTGCGCCACCCGGATGCCGGGGCGCATGACCCAGGCGAGCGTGCGGCGATACAGCGGCAGCAGCGGCAGGTCCGCGTGCAGCATGCGCAGCGCCTCGCCCACCAGGGCGCGGCGCCTGGCCAGATCCGGTTCGACGCGCAGGCTGTCGATCAGGGTGTCGAGGCGCGCATTCGAGTAGCGCCCGGCGTTGAACGCGCCGCTCGCCACCCCGTCGTAGCTGCGCACCGTCGCGTTGAGCATCTGCCAGGCGTCGGTGGTGGGCGACCAGCCGAACTCGAAGAAGCTGCTCGTCGCCTGCGTCAGCTTCGGAAAGAACAGCGCCGTCGGCGAGGGCTGGAACGCGACCCGGATGCCGACCTGCGCGAGCATCGCGGTCAGCGCCTGGCACACGGCGGCGCGATAGGTGGCGTTGACGCAATCGAGCGTGACGCCGAAGCCGTTCGGATAGCCGGCTTCCTTCAGCAGCGCGCGCGCCGCGGCCGGGTCGTAGGGCAGGCGCCGGTCGAGGTCGGCGACATAGCCATCGACCAGCCGCGACACGAACGATCCGGTCGGGGTCGCCTGGCCGCGCAGCACCTTGCGCACGATCAGATCGACGTCGATCGCGTGATAGACGGCGCGGCGCACGCGCAGTTCCTTGAAGGGGTTGCGCCCCTTCACGTCGCCCGACTCCAGCTGCGCCCGGTGCTGGTCGAAGCCCAGATACTGGGTGCCGATGTCGCTCGTCTCGGCGAGCTGGAGCTTCTTCTCCCGCTTCAGGCGGGCGATGTCCTGGTAGGGCGGGTCGATCACCAGATCGACCTGCCCCGAGGCGAGCGCCGCGAGCCGCGTGGCGTCGGACTGGATCACCGTGTACACGGCTTCGGTGACGTTGCCGCGCTGGCCCCACCAAGCCGCGTGCGCCGCGAGCACCGTGCGCGTGTCGGGCTCGTAGCGCTTGAGCGCGAACGGGCCGGTGCCGTTGGCGTTGCGCACGGCGAACGTTTCCTGCTTCGCGTTGTAGTCCTGCGGCAGCGCCACGCCGTGCTTCTCGGCCCAGGCGCGGCTCATGATGCCGATCGGCCAGAGCTTTTCCGGCAGCACGGCATCGGGCGCCGCGAGGAGCACGTCCACCGTGAGCGGGTCCACCTTGCGCGCGCCGATGACGCCGCGCAGCTGGCCGGAGCGCTGCGAGTTCTTCGCCATGGCGCGCTCGATCGAGAACACGACGTCGTCGGCATCGAGCGTCGTGCCGTCGTGGAATCGCACGCCCGGCCGCAGGCGGAAACGCCAGGTCTTCGGATCCAGCGGCTGCCAGGCGAGCGCCAGCGCCGGCTCCAGGCGGAACTCGCGGTCGCGCCCCACCAGCGATTCGTAGATCTGGGTGTTGACGCGCGAGTGATACAGGAGCGCCAGCGCGTGCGGATCCATGCTCTGCGGGTCGAACCCGCTCGCGTAGCGCAGCGTTTTCGCGCCGGCCGGTGCGGCCAGCAGCAGCGTGGCGGCCAGGACGGTCGTCAGAACGCGCATCGCGGGCGGCCGGCTAGACCTCGAGCCATTCCTTGCGCATGGCGGCGTTTTCGCGCACGTCGCGGGGCGCGCCCTCGAACACGATCGCGCCGTGGCCCATGACGTACAGGCGCTCCGAGATGTCGAGCGCGATCGCGAGCTTCTGTTCCACCAGCAGGATCGAAACGCCGCGCCGGCGGATCTCCTCGAACAGGTTCGCCACCTGCTCGACGATTTTCGGCGCCAGGCCTTCGGTCGGCTCGTCGATCATCACCAGCTCGGGGTCGCCCATCAGCGTGCGGCACAGCGTCAGCATCTGCTGCTCGCCGCCGGAGAGAAATCCCGCCTCGGTGTCGGCGCGCTCCCGCAGGCGGGGAAAGAGCTGGAACATGTCCTCGGCCTGCCAGCGGCCGGAGGCGCGGGTGTTCTTCTGGCCGAGCAGCAGGTTCTGCCGCACCGTGAGCGTCGGAAAGATGTCGCGGCTCTCGGGTACGTAGCCGAGCCCCTGGTGCGCGATCTCGTAGGCCTTGCGGCCGACGAGCTCTTCGCCCCTGAATTTCACCGAGCCCTGGCAGTCGACCATGCCCATGATCGCCTTGATGGTGGTCGAGCGGCCGACGCCGTTGCGGCCGAGCAGCGACACGATCTCGCCGTCGCCCACCGTGAGGTGCACGCCGTGCAGGATGTGGCTCTTGCCGTAGTAGGCGTGCAGGTCGCGCACCTCAAGCATTGGCGACCTCCTTGTGGAGCGTGCCGAGGTAGGCTTCCTGCACCGCGGCGTTGGCGCGGATCGCCTCGGGCGTGCCGGTGGCGATGACTTCGCCGTAGACCAGCACGCTGATGCGGTCGGCGAGATTGAACACGACGCCCATGTCGTGCTCGACCATGACCAGCGTGCGGCCTTCGGTCACCTGGCGCACCAGCTCCACGGCCTGCGCGGTTTCGGTGCGGCTCATGCCGGCCGTCGGCTCGTCGAGCAGGATCACGCCGGCGCCGCCCGCGATGGTGATGCCGATCTCGAGGGCGCGTTGCTCGGCGTAGGTCAGCTCGCCGGCGAGCGAGTTGCGCCGCCGGGCCAGGCCGATGCGCTCCATCACGTCCAGCGAGCGGCGCTGCACGTCGCGCAAGCCGCCGACGCGGTGCCAGAACGAGTAGCGGTAGCCGAGCGACCAGAGCACCGCGCAACGGATGTTCTCGTACACCGACAGGCGGTGGAAGATGTTGGTGACCTGGAAGCTGCGCGACAGGCCCTTGCGATTG
>SCUF01000098.1 GCA_004298325.1 Betaproteobacteria bacterium | reverse complement strand
CTCGGCGACGGCCTGCGGCCGGGCTCCGGCTACGACGCCAACGACGAGGCGCAGCTCTCGGAGCTGCGCACGCTGGGCGAGCTCACGAAAATCGCCTGGCAGCACGACGTGCAGGTGATGATCGAAGGCCCGGGCCACGTGCCGATGCAGCTGATCAGGGAAAACATGGAGCTGCAGCTGAAGTCGTGCGACGAGGCGCCGTTCTACACGCTGGGGCCCCTGACCACCGATATCGCGCCGGGCTACGACCACATCACGTCGGCGATCGGCGCGGCGCAGATCGGCTGGTACGGCACCGCGATGCTGTGCTATGTCACGCCCAAGGAGCACCTCGGGCTGCCGAACAAGAAGGACGTCAAGGACGGCATCATGGCCTACAAGATCGCCGCGCACGCCGCCGATCTCGCCAAGGGCCATCCCGGCGCGCAGATCCGCGACAACGCCATTTCCAAGGCGCGCTTCGAATTCCGCTGGCAGGACCAGTTCAACCTGGGTCTCGATCCGGATACGGCGAAGGACTTCCACGACGAGACGCTGCCGAAGGATTCGATGAAGGTGGCGCACTTCTGCTCCATGTGCGGGCCGCACTTCTGCTCCATGAAGATCACCCAGGACGTGCGCGAATACGCCGAAAGACACGGCGTCTCGGCGCCCGAAGCGCTCGAGCGCGGGCTGCAGGAGAAGGCGGTCGAGTTCGTGCAGCAGGGCGCCGAGCTGTATCGCAAGGCCTGAGCGCTTGGCCGGCGAAGGCCTGTTCGTCGCCGCGCTCAAGATCGCAGCGGCGGTGGCGATCGGCCTGCCGCTCGTGCTCTACCTGGCGCAGGACAGCCTGATCTTCTATCGCCAGCCGCTGGCAGAGGCGCGGAGCGCGCAGATCGCGCGGGCGTTTCCCGCCGCGCAGGCGTTCGCGCTCGCGGCCTCCGATGGCTCGCAGCTGCGCGGCTGGCTGGTGAGGCCGCACGATACAGGGCCCGTGCCGCTGGTGCTCTATTTCGGCGGCAATGCCGAGGAAGTGTCGTGGATGCTCGAGGCCGTGGGCGACCCGGTGCGCGGTGAGACGCCCGGCGTCGCCTGGCTGCTGGTGAACTATCGCGGCTACGGCATGAGCGAAGGCGCGCCTTCCGAGTCCGCGCTCGCCGGCGATGCGCTCGCGCTATATGATCACGCCCGTCGCCTGCCCGGGATCGACGCCGGCAGCCTGTTCGCCTTCGGCCGCAGTCTGGGCAGCGGCGTGGCAGTGGCGCTCGCGGCCGAGCGCGCGCTGCGGGGCGTGGTCCTCGTCAACCCCTACGACAGCCTGGTCGCGGTGGCCAGACACTATTACCCCTACCTGCCGGTGAGCTGGATGCTGAAGCACCGTTTCGACTCGATCGGCCGCGCACCGGCGCTGCGCGCGCCGCTGCTGTGCGTGATCGCCGAGCGCGACGAGGTGATTCCGCCGCAGCATGGCGAGCGGCTGTTCGGGGCCTGGGCCGGGCCCAAGCGCAAGCTGCTGCTCGCCGGCGCCGGGCATAACGACGGCGACACGGCGCCGCAGTTCTGGCCCGAGGTCCGCGCGTTTCTGGCGGCCGGGGTGCAGTGACGATGGCTGCGGAGGCGTCGCTCGCACACGCGCTGATCCTCGGCGTCGTCGAGGGGCTGACGGAATTCCTGCCGGTTTCGAGCACCGGGCACCTGATCCTGGCGGGCGATCTGCTGGGTTTCAACGACGCGCGCGGCAAGGTGTTCGAGCTCGTGATCCAGACCGGGGCCATGCTTGCCGTGGTGTGGGAATACCGCATTCGCTTTGGCCGTGCGCTGGCGGGCATCCTGAGCCAGCGCAGCGCGCAGCGCTTCTGGCTGCACCTCGCGATCGCGTTCTTGCCAGCGGCGGTGCTGGGATTCGCCTTCGGCACGCTCATCAAGGGGCAGCTGTTCAAGGCGGTTCCCGTGGCCCTCGCCTTCATCGCCGGCGGCTTGATCATCCTCTGGGTGGATCGCGGCGACCGCAAGGCGCGGGTGCGCGAGGTGGACGAAATGACCTGGCTCGACGCGCTCAAGGTCGGCTGCGCGCAGGCTTTCGCGCTGATTCCCGGCACCTCGCGTTCCGGTGCGACCATCATCGGCGGCATGCTGTTCGGGCTGTCGCGCCGCGCCGCCACCGAGTTCTCGTTTTTCCTCGCCGTGCCGACGCTGGTCGCCGCCGGCGCCTACGATTTCTGGAAGCACCGCGCCTTGTTCTCCGCGAGCGACGTGCCGCTGTTCGCGGTGGGTTCTGCTGCCTCGTTTGTCGCGGCGTTCCTGTGTGTGCGCTGGCTGATCCGCTACGTCGCGACGCACGATTTCCGGCCGTTCGCCTGGTACCGCATCGCCTTCGGGGCGGTGGTGCTGCTCACCGCGCACTTCGGCTGGGTGGACTGGAGCGCCTAGCCCTGCACCCAGGGCAATCCGGCAAGCTTCCAGCCATTGACGCTGCTGCGATGCTGGACCGGGTCGCGGTCGCCTTCGAAGCCTTCGAGGACGTTGTAGCAATCCAGCCAGCCGGCCTGGGTGGCGACGCCGGCGGCGAAATGCGAGCGCCCGCCCGAGCGGCACAGGAACAGCAGCGTGTCGGTCTTGTCGGTGAGCATTGCGAGCTGGCCGACGAAGTCACTGTTGCGCGCACCCCCGGGGTAGCTGTTCCATTCCACCCACACGCTCCCGGGCACCTGCCCGACCCAGTAGAGTTCGGCCTGCGTGCGTACATCGACGAGGCGGGCGCCCGACTGCATCAGGCGATAGGCCTCGTGCGGACGCAGGGCGCCGGCGTAGGGCAGGTTCAGCTGGCGTCCCCGTTCCCGGGCCGCCTGGCGAATGGCGTCGATCTCGCTCATCGGATTCTCGGACGCGCAATTCTAAATGGAGGGCGCAGCGCCGCCGGCGCGCACAAACGGGGTGCGTGGGCCGCAAAAAGTGCACCCACATTGTGCGCCGGACTGCGATAATGGCACCGGCATTTCGCCGGCAAAGGGGCCGGCCGGGGTGCGGAAGCGTGGCACGGATCCTGCTCGTGAGCACGGACTCGGCTGCAGCGACCAGCCTGTATACGAATTCGAACTCATCCAATCAGGAGACCCGACGATGGCGATGACGCCCGATGACGTCTTGAAAATGGTGAAGGACAAGGAAGCGAAGTTCGTCGACCTGCGCTTCACCGACACGCGCGGCAAGGAGCAGCATGTCACGGTGCCCGCGAAGCAGTTCAACAAGGACAAGTTCGAGCACGGCCATGCGTTCGACGGTTCGTCGATCGCCGGCTGGAAGGGCATCCAGGCTTCCGACATGCTGCTGGTTCCGGCCCCGGAAACCGCGCGCATGGACCCCTTTACCGACGAGGCCGTGCTCAACATCAATTGCGACGTCATCGAACCCGCCGACGGCAAGCCCTACAGCCGTTGCCCGCGCGGCATCGCGAAGCGTGCCGAAGCCTACCTGAAGTCGACCGGGCTGGGCGAGGTCGCCCACTTCGGGCCCGAGCCCGAGTTCTTCATCTTCGATGGCGTGACCTGGAGCGTCGACATGTCGGGCTGCTTCGTCAAGATCAAGTCGGAAGAGGCGCCCTGGTCCACCGGCATCGACTACGAGTCGGGCAACATGGCGCATCGCGCACCGGTCAAGGGCGGCTATTTTCCGGTGCCGCCGACCGATACCCTGCACGACATCCGCGATGCAATGTGCCTCGCCCTCGAGCAGCAGGGCGTCGAGGTCGAGGTGCACCACCATGAAGTGGCCGCGCCCGGGCAGTGCGAGATCGGCACCAAATTCGCGCCGCTGGTGCAGCGCGCCGACTGGATGCAGATCCTCAAGTACACGGTCTGGAACGTCGCGCATTCGTATGGCAAGACCGCGACCTTCATGCCCAAGCCGGTGGTCGGCGACAACGGTTCGGGCATGCACGTGCACCAGTCGGTCTGGAAGGGCGGCCAGAACCTGTTCGCCGGCAACGGCTACGCCGGGCTGTCGGAATTCGCGCTGCACTACATCGGCGGCATCATCAAGCACGCCAAAGCGCTGAACGCGATCACCAATCCGGGCACCAATTCCTACAAGCGCCTGGTGCCGGGGTTCGAGGCGCCGATCAACCTCGCCTATTCGGCGCGCAACCGCTCGGCCGCCTGCCGCATTCCCTACGTCTCGAGCCCGAAGGCGCGCCGCGTCGAAGTGCGCTTTCCGGACCCGACCGCCAATGCCTATCTCGCTTTCGCGGCGATGCTCATGGCGGGGCTGGACGGCGTGCAGAACAAGCTCCATCCCGGCGATCCGATCGACAAGAACATGTACGACCTGCCGCCCGAAGAGGCGGCCAAGGTGCCGCACGTCTGCGCATCACTCGAGGAGGCGCTCGAATCGATCCGGCAGGATCACGCCTTCCTCACCAAGGGCGGGGTATTCGATGATGATTTCCTCGAGTCCTACATCGCGCTCAAGGAAGAGGAGCTGACGCGCTTCCGCATGACGACCCACCCCGTGGAATTCGACATGTATTACAGCGCGTAATCGCAGGACGGGGTATCTGCGTTAAGGCCAGGGCGGGGCAACCCGCCCTTTTTCTTATAGACTTGACCTTGACCGTGCCCCTGCCCAAGCGACCGATGCGCTCGACCATCCGTTTTGTCCTGTTCGCCCTCATGGCCTGGGGACAGGCGCTGGCCCAGGGCACGCCGGCCGACAAGATCGAGACGCTCTGGAACTGCAAGGACAAGGAGGGCCGCACCACGCTGACCAACCAGCAGTCGGACACGGTCGGCAAGGACTGCCGGATCGTCTCGCAGCAGCGCGTCACGGTGGTGCCTGCACCGGGCAAGTCCGCCGCCAAGTCGCCGGCCAATTTCCCGAAGGAGTCGGTCAACGACCGCGCCGCGGCACGCGAACGGCAGCGCCAGACGCTGGAGCGCGAGCTGGCGCAGGAACAGGATCTTCTCGCCACGGCGCGGCGCCGGCTCGCCGAGCAGGAGGCGATCCGCAGCGGCAACGAGAAGAACTACGCCAGGGTGCTGGAGCGGCTGCGGCCCTACAAGGATGCAGTCGAAGTCCACACCAAGAACATCGAAGCGCTGAAGCGCGAGCTGGCCAACCTGTATCGCTGACCCGGGGCGCCGCGCGATGACCGGCCGCTACGCCGGGCTTGAGCTACTCGCCACCGCAGTGCTCGCCCTCGACGAGCGCCTGCGCGTGCAATACGCCAATCCGGCGGCGGAAAGTCTTCTCGCCATCGCCGCGCGCAATCTCCTCGGGCAGCATTTCCCGTCGTTGTTCGCCGAGGGCCCCGAGCTGGAACGGGCGCTGGGCGACGCGCTGCAGGCGCGCTGGGATTCCGCCGCCCAGAGCGTCAGCTACGAACGCCCCGGCGAGGAAGCACTGCCGCTCGCCTGCGTCGCGGCGCGCACCGAAGACCCCGGGGTCCCCCTCGTGGTCGAGCTGCGCCCGATCGGCGAGCAGCTGCGCATCGAGCGCGAGGAGCGCCTCATGGACCAGCAGGCGGCGAGCCGCGAGCTGATCCGCAACCTGGCGCACGAAATCAGGAACCCGCTGGGCGGACTGCGCGGCTCGGCGCAGCTGCTGGAACGCGAGCTCGACCGGCCCGAGCTGCGCGAGTACACCCAGGTGATCATCGGCGAGGCCGACCGCCTGCAGGCGCTCATGGACCGGCTGCTCACGCCGCACCGCGCGCCGCAGCCGGCACGGCTCAACATCCACGAAGTGCTGGAGCGCGTGCGCAACCTGGTGATCGCCGAGTTTTCGCAGGGCATCACGATCGCCTGCAATTACGACCCCAGCGTGCCGGATCTGGTGGGCGACCGCGAGCAGCTCATCCAGGCCCTGCTCAACGTGGCGCGCAATGCCGCACAGGCGCTGGCACCAGGAGCGAAGCCGCCCTCGCGGCGTGGCACGATCATCCTGCGCACGCGCGTCGCCCGCCAGATCACCATCGCGCGGCAGCGGCACAAGCTGGCACTAGAATTGCAAGTGATCGACGACGGACCAGGTGTGCCGGTGGAGATCCGCGACCGGATCTTCAATCCGCTGGTCTCGGGGCGCGAAGGCGGCAGCGGCCTCGGTCTTTCGCTCGCGCAGACCTACGTCCACTACCACGGTGGCGTGATCGAATGCGACAGCCGCCCGGGGCGCACGGTGTTCAGGATCCTGCTACCACTGACATGAAGCCAGTCTGGGTCGTCGACGACGATCGGTCCATCCGCTGGGTGCTGGAGAAGGCGCTCGGGCGAGAGGGTATCGTGTTCAGTTCGTTCGCCTCGGCGCAGGAGGCCCTCGCGGCACTGAAGGGCGAGGCGCCGCAGGTACTGGTGTCCGACATTCGCATGCCCGGTGCGTCGGGCATCGAACTGCTGCGCGCGGTGAAGCAGCAACACCCGGCGGTGCCGGTGATCATCATGACCGCCTATTCGGATCTGGATTCGGCGGTCGCCGCATTCCACGGCGGCGCCTACGAATACCTCGCCAAGCCCTTCGACGTCGACCAGGCGGTGGCGTTGATTCGCCGCGCCCTCGACGAGAGCCTGCGCGAGCAGGCGGCGCTCGAGCCCACAGCCGGTTCGCCCGAAATCCTGGGACAGGCGCCGGCGATGCAGGAAGTGTTCCGCGCCATCGGGAGGCTGTCGCAGTCGAACGCGACCGTGCTGATCACCGGAGAATCGGGCACCGGCAAGGAGCTGGTGGCGCAGGCGCTGCACCGTCACGGTGCGCGCGCCGCCAAGCCGTTCGTCGCCATCAACACCGCGGCCATGCCGCGCGACCTGCTCGAATCGGAGCTCTTCGGGCACGAGCGCGGCGCCTTCACCGGCGCGCAGCAGCTGCGCCGCGGCCGCTTCGAGCAGGCCGAAGGCGGCACGCTGTTTCTCGACGAAATCGGCGACATGCCGGCCGAACTGCAGACCCGGCTGCTGCGGGTGCTCTCCGACGGCACCTACTACCGCGTCGGCGGTCACCAGCCGCTGCGCGCCGACGTGCGCGTGATCGCCGCGACGCATCAGGATCTCGAGCAGCGTGTGCGCGAAGGCGCCTTCCGCGAGGACCTGTTCCACCGCCTGAACGTGATCCGCCTGCGCATGCCGCCGCTGCGCGAGCGCGCCGAGGACATCCCGCTGCTCGCGCGACACTTCCTCGCGCGCAGCGCTGCGCAGCTCGGCACCGAAGCCAAGCGCCTGTCCGGCGAAGTGCTCGCGCACCTCGCGCGCTTTGCATTTCCCGGCAACGTGCGCCAGCTCGAAAACCTGTGCCACTGGCTGACGGTGATGGCGCCCGGACAGGTGATCGGGCTGGCGGACTTGCCGCTCGAAATCCGCGGCGAGGCCGCAGCTGCGCCCGCCGACTGGCGCGCGGCGCTGGAGCAGGAAGTCGAGCGCCGGCTGGCGCGCGGCGCCAGCGGCATGCTCGATGAGCTGACGCGGGAATTCGAACGCGCGCTGATCCGCAAGGCGCTGGCGCACACCGGCGGGCGGCGCATCGAGGCCGCGGCGCTGCTCGGCATGGGCCGCAACACCATCACGCGCAAGATCCAGGAGCTCGGCATCGACGGCGAAGGCGACGACGGCGCCTAGTCCTCGCGTGCGCTGCGCTCGCCGTGGAGCGGGCTATGGCGGGATCATTTTCCTTGATCTGGACCCGGGGGCCGGGCGCGAAAAATCGTCTAACATTTGCGCTTTCGTTTCGCAATCGAGATCCTCCGATGGGCCTCACCCTTCCCGCAGGCATGCGCATCACCGGCGCCCTGGCGCCCGGTTTCGACCAAATCCTCACCGCGGAGGCGCTTGCCCTGGTCGCCCGGCTGCACCGCGCCTTCGAGCCGCGCCGGCGCGAACTGCTGGCGGCGCGTGCCGCGCGGCAGAAGCAGTTCGATGCCGGCAGCCTGCCCGATTTCCTGCCCGCGACGCAGTCGCTGCGCGAAGCCGAATGGACCATCGCACCCCAGCCGCGCGACCTGCTCGACCGGCGCGTCGAGATCACCGGCCCGACTGACCGCAAGATGGTGATCAATGCGCTCAATTCGGGTGCTTCCACCTTCATGGCGGATTTCGAGGACGCCAATTGCCCGACCTGGTTCAACATGATCGACGGGCAGGTCAACCTGCGCGACGCGGTGCGGCGCGCGATCACCTTCGAGCAGGGCGGCAGGCGTTACCAGCTCAACGAGCGCACCGCGGTGCTGATTCCGCGGCCGCGCGGCTGGCACCTGGACGAAAAGCACGTGCTGATCGACGGCCAGCCGGTAGCCGGCGGGATTTTCGACTTCGCGCTGTACTTCTTCCACAACGCGAAAGAGCTGCTCGCGCGCGGCTCCGGGCCCTACTTCTACCTGCCGAAGATGGAGTCGCATCTCGAGGCGCGGCTGTGGAGCGATATTTTCGCCACGGCGCAGAGGGAGCTCGGCGTGCCGAACGGCTCGATCAAGGCCACCTGCCTGATCGAGACGGTGCTCGCGGCGTTCGAGATGAACGAGATCCTGTGGGAGCTGAAGGACCATTCGGCCGGGCTCAACATCGGCCGCTGGGACTACATTTTTTCCTGCATCAAGAAATTCCGCTCGAACAAGGATTTCTGCCTCGCCGACCGCTCGCAGGTGACGATGACGGCGCCGTTCATGCGGGCCTATGCGTTGTTGCTGGTGAAGACCTGCCACCGGCGCGGCGCGCCGGCGATGGGCGGCATGGCGGCGCAGATCCCGATCAAGAACGACCCGGCGGCGAACGAGGCGGCGCTGGAGAAGGTGCGCCAGGACAAGCTGCGCGAGGTCACCGACGGCTGCGACGGCACGTGGGTCGCGCACCCGGGCCTGGTGCCGGTCGCCAAGGCGGTGTTCGACGAGCACATGCCGCAGGCCAACCAGTACGGCCGGCAGCGGCCAGACGTCAACGTGACGGCGAAGGACCTGCTCGATTTCCGGCCGGAAAGCCCGATCACCGAGGCGGGGCTGCGCAACAACATCTCGGTCGGCATCCAGTATCTGGGCGCCTGGCTCGCGGGCAACGGCTGCGTGCCGGTGTTCAACCTCATGGAGGACGCGGCCACGGCGGAGATCTCGCGCTCGCAGATCTGGCAGTGGATGCGCAGCGAAAAGGGCCGGCTGGACGATGGCCGCAAGGTGACCGCCGACCTGTTCCGGCAACTCCTCGCCGAGGAACTGCCCAAGGTAAAGACCTATCTTGGCGACCCCGCGTACGGTGCCGGCCGGTACGAAGCGGGTGCGAAGCTGTTCGAGCGGATCACGGTCGGCGATTACGTCGAGTTCCTGACGCTGCCGGCCTACGAATCAATCGATTAGGCGCCACTCGTGGGCGCACTTGCGGCACCTCGCCGCATGCGCTGAAACCATGGCGAAGCGGCCGTAGGTGCCGCATTGCGTGCAAGTCGCGAGGTCGCCGAGCCGCTCGGCCATGGTCATGAGACGCTGGTAACGCAAGAAGGCGTAGATCCCGACCACACCCGATGCGAACACGACGGCCCCGTACGCCAGCAGGCGCGCGAGCGGGCCGCGGAACGACAGCTCCTCGAGCACGGCCGCGATCGCGATCATGCACAGGAAGCAGGTGATGAACCAGGCATGGCCCTCGATCAGCTGCCGTTCGTACCACTTGCGAAAGCCGATGCGGCCGATGCTGTCGGCGGGTTCCATGTGAAATAATCATCGCTCTTCGAACGACGGACGACAAGGAGCGGGCGTGATCGATCTTTACATGTGGGGCACGGCGAACGGGCTGCGCGCGTCGCTCGCATTGGCCGAGTGCGGGCTCGAGAACCGCGTGCACAAAGTGGACATCACCAAGGGGGAGGCGAAGCGGCCCGAGTTCCTCAAGCTCAATCCGGCGGGTGCGATTCCGGTGATCGTCGACCGCGACGGGCCGGACGGAAAGCCGCTCACGCTCGCCCAGTCCGGCGCCATCGTGGTGTACGCCTGCGAGAAGGCGGGCCGCTTCATTCCGACCGACCCGCGACGCCGCGCTCTGGCCGCGCAGTACTTCGCGATGGCGGCGAGCGATGTTGCGGGCACCAGCGGCACGATTTTCCGCCTCGAGTTCGTGGTGCCGGAGAAAAGCGCTGCGAACGTGGAATTCTTCAAGCAGATCCTGCTGAACTATTTCCGCGTCATCGACCAGCATCTCGCCGGGCGGGAGTACCTGGCGGACGAGATTTCGTTCGCCGACCTGATGCTGTATCCGAACTATGCGGCGCGCAGGCCGCTGATCGAGGCGGCGGGCGGCATGGACCATCTCAAGGCCTGGGGCGCGCGCATGGCGGCGCGACCCGGCGTGCAGAAGGGGATGAATCCCTAAACGATGTCGGCGAGCACCGGCGTGTGGTCGCTGGGACGCTCGAGCCGGCGCGGCGCCTTGTCGATGCTGCAGGCCGTGCAGCGCTGCGCAAGCGCCTTGGACAGCAGGATCTGGTCGATGCGCAGGCCGGCGTTGCGGCGAAACGCCATCCTGCGGTAGTCCCACCAGGAAAAGCTTTTCTCCGGCTGCGGGAACAGCCTGAACGCATCGCCGAGTCCGAGCTCGAGCAGGGCGCGGAAGGCGGCACGCTCCGGTTCCGAGACGTGGACCTGGCCCTCCCAGGCCTTGGGGTCGTGCACGTCGCGATCTTCGGGGGCGACGTTGAAATCGCCCAGCACCGCGAGGCGCGCATGGCGTGAAAGCTCCTCCTGCAGCCACGCCCGCAGCTGCGCGAACCACTGCAGCTTGTATTCGTACTTGTCCGAGCCGACGGCCTGGCCGTTCGGGCAATAGACGCAGACCACGCGCAGGCCATCGACCGTCGCAGCGATGACACGTTTTTGTTCCTGCAGGAAGCCGGTCGAGACGTCTTCCAGCGTGCTGCGCGTGACGATGGCGACGCCGTTATAGGTCTTCTGTCCGGAAAACGCCACCGCGTAACCCGCGGCCTGCAGTTCAGCGCGCGGAAACTTCCCGTCCTCGAGCTTGGTTTCCTGCAGGCAGGCGACGTCGGTACCCGACTGCGCCAGCCAGTCGAGCAGCTGCGGCAGCCGCACCTTGAGCGAGTTGACGTTCCAGGTCGCGAGCCTCATGTCGCGACCTCCGGGAATCACTTCTTCGTGGGCTTTTGCGGCGGCGCCCCGGGCGCGTAGGGTCCCACGGGCCGCTCAGGCTCGGCCGCCGGCGCCGGTTTCACCTCGGGCAGGCCCGGTGGTGCGGGCGGCGGCGGCTCGGTCTGATTGCGCGGCGGCAGCATGCCGGTCTTCGGATAACCGGCGGCGTCGAGCATGCCGTGGTACAGGCCGGGCTCGAAGCCGCGCTGCACCGTGCTGCCGACGACCAGCGCCGGCACCGAGGCGCTGCCGGCGACTGTCTTCAGCTCCTGCAGCTGCTCGTCACCGGTGACGCTGACCTCGCTGAACGGCAGGCCGCGCGCATTGAGCAGCTTGCGCGCCTCGGCGCAGGCATCGCAGCCGGGCGTGGTGTAGAGCTTGATCGGATAGCTGGCGCGCGCCTGCTGCAAGGCGAACGGTTCCTGGCCGGCGGGCTGGGTGCTCGCCGCAGGTGCAGCGTCGCCGCTCTTGCGCACGTTCTTGGCCGAGGCCGGCGGCGGCGTGTCGGTGATATGAACGCGGCCCTTGTCATCGGTCCAGCGGTAAACCTGGGCACTTGCGGCGAAGGCCGCAAGGCAAAGCGCGGCAGCCAGCACGGATCGCATCGGTATGCTCCTCACGCAGCCTACGCGGCGATCATACCATTGTGCCGCAGCAGGGCATCGACCCGCGCTTCGCGCCCACGGAAGGCGCGGAACGAATCCGCCGCGGGACGGCTGCCGCCGACGGCGAGGATCTCGTCGCGAAAGCGCTGCCCGGTACGCGCATCGAGGACGCCGTTCTCCTCGAACGCGCTGTAGGCGTCCGCCGAGAGCACTTCAGCCCACTTGTAGCTGTAATAGCCCGCGGCATAGCCGCCGGCGAAGATATGGGAAAAGCCGTTGGGGAAGCGGTTGTAATCCGGCGGCAGCAGCACCGCGACCTCGCGCCGCACCTCGTCGAGCAGCGCCAGCACGCCGGCGCCCGCCGCGCCGGCGTCGGTGGCGCAGTGCAGGCGCATGTCGAACAGCGCGAATTCGATCTGCCGCAGCATGCCGATGCCGGCCTGGAAATTCTTGGCCGCGAGCAGGCGCTCGAACAGCGCGCGCGGAATCACCGCACCCGTGTCGACATGCCGCGTCATCGGCGCGATCGCTTCCCATTCCCAGCAGAAATTCTCCATGAACTGGCTCGGCAGCTCGACGGCGTCCCACTCGACCCCCGACAGCCCCGAGACGCCGAGCTCGTCGACGCGCGTCAGCAGCAGGTGCAGCACGTGGCCGAATTCGTGGTGCAGGGTAATGACGTCGTCGTGCGTGAACAGCGCCGGCCGGCCCCCGATGGGGCGCGTGAAATTGCAGTTGAGATGCGCCACCGGCGACTGGATTCCGTCGGCCCGGCGCCGGCGCGCGATCGCCTCGTCCATCCACGCGCCGCCGCGCTTGGTGTCGCGCGCGTACAGGTCGGTATAGAACCGGCCTGCCAGCTGCCCGTCCCGATCGCGGATTTCGAAAAAGCGCACGTCTTCGTGCCAGCGCGGCGCACTGGCCTCGGTGATGCGCACGCCGTACAGCGCCTCGACTAGGCGGAACATTCCCGGCACTACCTGGGTTTCGGGAAAGTACTGCTTGACCTCCTGGTCGGAAAACTCGAAATGGCGCTGGCGCTGCTTCTCCGAGACGAAGGCGACGTCCCAGGCCTGCAGCGTATCCACGCCCAGCTCGGCCCGGGCGAACGCGCGCATTTCGGCAACGTCGCGCTCCGCGAAGGGACGCGCGCGGCGCGCGAGGTCGCGCAGGAATTCGAGCACCTCACCGGGCGTGCGCGCCATCTTCGGCACCAGCGAGACCTCGGCGTGGCTGCCGTAGCCGAGCAATGCCGCACTTTCGGCGCGCAGCCGAACGATGCTCGCGATCAGCGGCGTGTTGTCCCACTCCGCGCGGCCGAATTCCGAGGCGCGCGTCACGCTCTGGCGATACAGGGTTTCGCGCAGCGCGCGGTCCTCCGCGTACTGCATCGCCGGCAGCCAGGACGGCATGTGCAGCGTGAATTTCCACCCTTGCAGCCCGTCCTTGGCTGCCGCTTCGCGCGCGGCGGCAACCGCGTCCTGCGGCAGTCCCGCCAGGCGCGCGGGCTCGCTCAGCACCAATGCGCCGGCGTTGGTCGCGTCGAGCAGATTCTCCGAAAACCGGGCGGACAACTGGGCCAGCTGCTGCTGGATCGCGGCGAAGCGGGGTTTCGTCTGCGGCGGCAGCTCGGCACCACCGAGATGGAAATCGCGCAGCGCGTTTTCCACCACCTGGCGCCGGTCACGCCCGTAGCGCGCGAATTCCGGCGCCGCGCGCAGCGCCCGGTACTGCGCGAACAGGCGCTCGTCCTGCCCCAGGTCGGTCCAGTAACGGGTCACCTTGGGCAGGTTCTCGTTGTACGCCGTGCGCAATTCCAGGCTGTCGAGCACCGCGTGCAGGTGCGCGACCTGCCCCCAGGCGCGTGCCAGGCGCTCGTTGGCGTCGTCCAGCGGCCTCACGAAGGCATCCCAGCTCGGTTCGGCCCGCGCCGCGCTTTCCATCGCGGCGCGCGCGTCGGCAACCAGTTGGTCGATCGCGGGCGCCACGTGCTCCGGGCGAAGGGCGTCGAAGCGCGGCAGCCCGGAAAAATCCAGCAGCGGGTTCATCGCGGCTCCGCCCTTCCGGCAAGCGCGCGCTCGGCGGCGCGCGCGGTATTCGCCAGCAGCATGGCGACGGTCATCGGACCGACACCGCCCGGCACCGGTGTGAGATGTCCGGCGACCTCCTTGACGCTGGCGAAGTCGACGTCACCCGCGAGCGAGCCGTCGGCCAGGCGATTGATGCCGACGTCGATCACGCAGGCGCCCGGCTTGACCATCGCCCCGGTGACCATCTTCGCGCGCCCCACTGCGGCCACCAGGATGTCGGCCTGGCGCGTGATGAGCGCCAGGTCGCGCGTCTTCGAGTGGCAGATCGTCACGGTCGCATCCTCGCGTAACAGCAGCAGCGCCATCGGCTTGCCGACGATGTTGGAGCGGCCCAGCACGACCGCATGGCGTCCGGCGAGCGGCACGCCCGCATGCGTAATCATCTTGATGATGCCGGCCGGCGTGCAGGGGACGAACCCGGCGCGGCCGGCGACCAGCGCACCGAGGTTGTGCAGGTGAAAGCCGTCGACGTCCTTCTCGGGCGAGACGGCTTCGAGCACACGTCCGGTGCGGATCTGCGCCGGCAACGGCAGCTGCACCAGAATGCCGTGCACCCGGGGATCGGCGTTCAACGCGGCAATACGCTCCAGCAACGCGGCTTCGGCGGTGTGGTCCGGGAACTCGTGCAATTCGGAGAGCGCGCCGGTGTCCTCGCTTGCCCGCGACTTGTTGCGGACGTAGATGCGCGACGCCGGATCGTTGCCGACGAGAATGACGGCGAGGCAAGGGCGCACGCCGCGCGCAACGAGCTCCGCCACCTTCTGCCGTACGGAGATCCGCAGCGCCGACGCGAGCGCCCTGCCATCGATGAGGGTGGCGCTCATGGGAGTGTCGAACGGCGCGGGAGTCTAGCATCGCACGACCTGGCGTAATGTGAAAATGGATTTTACAATGCGCAAGAGGGCCGGCAACCCCCTTTGTTCGTCCACAGGCGGCGTATTAAGCTGTGGCGCAGCCCGCGCGCTTCACGAGAGCGCAGCCGTTCGCGACCGCCCACGACCTGGAGATCGTCATGTCCGCCGTTCCGCAGCA
>SCUF01000097.1 GCA_004298325.1 Betaproteobacteria bacterium | reverse complement strand
AGGATAAGGATCGTGGTGGCCAAGCCCGGCCTGGACGGGCACGACGTCGGGGCGAAGGTGGTGGTGCGGGCCCTGATGGAGGCGGGCTTCGAGGTGATCTACACGGGCCTGCGCCAGCCTCCCGAGGCGGTGACCCGCATCGCGCTGGATGAGGACGTGGACGTGATCGCACTGTCTTCGATGGCCGGATCGCACCTGCCGTTCTGCCAGAAGCTCAAGCCGCTGCTGGAGCAGGCGGGGCTCTCGGACAAGCTTTGGATCATCGGCGGCAATCTGCCCAGGCAGGATCACGGCGCGCTGCGCTCGCTCGGATTCAGGGGGATTTTCCCCACCGGATCGAAGTTCGACGCGATCGTCGCATTCATCCGGGAGAACGTGCGATGAACGACAGGACGAAATCGGCGCCCAGGGCTGAACTGCGCCCGGTGGTGAACGAGTCGGGCATCGAGATCAAGCCGCTGTACACCGCCGAAGACGTGGAGCAGAACGGCGGATTCGGTTTTCTCGGCAGGCCGGGGGAGTACCCGTTCGTGCGCGGCATCCATGCGCTCATGTACCGCCACCGGCCCTTTACCATGCGCCAGTACACCGGCTTCGGGAACCCGGTGCAGACCAACCAGCGGTTCAAGTATCTGATCGCCAACGGGCAGACCGGGCTGAACGTGGCATTCGACCTGCCCACCCAGATCGGCCTGGATTCGGACGACCCGCTTGCCTACGGCGAGGTCGGGCGCGTGGGGATGGCCGTGGACAGCCTGCGCGATTTCGAGATCGCGTTCGACGGGATCGACCTGGACAAGATCACGGTTTCGCTCACCGTCAACGGGGCGGCACCGCAGCTGATCGCGATGTTTCTCGCCATGGGCGAGAAGCGCGGCTACGACGCGAAGGCGCTGCGCGGCACGGCCCAGAACGACATCCTCAAGGAATTCATCGGCCGCGGTACCTGGATCTACCCGGTGCGGCCCTCGATCAGGCTCGTTGGCGACACCATCGAGTTCTGCGCCGCTCAAGCGCCCAAGTACAGTCCGGTTTCCGTGTGCGGCTATCACATCCGCGAGTCGGGGGCGAATCCGGTGCAGGAAATGGCATACGCGTTTTGCATCGCCCGCGCCTATGCCGACGAGGCGCTAAAACGCGGCCTGGGCATCGACGAGTTCGCCGGACGGCTGTCGTTCAACTTCAATATCTTCGGCAGCATCTTCGAGCAGGTCGCCAAGTTCCGCGCAGCGCGCGGCCTGTGGGCGAAGATCATGCGCGAGCAGTACGGGGCGAAGGAACCGGGCTCGATGTGGATGCGCATGATCGCCGGCGGCGGCGGAGGAGGCCTGACCTTCGAGCAGCCGGAGGTGAACATCGTGCGCGGGGCCTATTACGCGCTGATCAGCGCGCTTTCGGGCGCGCAGACGATGGCGCTGTGTTGCTTTGACGAGGCCTACACCATCCCCAGCGAATACGCGCAGCGGATTTCGCTTCGCACCATGCAGTTGCTGGTCGAGGAAATGGGCCTGGCCGATACCGTGGATCCGCTGGCCGGGTCATACTACGTGGAGACGCTGACCAACCAGATGCGACAGAAGATGGAGGACACCATGGCCGAGGTCGACCGCCAGGGCGGCATCGTGAAGCTGGTCGAAGACGGCGCGGTCCAGTCGCAGGTGTCGGCGCAGGCCTACGCGATGCAGAAGGACATCGAGTCGGGCAAGTTCCACAAGGTGGGGGTGAACTGCTACCGCGTCAATGAGGAAGAGGAGCACGAGGTGCAGATGCACCCGTACAGCGAGGCCGACACGCAGATGCAGATCGACAGCCTGAACCGCATTCGCGGGGAGCGCGACAACGCCAAAGTGAAGGCCGCGCTCGCGCGCCTGGCCAGCGATGCGCGCGCCGAGCGCAATGTCATGCCGGCGATCATGGATGCGGTCAAGGCCTATGCCAGCGTGGGCGAGATCACC
>SCUF01000096.1 GCA_004298325.1 Betaproteobacteria bacterium | reverse complement strand
GGCGTTCGCGGTGTTCATCCCGGTACGCTCGGTCGGCGTGATGGGCGACGGGCGCACCTACGAGCACGTGGTGGCGCTGCGCGCGGTGCAGACCGCCGATTTCATGACCGCGCACTGGGCGGAGCTGCCGCACGCGCTGCTGGCGCGGGTGTCGAATCGCATCATCAACGAGGTGCGCGGCTTCAACCGCGTGGTCTACGACGTCTCCTCGAAGCCGCCGGCGACGATCGAGTGGGAGTAGGGGGGAAGAGACGGCAATTCGCAGCAAACAGCTTTTTGTTGCAATTTTCCGTTTGGCCTATGATCCTCACGTAGTCGGCGAACGACCGAAGTGGTCGAGGAGGTATTCACGAACACTATCGACTATCGCGGGGCGCGCGGCTCCAACGCAGGGGATCAGTTTCATGAACTTTGGACTCTGCTGCAGATTCTTAAGCTGCTGAACGTCGGCACGGATCTGGGCGCCGTAAGCGTGGAGGGCGTGCGAACCGAGCCGCCCTCTGGCGATGCCGGTCCGACGTGGGACGGCGTAGATGTTGCCCTGTATTACGGCGCGCCTTCGCTGGAAAAAGCTGATCGCGTTGAATTCGCGCAGCTTAAGTACTCCTCGGCAAATCCTCATACCACCTGGTCCGTCGCCAGGCTGACCTACAGCACGGCAAAGGCCGCCAATAATTCTGCAGTGCGAAAGCTCGCAGACGCCTTCATTGCTGGCAAGACCCGCATGAAAGCGGCGGCACACATAAAAATCCGCTTCGTCAGTAATCAGGGCGTCGCTGACGACCTGCGGGCGGCACTGCAAGCGCGCTGGAGCGGCGATTACACAAAGGCAGGTCTACCAGATCCGGTCGTCGCCAGCCTGAGCAGTCTGAGTTCAGCCACTGGTCTAGCCGCTTTCGAGTTTGCCGAGTTTATTGCTTGCTTGGATTTCAGCGAATGCGGTGGCGATTCACGTTTTGCGATTCAGGAAAAAATCATCGGCGTCGTGGCTGCGCATATGGGTGATGACGTTTCATCCGAAGCTCTCAACCTTCAGGCTCGGGTCCGCGCGCTCATGTTGCCCGAGCGTGCTGACGAGGTTGTCACAGAGAAGAACGTCCTCCTTTGGTTTGGCGTTTCGGCGCGCGACGGGCTATTTCCATGCGCGCCCGATATCCGTATTCCGCCTAACGCAATCAAGCGGCCCGTAGCAGATACTGTCCTTGACGTGTTGTCGGGCGATCAACGCTTTGTCTTGGTTCACGGGGTCGGCGGCTGCGGGAAAACCACGCTGATGCGACAGATTGCGGACGGACTTCCGGTCAGGTCTGTGTCGGTCAACTTCGATTGCTTTGGCGGGGGTCGCTACATCTATTCTGACGACAAACGTCATTTGCCTGAAAAGGCGTTCCTTCAGCTGACCAATGAGGTGGCGCTCGCATTGCAGTTGCCACTGTTCATGCCGCGCGATCTAAAGCATCCGGCCGATATCAAATTGTTTATGGCAAAACTAAAAACCGCGGGTCAGGCACTGAGGCAGCTTGAGCCGAAGGCGCTCCTCGTAATTATGGTGGACGCAGCCGACAATTCAATTACAGCTGCCGCGGCGGCCAATCCTCCAGAGCGTTCATTTGTTCTTGATCTAGCGAGCGCCAATCTTGCGGATTTGCCGCAAAACATTCGATTTGTCATCTCCTCTCGGACAGCGCGGAAGGACTCGTTGCAATTGCCATCCGGTTTTGCGGAGATCGAATGCCCATTGTTTGATCTCCGCGAGACGCAGCGGCACCTCACAACGGCAATGCCACATCCGACGAACTCCTATGCCGAGCAGTTTCACGAGCTGTCGCACCACAATCCGCGTGTTCAGGCTTATGCGATTTCCGTATCGGGCGGTGACCAGACGAAGTTGCTGGACGTCCTTCGACCTGGTGGGAAGACGTTACCTGATGTACTCAAATTGGCATTTGATTTCGCGTTCAAGAAACTCGGCCAACCCTTGATATTTGACCAACTCCTTGCAGCGCTTGCGTTCCTACCAGCGCCAGCGAATCTCAGCGCGGTAGCACGCGTCTCTGGCACCGCGGACGCCATCGTTCACGACTGGGCTTCCGACCTGGACCCAGGGCTCAGAGTCCATGATGGCGGCGTGTCGATCGCCGACGAGGATTTTGAAGCTTACATAAAAGAAACGGCTTCGAAGGACAAAAACACGACGATTGCGCGGATTGCCGACGATTTCCAGGCCAACTTTACGACAGATGCCTATAGTTCGCTGCACGTGGCTGATGCGCTTGTCGCTGCAGGCCGAGCCAACCAGTTGCTTGCTGTCATCGAGCGGGATCCTCAGATTGGTGCCATTGGTGATCCAGTGCTGCGGCGCCAGGTTCAAGTCCGGCGACTTTGGCTAGCCCTAGCGGCATGCCGACATACGGGTTCGGTAATAGATGCGTTGAAGACCATCCTCATCAGCGCCGAGGCTGAGAGAGACGACAGCACATTGACCGAGTTGCTTGATCAGGAGATGGACCTGTCGGTGGAGTTCAGTGGCGCTTCATTGCGGCGGACTATTCTTCTGGACCGCGAACGCATACATGATCAGGGAGTGTTCTTGGCGCACGATGCTGCACGGGCAAGCCGCGTCAACGATCGCATCACGACACGGGAACAGCTCCATTTTTACGATGCGTGGCTGAGGCAACGACAGGATGTGCCACAGCAAGACCGTAGGCGTTGGAACGTCGCCGACCGCGACATTGCCGCAAGATTCGAAGCGATTCTCTATCTCGCAGGACCGAAGGCGGCACTCGGAGATCTGATGAAATGGTCTCCACGTATCGTCCCGATTCGCGTCGCTTACGTTCTTGTCCCACAGCTCATCGCTGCGGGCAAGTCAGCCAGCTTGCGCGAGTTGGTAGACGAACAGCGGGTGTCGCAGCCTTGGGATTTGCTCATCTGGACCGCCCTCGCGATGGCGGGAGAGTCCGTCAATGCGGCCGCGGTTGAGCGTTCCCTGAAGCGAATCCGGCGGCAGTTCATCCCTGGGCCCGAGACTTTTGCAAATTCGTATGGCGAAGACGACTGGCAGAAGAAACTCCTGGATACGTTCATCGTTGCGTGCGAATTGGCCTACCGGCTGAGTGTCGAACACACGATCCTCCTGACCGCCCTTGAACAAATTCTGAAGGTGGTAGAGGGGAAAGCACGAAAGTTATATAGCTTTGACTTCCACAGGCTGGACGCGCTGTTTCGCTGCTGGTTGCTACGCGCGAAGTTGCTTGGCTTGCCGTCCGACGCCGAGAATTTCGGGCATTACCTGAGATCGCTTGCGCCGCCACCTCCGCCACCTGAAAACGAGTCAAGAGGCCGGAAACCCAAGACCAAGCCCCGGCAGAACGATCATGACGACCAACGCGCCGAAAGGAAAATGGTAGCGCTCTTTTCCGTGTATGCGGGTCGCGTTGCTGTCCTGTCGGCCAGTCAAAGCGGCCAGCCCATTGCGCAATCGCTCCTACAGCCGCTAGGCGCAATCACCTCATCGGTATGGGAATTCGATCAGGACCACGACAGCATCTATTTGCGTGCAATCGCCGCCCGCGCAGTTATGGATTTGCTAATTGTTCCCGATCTGAAGGCCGCCGATCTGGAGCCAAGAGCCAACGCTCTACTGCATGGGCGTTATGGCGATTGGCTTGTCTTGCGGCGTCTCAATTTGTGGGAGCAGATGCGGATGCGCACCGCTGAAGCCAAGACGCTTGTGCAACTGGTTGCTGACGCTGCAAAGGAAGTTCGCGAGGCTCGGGCGGCCGCGTCCGAAAGACTTGAGACGACGATCCGCCTCGCGCGGCTGGTCTTGCCAGTTAGCCGCGCCGATTCGGAAGCCCTGTTCAATGGTGCCGTCAACATCGCGAGGGAAATCGATCAGGAAGCAGTCGATCAAATTGAATTTGTCGCTGCCGCCGCCAAATTTGCGACGACTGACAATCGGGAGGAAGAACGCCGCGTTGCGGGCGACGTATTTACTTTCGTGTCGGGCGCGTCGGAGAGATTGTCCAGCAGAGATTTCAACTGGAGCGCCGGTGTTAGCGCTCTAGCCGCTATCGATCTCCCTTGCGCATTGGCGGCGGTGGCGCGGTGGGCCGACGACGGCACGGTCAAACTAGAAACGACACTGGAAGCGCTCGTTCCCGTCGCACTGAATCGGAACCTCATCAACCCAGCGCAGGCCGCCGCCCTGTCCCTGCTCATTGAAGACAGCGACCTGGCGTTATATAGGGATGTTGCCTCCCGCGCGACCTCCAGCTCGGTCGCCAGCGGCCCTGCCGTAATTGAAGAAATTGCCAAGGACACATTGCTCTTTACGTCTCAGCCGGGGCGTGTCCGCATTGGCAAAGCAATACTCGAACAGATTCCCGTCGTGGCGCAGCGGCAGGGACCGTGGATTGCCCGCCTCCGGGAGACGGTTGCGTTTCACGAAGCACAGGACATGCACAAGGAGCCCACCAAGCCCCGCTCCGATCGTTTGCCGCAACCGGAACAGATCCAAAGCGAACCCCTAAAGGAGTTTGCCTTTGAGCCGACCGGGCCGTTTAGCGTGGCTACAGAAATCGAGAAAGTCCTCAAGGCAGCGAACGAATCTGGATTGTTCCATTTCGACAGCGCCATTCTAGAGAAGATGATGAAGGCGTCGGCTGACATTAAAGATCAAATTCCGTTCCTAAATGCAGTGGCTTCTCTCTCGGACGATGTGGTCTTGAGTAACGATAGAGCGGAAGCCATTTCAGCTGCTCTAAAGCTTTGGAACGGTACTCCGGCGATCGACTATTGGTGCCGAAACCGCCTTCCGCAAATGATCTCCGAACAATTCCACGGGTTCGCCCGATGGATCAAGCAAGGCCAGACTAATCTCCCGTGGCTACTGCAACTGACCGGCCGTGATGCGCGAGGCGAGCTGGACGTGATTTTGAATGGTGTCGCGGCGTGCGGCCAAGCTTTGGGAAGTCGCGCCCTATTCGGTATTGCAGACTTGATTTGTGCACGCGTTGAACCGGCCGATCTGGGGCGGCTGTTGAACTGGTATAGCCATCGGTTGCTTATCCGCGTTCCGGCTGCGGACCGTCAGACGCTGCCTCTGCAAGACGTTCCCCTACAGAGCGAGGAGGCAATCGGACGCCTGATCTTCGCACTAATGAGCGACATTGACACGCGCATCCGCTGGCGAGCCGCACATTGTTTCCGCCGTCTGGCGAGGCTGCAATGTCAAGGCATCGTCAGTGCCACCGTCGCACAGTTGGACAGATTGAACGATCCTGCATTCCGCGAACCGGCCGCACCGTTTTATTTTCTGGCAGCGAGGATGTGGTTGGCACTGGCAATGTATCGCGTCAGCGCAGAGTCGCCGGCCGTGCTGGCGCCCTTCAAAGACAAGATTCTGAACCTTGCCGTTTCCCAAGCGTTGCCCCATGTGGGAATTCGTGAATATGCGAAACGCACGCTTCGCGAGCTGGCAACGGCGGGAGCCATTACTCTGACCAAGATTGAGAAGATAGCGCTAGATGGTGTCAACGTACCCGCTAAGGGCAATACCGCCAGCACGAGAAACGCGGGTGGTTCATTCAACCAGATCCGCGACGAGAAGCGGCGGTTTAAGTTCGACGTGTTGGATAGCTTGCGATATTGGTATGAAGACATTCTGCGGATCTTCCCAACTGTTCCCCCAGATGCCGTACTGGACATCGCCGAGCGATGGATTATGGACAAATGGGGCGCTTATGCCGAAGCAAATTGGTGGAACAAGGAGCCAAGGAAGGGCCGCTATGATGAGCGGCGCTTCGGCTTGTGGAGCCACAGTCACGGCTCATTGCCAACGATGGAGCGTTACGGGGCCCATCTTGAATGGCACGCAATGCATTGCACCATTGGCGAGCTCCTGACGACCCGACCAATCACCAAGAGCAATACGTACTATGACCGTTTCGACTATTGGCTCAGTCGATCGCTTCCAACTTCTCCGCCGGAATGGATTTCCGATCATCGCGGACCAACACCCCTTGAAGCGAGATTTTGGATGGAAGACCCGCGAACCGACAATGGCTGGCTCCTGAACGCGGGGCGGGATGAGGTTCTAAGGGAAATCGGCGCGCTGGATTGTGCGCGGCCAGGCTGGATTGTCGTCGAGGGCAATTACACTATGCAATTTCCGAAGCGGGAGGCGCATGTCCGCATCAGCACGGCGCTTGTCTCGCCTGCGACGGCACTGCCTCTGGTCCGTGCACTCCAGACGGCCAGGAATCCATATGATTTTCGTATCCCGGACGAAGACGACGATCTGCAGGTGAATGCTCCTCCGTATCAACTCGTCGGCTGGATCACCAATATCGAAGGCGACACCCGCTTTGACGAGCGCGACCCTTGCCGCTACGAGATCGGCCGGGTTCGCGTAAGGCCCGGCAAAGAACTGACGAAAATGTTTGGTCTGACGCGTCAAACCAGCGACGAATATATTTGGATCTGTAAGCACACCGGAGAAGCTGCTCTAATATACGAAGCGTGGTGCGATGAGCCGCCGTTGGAAGACGATCACTATCGCCAACGAATCAGATCGAATGGCTGGCGGCTCTGGGCTCGAGTGGATCTGGTTCAATCCTATTTATTGCAAAGAAAAATGGATCTGATTTGCGAAGTGCATATTGATCGCAGACTTCGGAGTGAAATAAGCCGCCCGTATGAATCGGATTCGAAAAGGAAAACCCACGACAAAATCGTCCTCTTCCGCGCTGACGGCGCGCTTGAAGACGCCAGCAGACGCATTGGCGCTTGGGCGATTGATCGTTGATCAGCTCAATCTAGACCCAGGCGTGGACACGCTCGGGCGATGGATGGCTCATCACGTTGCTGAGCTGCTGACCGCCGTCAACGCGGCGCCAACCGACAAGCTTAGACGAGAGCGACAGAACGAAGCGGTTCGAGCAATCATAAGGCTGTGGGCCCATCGTTCGACGTACGAGAATCGCGTCAATCCGCTTACTGAACTGAAGCCGATTATTCAAGTCATTCGCACGCTCGATTCAGGTAATCAGCCGTGGCTCGTACGGAACGATGGGATTCAGTACGTTTACGAAACTTTTCGCCGTCTGATGATTTGCCTTCTTCTGCAGCACGCTGCTTCGATCAAGCAGATCAGCCGAGCCATCTCGTTGGCGAAAAAAACGTCGCAATTCCAGAGCGACGATGAACGAGAGCTTGTGGCTGCAATCAATGTCTGGGTTGAAAGCGTAGGGAAACTGACCAAGGGCGAGGCGTCGCGCCGCCGTTCATCGAAAGCTTCCGTCAAGAGGATAGATCTGAATGAAACGGTTTACACACTAATTGACGAGGCGCGTAACGCCCTGAATGCAGTCGCCGAGGAGATGACGCGCGCCCGCACGAGACGCGGGGCAGCAACTGGAGCGATAAAGGCAACCTCAAACGTTATGGCCGAGGGGGTCACGACGCGGTCGGTCGGTTCCAATGCCAAGGTCAATGTAGGAAAAAGGGTAAGGACGCGGGAGCGGCGAAATGGAAAGCATCCCCAGCGATAGTGTTCGACAGATCCTGAATCCTTGCATCAATGGAAAAAGCGCTTCCGGCATCCGTACTGATAGGTCCCGATAGAACGTGAGAGGGTAGTCGAGTTGGCCCGTTGCATGTTTTCAAATAATGCCCATGGATGCTGAAAGCCTTCTAGAGGTGTCCTACGCAATTGACGGTAAGTCTGATGGCAAGAATGCTGATCGCAGAAAGTCGTTCTATGTGTGTCAATGGTTACCAGTGCTGTTGATGATCGAGTGGGAGTGGGGTGTGTGTGCAGGGCCCGCAAGGGCGATCCGCGAGGCGCGGTGCAATCTGTTTCGCATCTTGACCGGCCCAATCCGCCCAGTCTTTAATCCGGATCAAGACGGCAGCCGCGTCCCAGCGTAAATAATTGCGCTACCCGCGATCCGGGACCGTCCCGGTCCAGCGGAGAGCATGGTGGAACCTGCACAGCTGGGCAATTTCTTTCTGCTCTTCTTTTCGGCCGCCAGCGTGATATTGCTGGGCGCCGTCTACGCGTTCATGTTCGCCCTGGCGCGAATGAGAAACCTTCCGCGGCTGATGCCGTTTGCCTATGCGGCGTATGCGGGCCTCCTCGTCTCGGCGCTCGCGCTCGCGTACGCGGCCAATCTCTACAGCGAAGGCCTCTGGATGGCGCTCGTCGCGGTGATGCTGATCGGCTATTTCCTTGCACCCCATGCCGCATTCCGCCTCTGCAGGGCGACGCAC
>SCUF01000095.1 GCA_004298325.1 Betaproteobacteria bacterium | reverse complement strand
GGGCGACGAAGTGCAGGCGATCAAGGCCGGCGTGCTCGAGATCGCCGACATCTTCGTCGTCAACAAGGCCGACCTGCCGCAGGCCGATCGCACCGAGCGGGAACTGCTCGCCATGCTCGGGTTGCGCAAGCCGCGCGACGGCGCGGCGGCCTGGCGGCCAGCCGTGCTGCGCAGCGTGGCGACCACCGGCGCAGGCGTCGCGGCGCTGCTGGAGGCGATCGAGCAGCACGCGCGCTTCGCGGCGCCGTCCTCGCGCCCGACGGCAGGCGCCGCGCCGATCGAGTTTCGCGTGACGAAGAAAGTCGCGCGCCTGCACGATCCGCGCAAGGCCTTCGACCTGGTCGAGATCGAAAGCGAAGTGCGCACGGATCCGCTCACCGGCGAGACCGCGCGCATCTGCCACTTCGCGTTTCCCGCGCGAGAGCGTCCCGATCTGGACGCGCTGGTGGCCGGCACGCGATCATCGTGCCCGTTCTGCCCGCAGCGCATCGAGGCGGTGACGCCGCGCTTTCCCGAGGCGCTGGTCCCGGGCGGACGGCTGCGGCGCGGCGAGGCGCTGCTCTTTCCGAACCTCTTTCCGTACGATGACGTCTCGGCCATCGTCTCCCTGTCGCGGGCGCATTTTCTGCCGATGGATGCGCTGCCGGCGGCGATCATCGGCGACGCGTTCAAGCTGGCGCGCGAATTCATCCAGCGCACCGCGCCCACGCTCGCCGCGGCGCGCAGCTGGGGTATCGTGACCTGGAATTACATGCCGCCGGCCGGCGCATCGCAGGTGCATCCGCACCTGCAGGTCATCGTCACCGACGCACCGGGCAACGCACTGCGCCGCGAGCTCGAGGCGGAGGCGCGCTTCCTCGAGCGCCACGGCGTGCCCTATGCACAGGCGCTTGGCGCGGCCGAGCGCGGGCGCAGCGAGCGTCTGGTGCTGGAGGAGGGCGCCGTCACCTGGTCGGTGCCGTTCTGTCCGGTCGGCATGCTCGGCGACGCCGAAGCCCGCATCGCTGGCCGCAGCACGCTGGGCGAATGCAGCGATTCCGAGATCGAAGTCCTGGCGCGTACGCTGTCGCGCCTGTGCGCGGCCTATGCGCGCCTCGGGATGTGGAGTTTCAACCTGACGTTCTTTTCCGACGCCGAGCAGGAGCGTTCCGGCCGGCACTGGCTCACCGTGCGTCTGCTGCCGCGCTTCTACCTGCATCCGCACCTGCACAATTCGGACGTGGCCTACCTGCAGCTGCTGCTCGGCGAGAAATTCGGCATGGTCTATCCGGAGGCGCATGCCGCGGCGCTGCGCCAAAGCCTCGCCGCGGCATGAGCGGCGGCGAACAGGAACATCTGCCGCGCCGGCTCTGGTGGGTGCTTGCCGGCCTGACGTTGGCCTGGGGTTTCAACTGGACCGCGATGAAAGTCGCGCTGGCGGAAGTTTCGCCCTGGGCGTTCCGCTCGCTGTGTCTCGGCGGCGGTGCCGCAGCCCTGTTCCTGGTGCTGCGCGCCGGCGGCCTGCGGCTTGCGGTGCCGCGCGCCGATTGGCCACGCCTCGCGCTGCTGTCACTGGTCAATATCACCAGCTGGAACATCCTGGTGGCCTACGGCGTCGCGATGATTCCCTCGGGGCGCGCGGCGATCATCGCCTACACCATGCCGGTATTGGCGGTGCCGCTGTCGGTCTGGCTTCTCGGCGAGCGCATGACGGCGCGCAAGCTCTTCGGCCTGGCGCTCGGCATGGGAGGGCTCGCGCTGCTGCTCTTCGAGGAGATGGCCAACCTGAAGTCGGCGCCGGTCGGCGCGCTGCTGGTGCTCGGCGCCGCCGGCAGCTGGGCAGTCGGCACGGTGCTGCAGAAGCGGTTTCCGCTGTCGGTGCCGGCGAGCGTCTACACCGCCTGGATCATGCTCGTCGGCGGCCTGCCGATTTTCGCGGTGACGCTGGCGACCGACCTGGCTTCGCATCCGCCAATCAGCGCCAAGGCCTGGCTCGGCATCGCCTTCAGCGTGCTGGTCGCGTTCGCCTGGGCGCACTGGGCCTGGATCAAGATCGCGACCTCGGTGTCCGTGACCGTGTTCTCCCTCAGCATGCTCGTGATCCCGGTCGTGGGCGTGGTCTCCGGCATGCTGTTTCTCGGCGAGCGCCCGAGCTGGTACGAGTATGGCGCGATGCTGCTGATTCTCGGTGCGCTGGGCACCGTGGTGATTCCGCGGCGCGCGCCCCGACCGGGCTAGGCGCGAATCGCCCGCTGGCGCGGGATGCGCGCAGGGTCCCAGTGCCGGCGCGCCCAGTCGAGCAGCTCGCGCGCCGGCATCGGCCCCGGGGGCGCATGGCCCAGAAACGCGAGCGCCCGCTCGAGATCGGGCGCGTCGGCGCTGACGGCGCCGCTTTGCTTGGAGAGCTTCTCGCCCGCGGCGTCCAGCGCCACCGGCACATGCAGGTAGCGCGGCGTCGGTAGCCCGAGCAGCTGCTGCAGCAGGATCTGGCGCGGCGTCGAGTCGAGCAGGTCGGCGCCGCGCACCACGTCGGTGACGCCCTGGTCGGCATCGTCCACCACCACCGCGAGCTGGTAGGCCGGCGCGCCGTCGGCGCGCCGCAGGACGAAATCGCCCACCTCGCGCGCCACCGACTGCGTGAGCTCGCCCTGCAGCCGGTCGTGGAAGCGGATCGGCGCTGCCGTAGTGCGCAGGCGCAGGGTGCGCGCGCGCCTGCCCGGCGCGATCCCGTTGCGGCAGGTTCCGGGATAGATGCGCGAGCCGTCGATGGCGAGCGTCGAGTCCGCGATCTCCTGGCGCGTGCAGCCGCAGGCATAGACGACGCCGGCGCGCTGCAGCTGCTCGAGCGAGTGTTCGTATGACGCGGTGCGCGCGCTCTGATAGCTGACCGGGCCGTCCCAGCCGAGTCCCAGGCGCTCGAGCTGGCGCAGGATCTCGCGCGCCGCCCCGGTGTGTGCGCGCGCGCGATCGAGATCCTCCATGCGCAGCAGCCACCGTCCTCCGGCGGCGCGCGCATCCAGCCAGCTGGCGAGCGCAGCAACCAGGGAGCCGAAGTGCAGCGGGCCGGTGGGCGAAGGTGCGAAACGGCCGATGTAGGTCATGCGTGCTTGAAACGAAACCTGCCAGCCCAATATACACTCGCCATTTTGACGCTCAAGGAATGGCACATGGCCACGATCGAGCTGACCCACGACAATTTCGACAATACGATCTCCGAAAACCCGATCGTGATCGTGGATTTCTGGGCACCCTGGTGCGGCCCCTGCCGCGGCTTCGCGCCGATCTTCGAACTGGCCTCCGAGGCGCACCCCGACGTGGTGTTCGCGAAGGTGAACACGGACGACCAGCAGGAACTGGCCGGCGCGTTCCAGATCCGCTCGATTCCGACGCTGATGGTGTTCCGCGAGCAGGTGGTGCTGTTTCAGCAGGCCGGCGCGCTGCCGGCGAACGCGCTCGAGCAGGTGCTGACGCAGACCAAGACGCTCGACATGGCCAAGGTGCACGAGGAAATCGCGGCGCAGGCGAAGTCATGAACGCGGTGCGGCGCGCGGGCGAGCGCGGCTACGCCGACCACGGCTGGCTGAAGTCGTTTCACAGCTTTTCCTTCGCCGATTACCACGACCCGGCGCACATGGGCTGGGGCGCGCTGCGCGTGATCAACGAGGACCGCATCGCGCCCGGCACCGGATTCGGCACGCACGGGCACCGCGACATGGAGATCATCAGCTACGTGCTGGCGGGCGCGCTCGCGCACCGCGATTCGATGGGCAACGGCTCGGCCATCGCGCCGGGCGACGTGCAGCGCATGAGCGCCGGCCGTGGCGTCACGCACAGCGAGTTCAATCACGACCCGCGGGGCGAAACCCACTTCCTGCAGATCTGGATCGAGCCCGCGGTGCGCGGCATCGAGCCGTCCTACGAGCAAAAGCATTACACCGCCGCCGAAAAGCGCGGGCGCCTGCGCCTCATCGCGTCGCCCGACGGCGCCGAAGGCTCGGTCACGATCCACCAGGATGCGCGCGTCTACGCGGCACTCGTCGACGGCGCCGAGCGCGTGCGGCACGCGCTGGGATCGGGCCGTCGCGCCTACCTGCACGTCGCGAGCGGCTCGGTCCGCGCCAACGGCGAGGCCCTGAGTGCCGGCGACGCGCTGAAGACCACCGCTCCCGAAATCGTCATCGAACGCGGCACCGCGGCGGAAGTGCTGCTGTTCGATCTCGCCTGAGACGCGCGCCCGGTGCGCGCGGTGGCAGCGCGACGCGCTAGACTCGCCGCATGAGCGATACCCGCACCGAACGCGATTCCTTCGGGCCGATCGAGGTCCCGGCGGGCTCGCTGTGGGGCGCGCAGACCGAGCGCAGCCGGCGCTTCTTCCGCGCCGGCGAGCGCATGCCGCTGGCGGTGATCCACGCGCTGGCGCTGGTCAAGAAGGCGGCGGCGCGCGCCAATGCCGACCTCGGGCTGCTGGCAGAGCCCAAGGCCGAGGCGATCGAGCGGGCCGCCGGCGAGGTGCTGGAGGGGCGGCACGACGGCGAGTTTCCGCTGTCGGTCTGGCAGACCGGTTCGGGCACCCAGAGCAACATGAACGTCAACGAAGTGCTCGCCAACCGCGCCTCGGAACTGCTGGGCGGGGCGCGCGGTGCGCAGCGCCTGGTGCACGCCAACGATGAGGTCAACCTCAGCCAGTCTTCGAACGACGTCTTCCCCACTGCGATGCACGTGGCCGCCGCGCAGGCGCTGCGCCTGCGCCTGTTGCCGGCCCTGCAGCGCCTCGAGCAGACGCTGGCCGCCAAGCGCGAGGCCTTTGACGGCATCGTCAAGATCGGACGC
This sequence comes from Betaproteobacteria bacterium, assembly GCA_004298325.1. Lineage (GTDB taxonomy): Bacteria > Pseudomonadota > Gammaproteobacteria > Burkholderiales > SG8-39 > 2-02-FULL-66-14. The sequence goes on along the minus strand of SCUF01000095.1, from coordinate 748 downwards.
ACGCATTTGCAGGACGCGACCCCGCTGACGCTTGGCCAGGAGTTCTCGGGCTACGTGGCGCAGCTCGAGCAATCGCGGCAGGCGATCGAAGCGGCGCTGCCGGGCCTTTGCGCGCTGGCGATCGGAGGCACCGCGGTCGGCACCGGGCTGAACGCGCATCCGGAGTTCGGCCCGCGCGTGGCGGCACTGCTGGCGCAGGCCACGGGATTGCCGTTCGCCACGGCGCGCAACCGCTTTGCCGCGCTCGCCGGACACGAGGCACTGGTGTTCGCGCACGGCGCGCTGAAGACGCTGGCCGCCGCGCTGTTCAAGATCGCGAACGACGTGCGCTGGCTCGCCTCCGGGCCGCGCGCCGGCCTCGGCGAGATCGCCATCCCGGAAAACGAGCCCGGCAGCTCGATCATGCCCGGCAAGGTCAATCCGACCCAGGCCGAAGCGCTCACCATGATCTGCGTGCAGGTGTTCGGCAACGACGTCGCGCTGAACGTCGGCGGCGCTTCGGGGAACTTCGAACTGAACGTCTACAAGCCGCTGCTGATCGACAATTTTCTGCGCAGCGCGGAGCTGCTCGCCGAAGGCATGGCCGGGTTCGAGGAGCATTGCGCGCGCGGCATTGCGCCGAACGAAGCGCGCATCGGCGAGCTGCTCGAGCGCTCGCTGATGCTGGTGACGGCGCTCGCGCCGCACATCGGTTACGATCGCGCCGCCGAGATCGCGAAGCGGGCGCACCGCGACGGCGTTTCGCTGC
>SCUF01000094.1 GCA_004298325.1 Betaproteobacteria bacterium | reverse complement strand
GATCGGCTGGCTGATCGCGCTGCCGGTGGCGCTGCTGGTCGCGCTCGCGTGCCTGTACAACTTTGCCGGGATCGCGGATTCGGCGACGCATTCCACGGTGCTCGCCGAGAGCGTGCCGCCACATTATCTCGGCGTCGCCTACGCGGTGCGCTCGGTGATCGGATTCGCCGCGGGAGTGGTCAGCCCGGTGGTGTTCGGATGGGCGCTCGATCTCGCCGGCGGCGGCAGGTCCAGCGCCAATGCGTTGGCGTGGGGCATTGCGTGGACGACGCTCGGGCTGGGCGGGCTGCTGGGGCCATTCGCAACGTGGCGATTGCAGCGCGTGCGTGATCGCGCAGCGCCGTGATTGCGCTGTCGTTCGCGTGCGACGCGGCGATCGCGCGACGGGCCGGTACGGCCGGGCGAATGTGCTTCCCGGCCGCGGCCCGGAGGCTCAGAAGTTGGGTTGAATGTTGTGCTCAGCGCAAATCATCCGCGCCTCGAGCTCGAGGACGAACGGATTCTTGCTCACCTGGATGAAGGGCGACTCAACGGTGCTCTGCTTGCGGATCAGCGGCGATGCGCCAACGAGCAACCCTTCCTTCGGCACGCGGTAGAGCGTGCCCGTAGCGACTTCGACATACGCGCCAGGCTCGTTGATCTCGTCCCACGCCAGCTGCTGCAACGTATGGTGCCGCTGAATCGATGCGAGTTTCGCTTCTGCCATATGTGGTCTCCTTTTCGCCGAAACGGCAGAGCTGTGCCAAGCGATAGGCGTGCCACGAAACCGATCAGCGCAGAATCAATCGCTTAGCGATCGACCGCGAAGCGGGAGTCGGCCGCGCGCGTCGTCCGGGCACGACGCCAAGCTGCGGCCGATCAGTCCTTCGCCAGCAGATTCATCAGGCTCGAGGTATCCCAGCGATTCCCGCCGCGCGCCTGTACCTGCGCGTAGAACTGGTCGACGAGCGCCGTCACCGGCAGCCGCGATCCGTTCTTCTTCGCCTCTTCGAGGCAGATGCCGAGGTCCTTCCTCATCCAGTCCACCGCAAAACCGAAACCATCGAACTTCACCTCGGTCATCTGCTTCCAGCGGTTTTCCATCTGCCAGGACTGCGCCGCGCCCTTGGAAATCACCGCGATCACCTTCTCGAGATCGAGGCCGGCGCGCTTGCCGAAGTTCAAGCCTTCGGCGAGGCCCTGCAGCAGCCCCGCGATCACGATCTGGTTCACCATCTTGGTGAGCTGCCCCGCGCCCGGTGAGCCGATCAGCACGCAGCTCTTGGCGTAAATGTCGAGCACAGGTTTGGCGCGGTCGAAATCCGACTGGTCGCCACCGCACATGATCCCAAGCTGCCCGTTCACCGCGCCCGCCTGGCCGCCGGAAACCGGCGCGTCGACGAAGCCGATGCCCATGGCCTTCGCCTTGGCATGGACCTCGCGTGCCACGATCGCCGAGGCGGTCGTGTGGTCGACCAGCACAGCCCCTTTTCTTATCCCGGCCAACGCGCCTTGATCTCCGAACACCACCGAACGCACGTCGTCGTCGTTGCCGACGCACATCATGACGAACTCGCACCCGGCTGCCGCCTCGCGCGGTGTCGGCGCCGATTTCCCGCCGTATTCCTTGACCCACTGCGCCGCCTTGGCGCCGCTGCGGTTGTACACGGTCACCTCGTGGCCGCCCTTTTTCAGCAGGTGGCCGGCCATCGGATAGCCCATCACGCCCAGACCCAGGAATGCGACCTTTGCCATCGTTCAGCTCCCAAACTGTTGTGAAAAAAGAGAAATTCCGCAGACAGCGCCGATGGTACACCGCCGCCGTTGACAGGCAAGCGTCAACCGCTACAATGCATGGACGTATATACAGTATCCGGTGCCGGCCCAGGCCCTGCCTGCCGCAGATGCCGACAACCAGAACAAGAGGTACAGCATGGACGAAAACCGCTCGAAGGCGCTCGCCGCGGCGCTCTCGCAGATCGAAAAACAGTACGGCAAGGGCTCCATCATGCGCATGGACGCCGAGGCCGTGAAGGACGTTCAGGTCGTCTCCACCGGATCGCTGGGGCTCGACCTCGCCCTCGGCGTCGGCGGGCTGCCGCGCGGCCGGGTGGTCGAAATCTACGGTCCGGAGTCCTCGGGCAAGACCACGCTCACGCTGCAGGTGATCGCCGAGGTGCAGAAGCTGGGCGGCACCGCCGCCTTCATCGACGCCGAAAACGCGCTCGACGTCAGCTACGCCGGCAAGCTCGGCGTCAAGACCGAGGACCTGCTGATCTCGCAGCCCGATACCGGCGAGCAGGCGCTCGAGATCGCCGACATGCTGGTGCGCTCCGGGGCGGTGGACGTGATCGTCATCGACTCGGTGGCGGCGCTCACGCCCAAGGCCGAGATCGAGGGCGAGATGGGC
>SCUF01000093.1 GCA_004298325.1 Betaproteobacteria bacterium | reverse complement strand
TGCGCGATCTCCGCCACGACGCCGAAGTCGTGCGTGATGAACAGCACGCCGGTGCCGTGGCGCGCCTGCAGCTCGGCGATCAGCTTCAGGATCTGCGCCTGCGTCGTGACGTCGAGCGCCGTGGTCGGCTCGTCGGCGATGAGCAGCGCCGGCTCGAGCACCAGCGCCATCGCGATCATGATGCGCTGGCGCTGGCCGCCGGAGAGCTGGTGCGGATACGCGGCGACGATGCGTTCCGGGTCGGGCAGCATGACTTCGCGCAGGATGGCGAGGATCTTCGCGCGGCGCCCGGACTCGGACAGCGCCGTGTGGTGCACCAGCACTTCGTCGAGCTGCCGGCCGCAGCGCATCACCGGGTTGAGCGCAGTCATCGGCTCCTGGAAGATCATCGACATGCGGGCGGCGCGCAGCTGGCGCAGGCGCTCGGGGGGCACGCGCGTCGTGTCCTCGCCCTGCAGCAGGGCGGCGCCGCCCGCGACGCGGAGCGCGCGCGGCAGCAGTCCCATGATGCCCTGCGCGATCACCGACTTGCCCGAGCCCGATTCGCCCACCAGGCAGACGATCTCGCCGCGATCGACGCTGAAAGAGACCCGCGATACGGCCGCGGCGCGCTCGGCGCCCGGCGGCAGCGCGATGGTGAGGTCGCGCACTTCCAACACGGGGGTCAGAGTAACTTTTTCGGTGACGTGATTACTCATTGAAATTTATCGGAAAAAGTTACTCTGACCCCCGTCAGACGCGCTTCGCCATCTTCGGGTCGAGGGTGTCGCGCAGGCCGTCGCCGAGGATGTTGACCGCGAGCACGGTGACGGCGAGGAAGATCCCGGGAAAGAAGATGTTATGCGGGAACTGGACGAACTGCGCGCGCCCCTCGGCCATGATGTTGCCCCAGGTCGGGATGTCGGGCGGAAGCCCCACGCCGAGGAACGACAGGATCGCCTCGACCAGGATGGCGGAGGCGCAGATGAAGGTGCCCTGCACCACGAGCGGCGCCACGGTGTTCGGCAGGATGTGCGCGAGCATGATCTTCCAGGTCGGCGTGCCGAGCGCGATCGCCGCCTCGACGTAGGGCTCCTCGCGGATCGTCAGCACCAGCGAGCGCACCAGGCGCGTGACGCGCGGGATCTCCGGCACCGCGATGGCGATGATCACGGTGACGAGGCTGCCGCGCCAGGCCGCCACCAGCGCGATCGCGATCAGGATCGCAGGGATCGCCATCAGGCCGTCCATGATGCGCATCAGCACCCCGTCCAGCCAGCGCAGGTAGCCCGAGGACAGACCGAGCACGATACCGAAGGCGAGCGCGACGAGCGCGGCGCACACGCCGACCGCGAGCGAAACGCGCGTGCCGTAGATGACGCGGCTGTAGATGTCGCGCCCGTAGGAGTCCGAGCCCATGACGAAGGTGTGCCGGACGGCCTCGCCTTCCAGCGTCGTGATTTCGCCCGCCTTGCCGGGCAGCAGGTCGCGGCTGCCGGCGTCGAACAGCGACGGGTCCACGGTGCCGAGCCAGGGCGCGGCGAGCGCGATGGCGAGCAG
>SCUF01000092.1 GCA_004298325.1 Betaproteobacteria bacterium | reverse complement strand
GGGCTGCGCTACAACAAGAAGAACCACCTGCTGATGCACGCCGCCGGCGCCAACACCGGCGGCCAGATCGGCTCGGTGGTGGCGGCCGCCGTGATGCTGTCGGTGCTCAAGGGCATGGGGCTGATCTGAGGGCCGCCGCTACGCGAATTTTCTGAGCGCGCATTGATTTTGCGCAACAGGTGGCCGCATCGACGGCGGAGAATCGTCGATCGTACTGAGCATTTCCCGAGGAGACGCGCTCATGTCGATCGCTCATACCGTCCAGATGTACCTGACGCAGCATCAGGCGCCTTTCGACGTGGTAACGCACCAACCCACCGTGTCGAGCCTGCGCACCGCCAACGTCGCCCATATACGCCCCACCAGCCTGGCCAAGGCCGTGATGCTCGAAGACGATCTCGAGCACAGCCATTTCATCATGGCCGTCGTGCCTGCCAGTCGCCACGTGGATCTCGCCAAGCTCTCGCGGCAAGCCGGCCGTTCGGTCCACCTCGCGAGCGAAGAAGACGCCGCCGGACTGTTCGCGGACTGCAACGCCGGCGCCATCCCGCCGCTCGGCCCGGCCTACGGTGTCGAAACGCTCTGGGATGACAGCCTGATGCAGCAGCCGGAGCTCTACTTCGAGGCCGGCGATCACGAGCACCTGGTGCAGATGAAGGCGGCCGACCTCGTGCGGCTGCTGCAGGGCTGCGCGCACGGCGAGTTCAGCCGTCCGCTCTAGCTCAGCGCGCGCTGCGTTTGCGGCGCGCCGGCACGCGCGCACCCTGTGTCAGTTGGTCGAGCAGCCGCAGGACCGCCTCGACCGGATATCGCCGGCGCCCGCCGGGCGTCAGCACGCTCGGCAGCTTGCCGCCGAGCACCCACCGGTTCACGGTGTTGGGTGCAACCTCGAACAGCTGCGCCACTTCAGCGCGGGTGAAAAAACTCCTGTGTCGATGCCGGTACTGGAGTTCCATGCGATCCGGGTGACCACCTCGACGGCAATGCGCTATAGTTAACTATAGCGACACAGTGATGGAAATGATGCAAACGCACCATTTCCCGTGGTCGGTCGCAATCCGGGAGCCATGGATCCCCTCGTCTCGCTGGTGATCCCCAACCACAACGGCGCCGCAACCATCGAGCGCTGCGTGGCGGCGGCGCTCGCCTCGCGGCACGCGAGGCTCGAAGTGATCGTCGTCGACGACGGATCGGTGGACGACTCCCTCGAGCGGATCCGGCGACTGCCGTGCCGCGTGATCGCGCTGCCACGGCGCCGCGGCGCGGCCGCGGCCCGCAATGCCGGCGCGCGCGAAAGCCGTGGCGAGGTGCTGTTCTTCACCGATGCCGACTGCCTGCTTCAGCCAGACGCCGTGACCCGGGCCGTGGCGACGCTCGGCGGCGCACCGGACCTCGCGGTCGGCGGCACCTATACGCAGGTGGCGCCCGAGGCGTCGTTCTTCGATCGTTTCCAGTCCGTCTTCGTCAACCATTTCGAAACCCGGCACGCGCCGCACGCCGACTACCTCGCCACGCACGCGCTCGCCATCGCCTCGGCGACCCTGCGGCGCCACGGCGGATTTGCCGAGGACGGACTGCCGATTCTGGAAGACGTCGAATTCAGCCACCGCCTGCGGCACGGCGGCTGCCGGCTGGTGATGAACCCCGCCATCCAGGCACGACACGTCTTCGGCTACTCGCTCGCGCGATCGCTGCGCAACGCGTACCGCAAGGCGCGCTACTGGACTTGCTACTCGCTGGGCGCCGGTGATCTGCTGGCCGATTCGGGCACCGCCTCGCGCCCGCTCAAGTTCGCTGTCGGCGCCTGGTATGCGAGCGCGGCGCTGCTCGCCGCGGGACTGGCGGTCGCTGCGCCGGCCTCGATCGTGGCCGTGGCCGTGCTGCAGGCGGCGAACGCCTGGGCCAATCGCGGCCTGCTCGAGGCGTTCCGGCGCACGCACGGGTTCGGTTTCGCTGCCGTGTCTGCGTTCTACTACGTGCTCGTTTACCCCGTTGCGGTGGGCGCGGGCGCTCTGTCGGGCGCGTGGCTGTACGGCACGCAGCCGCGCAACAAGGCGACAGCGGCATGATGCACTCGCCGCTGCGCCACCTCGAAGCGATCGCCTGGAAGCGCAGGCCGCTGCAGCTCACCTTCTTCGTCACGCGGCGCTGCAACGCGCACTGCCCGTTCTGCTTCTACCTGCAGAGCGCGGCGCCCGCGCCCGGGTCCGGCGCCGAACTCGATCTGGACGAGATCGAGCGGCTGGCGCGTCCGCTCGGCAATCTGCTGTGGCTCGCGTTCTCGGGCGGCGAGGCTTTCCTGCGCCCGGACCTCGCCGACATCGCCCGGCTCGCCTACCGCCACAACCGCCCGGCCGTGATGCTCTTTTCGACCAACGGCATGCTGCCCGATCTGATCCGCGAGCGCGTCGAGCGGATCGCGGCCGAATGTCCGCGTTCGGTCGTCGCGGTCAAACTCTCGCTCGACGGCGTCGGTGCCGCGCACGACACGTTGCGCGCCACGCCGGGAAGCTTCGAGCGGGCGATGCAGAGCTACCGCCTGCTCGCGCCGCTGCTCGAGCGTCACGCGAACTTCGAACTCGGCATCAACACCGTGTTCAGCGCGCGTAACCAGGACCAGATGGACGAAATCATGGATTTCGTCGCCGCGCTGCCGACACCCTGCAGTCACACGATCTCGCTGGTCCGCGGCAATCTGCGCCAACGGGATTACCTGCAGTTGGACATCGGCAAGTACGAGCGCGCCGCGGCGCGGCTGGCGCGGCGCCTGCGCGAGCGCGATGCGCCGCGCTATCGCTTCCGTGGCGCCCGCCTGAAGGCGGCCCAGGACGTGCTGCAGCGCCGCCTGATCCACCAGACCTGGAACGCCCAGCGGCGGCTCCTGCCCTGCTACGCCGGCCGCCTCAACCTCGTGCTGGGCGAGACCGGCGAGGTCTTTGCGTGCGAGATGCTGACCGGCAGCCTCGGCAACGTGCGCGATTACGGCTACGACTTGCGGCGGCTGCTGCGCGCGCCGGCCGCCGCCGAGGCGCAACGCGCCATCGCCTCCGGCGCCTGCCACTGCACGCACGAGTGCAACTTCATCACCAACATCCTCTTCAATCCGCGGCAGTATCCGGCGCTGGCGGGCGAGTACCTGCGGATCGCACGAACAGGCCCTCGGCCGCCCACAGCCAGAACAGGCTCTTCAGGCCGCGCGACGCAGCCCTGAGGTCGTGCAGGCTGCGGATGGCCCGCAGGCGGCGCCACAGAAACGCGGGCCGGGAGTAGAAGCGCCGAAACGCGGTCTGGCGCAGGCGCTGGATCTGCGCGCGCGTCAGCGTATGCGGCGTAAAGGCCGCGCCCTGGTACGTATAGTCCCTGAGGTCGGGCGAGAGCTGCCCGTAGCGGGCGCCGCGCTCATGCAGGTCGGTCCCCGGAAACGGCGTCAGGCAGTGGAAGTTCGCCAGATCGGGGTCGAGCGCGATCGCGAATTCGATGGTCTGCAGGCCCTCGGCAAAGGTCTCGCCGGGAATGCCGAAGACGAACGGCGTGCTCACTTGCAGGCCCGCCTTCCTGGCCGCGCGCACGGCGTCGCGAATCTGCTGCAGCGTGCAGGCCTTGCGCAACGTGTTGAGGTTCTTCTGCACGCCGCTTTCGGCACCGATGAGGATCGCCCAGCAGCCGGCCTCGCGCATGGCCGTCAGCAGACGCTCGTCGAGCTGGTTTGCGCAGGCCGACGCGAACCAGGTGAAGTCGAGGCCCCGCGACCGGATTGCGCGGCAGATCTGCAGCGCGCGCTCGTAGTCCGCGGCGAAGGAATCGTCCAGAAACTTGATTTCGCGATAGCCCTGCGCCAGGCAAAGCTCGATTTCCGCCAGCACGTTCGCGACGCTGCGCAGGCGCACGCCGCGGCGGCCGGCCTTGCGCTCGCGGTCGATCTGAAAGCAGTACAGGCAGCGGCGATCGCAGCCGCGTGACGTGATCAGGGTCGCCACCGGCGCACGCCGGTAGGTGGCGGGCGGTGGCAGATAGCGCGCGGCGCCTTCCAGCAACTGGCGCGCGGGAAACGGCAGCGCATCCAGATCTTCGATCAATGGCCGCGGCGGGTTCTTGACGATGCGTCCGCCCTGCCGGAAAGCAACGCCCAGCACGCCGTCGAGGGTGCGACCGCACGCGAGACGTTCGACGACCTCGGCCAGCGTGTGCTCGGCCTCGCCGGTGACCACCGCGTCGAGCGCTTCACCGCCGTCCTGCAGGCAGCGCTCCTGCATGGCGATCGGGTACGGGCCGCCGGCGCACAGGAACAGCCCGGGATGCGCGCGTCTCAGGTCGGCGGCGGTCTGCAAGGCGCCGGGCCAGCCGAAAGCCGTGGCGTAGATGCCGGCCGCTTCCGGCCTGAATTCTCCGACTTGCCGCAGAATTTCGCGGTGCGCGAGCAGGGCGCCGTTGAACAGTTTCACCGTATGACCGGCTTCAAGCAGGCAGGCGGCCACGTAAAGCGTCCCCAGCGGCTGCCAGTAATTGACCTGCGAGAGCGCGGTCCGCGCCGGGAAGATCTCCTCCGGCGACCACGCCGGAATGATGAGCGCGCATCTCATGCGTCGGTGCCGGTCCGCGGCAGCGCGACGCCGGGTGCCGCCGCGCGGGCGAGGATGGCGTCGGCCGCCTGCAGACCCGACTCGATGGCGTGATCCATGTTGTAGTACCTGAAGGCGCCGGTACGGCCGATCACGTGCAGGTTGGCAAAACGCGCGAGGTAACCGGTCACCGCCGCGCTCGCCTGCCGGTAGCCGATCTCGAATGCGGGATACGCGTACGGCACGCGCACGACGACGCCATCGAGTGCCTCGCGGCGCGCGATCAGGCCGAGGGCGGCGAGTTCGTCGCTGCAGCGCTCGACCAGCGTGCCGTCATCGGTTCGCCAGAGCGCGTCGGTGCGCGAGCAGAAGTGCTCCGCCACGAGCAGCGTCTCGCCGCGGGTCCCCATCTGCGGGCTCCAGTTCTTCGGCTCGTGCAGCCGGCCGAAGGCGGTTTCCTGCCCGGGAACGTAGATCCAGGTCTGGTCCGTGGCGCGTTCGCGCGCGAGCCGCACCGCGACCAGCAAGAGGTCGCGATAGCGCAGCCGCGTGGCCGCCGCGAGTACGGCGGGCGGCGGTGCCGGCGAAAGCAGGCGCGCCAGCGCCGGCAAAGGCAGGCTCGAGATGAATTCGTTCGCCTGGCAGGACGCGCTGCGCCCGCCCTGACGCACTACGACCTGCCTGATGCGGCCGGCATGATGCACGATGCGCGTGACGCGACTTTGCGTGTGCACGCGGCCGCGCTGCGCGGCGATCGCCGCCCGCAGACCATCGGCGATGCTGCCGATACCGCGCGCGGGATAGAGAAACTCGCTGGTGAGCGTTCGCGGCCCGGCGCCCGCTGCACCGAACAGCGCGTGCCGGATCGCCGTGCCCAGCGTCAGTCCCTGGATGCGCTGCGCGACCCAATCGGCGCTGATCTGCCCGCAACCGAGGCCCCAGACCTTCTCGCTGTAAGGCCTGAAGAACATCTCGAACATCGGGCGGCCATGGTGCCGTACGACCCAGTCCTCGAGGCTCTGCAGCGGTCCTGGCCTGGCACGATGCGCCAGCTGCGCAGCGAGATAACCGCCCAGCGCGCGCAGGCTCGCCCGAGGCCCGAAACCGGACAGCGCGTTGAGCGGCCGCAGCGGGTAATCCACGTAGCGTCCGCGCAGCAGGATCTTGCTCGAGCGCGGCACCTGCAGCAACGGCTCGCGCACGACCTCGCGCACGAGGTCGCAGACGCGCGCGCTGTCGGTCAGCAAGCGGTGGCCGCCGAGGTCGAAGCGCTGTCCGCGATGCTCGACGGTGCGGGCGAGCCCGCCCACCTCGACGTCGCGCTCGAATACCGCAACTTCGCGTCCGGCGCCGGCCAGGGCATGGCCCGCCGCCAGCCCGGCGAGCCCGCCGCCGAGAATTACGACTTCGCCGTGCATCGGGCGGAACCCGCTACCGTACCAGCAGGACCGGCACTCTGGCCTTGCCCGTGACCGCCTTGACGACGTCGCCCATGACCAGTTTGGCGATCGCGCCGCGCGTGTTGCCGAGGATGATCAGTTCGGCGCCCTCGTTCTTCGCCGTCTTGAGGATCTCCTCGGCGACGTGGCCGGTCCGGACGACCAGCCGCGTGCCGCGAATGCCTCGCCGCGCCAGCTTCCTGCGGTGCGTTTCCAGCAGCGCGAGCGACTTCGCCTCGAGCTGCTGGAACGCCTCGGTGCGGCCCAGTTCCTCCCTGAGCGTCTCGATCTCGGTATCGCTCATCCGGTCGTGCATCAAGGTGGGGCCGCCGCCGAGCTGCTGCACGTGCAGCAGGATCACGCACTTCGGCGGCGCGGCGGCGAACAGCCGCACGCAGGCATCGATGCATCCGGCCGCACCCCTGGCAGCATCCAGCGCAACAAGGACCTTTCGCATCGCTCGGCTCCCCGGTCTACTTCACCAGCCCCTCGTAATATTTCTTCAGCTCCTCGCTCATCTTGGGACCGCTCGGCGCGACCCCGTAGCCGCCCGCCTCGGGCGCCTCGAAGTAGCCCGGCTCGATCCCCGTGCGAAGCGAAATGGCGTATCCCGCGACGAAGCCGCAGAGCGTCGCGACCAGCACGACGACGGTCCACCCGGTGGCACGGGCCGCTTCGCCCGCCGCGCGCACCTCAGCCTGGGTCGTCAACTCATTCCTCCTTGTAGAGATCCTTGTAGTACTGCTCGATCGCCTTGCGGGTTTCGACCTGGGTCGCGGCCTTGCCGCCCCGCCCGCTGATCAGGCCCGATTCGATCATCGGTGCGGTCGCGTAGCCCATGAGGAACCCCATCACGGCGCCCAGAACGGCGAAGATGCTCCAGAGGCTGTTGTGCATCGTGTCTCCCTTGCTCAGGCCGGGCTCAGGCGAACTGCTGCGCCATGCGGCGCTCGGTCCACCAGTTGAAGAATTTCACCCCCAGATAGGCGCCGCCGACCATTCCGGCGCCGAACAGCCAGCCCGACGGATCGCCTTGCGACACGCGCACGAAGAACGCGCCGACGTTGCATCCCAGGCCCAGCCGCGACCCGATGCCCATGAGCGCGCCGCCGATGATCGCCCAGGTGGCGGTCTCGAGGGTGGGTGTCTTGAATTTGAACTCGCGATGCAGCAGCGCCATCACCGCGGCGCCGAAAAACAGCGCGATCGACATCCAGTCGGCGGGATTGATCAGCGGGTTGGGTATGCCGTTGTTGAAGCCGAAATAGATGTTGTCCAGCTGGTTCCAGCCCAGCTTGTGCATCACCCAGCCGACCCACTGCGCTTCCTGCGTGGTCACGTACCAGTATCCGGGGTCGAACACGGTGCCGTTCACCGACAGCCCGAAATCGGACCCCATGCGCTCGAGCAGCGGCCCGGCATTGCGCACGCCGAACTTGACGCGCAGTCCCTGCGTCGCATACATGTGCAGGCCGGCAGCGATGCCGAGCGCGAGCCCGGCGATCGCCGTGCGCTTCGAGCCTACGATCATCGCCCAATAGCCCGCCAGCTCGTCGCGCCAGCGCGGGCGCGCACTGCCCGCCGCCACGCGCTTGCGCATGAAGCCGCGCCGCGACCAGAAGGCGTAAACCACCGCCAGCAGCGCCGCCCCGGGCAGCACCACGCCGACGAGCAGATTGCCGACGAAAGCGCCCAGCACCGATTTGTCGGTCCAGCCGAACAGGGTTGCAAAACTCATCACCGGCTGGTCCCAGACGTAGCCGGCGAGGTACTGATCCACCCAGCCGTCGGTCACCGTGATCGATGCGGGCAGCCCCTTGCCCAGCGCGGACTGGGTCCAGGATTCCGGCACCAGCGCGTTCATCCAGCCGCCCACGTCCACGAAAATCGCCTGCGTGACGCTGATCGAGAGCACGACCAGGAGGGCGTTCATGTTGCCCTCCCCGGTCTTGTACATCGATCCCGAGGCGCAGCCTCCCGAGAAGCACATCCCGACACCGAAGATGAAGCCTGCGATCACCGCGTGCACGCTGCTGGGAGCGGCGTGGAACGTGCTCAGGCCGGTTGCGCTGACGAACGCGCCCACCAGCCCGAACAGCGCAATGGCGATCATGATGCCGACCGCCATGCGCGGCACGCCGACGGCGAACAGGTCGCGGAACGCCGACGAAAAGCAGAAGCGGCCGTACTGCAGGCACATCCCGTAGATGAAGCCGAACCACAGGTAGACCGACAGGTACAGGTAGTACTCGTGATAGGCGTAGGTGCCCACGCTGATCAGGATCAGCGCGGCGACGATGCCCAGCGCCCAGCGCTTGTGCCTGGGGTCGATCGCCGCAGGCTCGGCCGCGGCACTCATTTGGCGGCCGGTTTCGCTGCAGCGGTCTCGAGCGCCTTGACTTTCGTGTCGAGCGCCTTGAGCTGCGAGTTGACCTTGGCGAAGTCGAACCACTGCTCGTCGGCGACCGGGTGGTCGAGTCTTGCCCCGTAGACGCGCCAGGAATCATCCCAGTTCGCGGGATCCTTGAAGCCCATGAGCCGGAACTGCAGATAGGTCAGCGTGGAACGCGTCCCGGTCTGGCAGTAGGCGACGGCGCGCGTGCCCTTGTCCAGTTTCTCGAACGCTTTCGCCGCGATGTCCGGATCGAGGTAGGCGGTTGCGACCATCTTCTCCGCCTTCGGGTCCTTCACCTTGGGCAGCGTGTCCAGATGCGAGATGTTGGCCATCGTGTTGGGCACATGGCCGCCGCGCACCGAACGGATGTCCTCTCCCCTGTATTCGGGCGCTGTCCTGGAGTCGATGAGCTGCACGCCCCGCGCCTGCCCCCGTGCGATCTTCAGCACCTCGTCGGTCGTGGCGAGACGGCTTGCGACCACCTTCGCCTTGAACGTCGCCGCCTCGCGCTTCTCCGGCTTGTCGTTCAGGCGCAGGCCCGCCTTGCGCCAGGCATCCAGACCACCATTGAGCACGTGGGCGTTGTCGTGGCCGAGATATTCCATCACCCAGAAAGCGACCGTGGCGTCGGTCAGGTCCTTCATGTCGCCGTGGTAGAAGACGACGTGGTTCGCGTTGCCGATGCCAACCCGGCTCAGGATTTCCTCGTAGCGCTTCGCCTCGAGCAGACGCGCCGTCGTGTCGCGCAGCGCCTTGCCGCAGGGTTTCCCGAGGCTGATCGACCCCGGAATGTGGCCCTTGAGGTAAGCCTCCAGGTCGCGGCAGTCCACCACCACCCAATCGGATTTCTCTGCGTTCTTCTGCAGCTGTTCCGGAGTGAGCAGCAGCTGCGGATTGACCCACTTCGCGAGCGCTCCGGGCGCCCATGCCACCAATGCCGCTGCCACCAACCCTGCCACGCCGATGCGATGCTTCGCGGTTGCATTCATGACCAGACCCTCCTCGTAGGTTTTCGATCAGACTTGCGCTCAGTTCGGTCCTTTCTTCGCTTCCTGCGCTTGCGCTTTCGCCGCCCCTTTCAGCGGCAGCTTGCCGTAGCCGCCCGCGGCGGCCTTGGGGCCTGCCGCGGGCGTCGCATCCGTGTGCACCGAGACTGCGTAACCCAGCAGAAAACTCACCCACACCGCGGCTACGGCAACCACGATCCAGAGGCTGTCGCGGTTCAAGGCACCGTCCGTCAGCCCGCCGCCTTGCGGATCTTCCAGGTGTACTTGCCGCCCTGCAGGTCCTGCGACACCAGCTCGTTGCCGGCGCTGTCGCACATCGCCGCGATCGACTCCCCGGATGACGGGTTGTCGAACACGAGCTCGAGAATCTCGCCCTGACCGATCTTCTCGAGTGCCTTCTTCGTGTAGAGCTGCGGATGCGGGCACACGTAGCCCGTCACATCGAGCCGGTACAGGCCATCGCCCTGTTTCTCGAATTTCATCGTCCCCTCACCTGTCCTTTCTTGCCGCTCACGGCCCAAATGCCGCCATCTCCCGGGCCATCTTGCGCTCGGTCCACCAGTTGAAGAACTTCACCCCCAGGTAGGCGCCGGCAAACATGCCGGCACCGAAAATCCACCCCGAGACATCGCCCTGCGATACGCGCGAGAAGAAACCGCCCACGCTGCAACCCAGGCCGAGGCGCGAGCCGATGCCCATCAGCGTGCCGCCGATGAGCGCCCACGTCGCGAGCTCGAGCGTCGTGCCCTTCCACTTGAACTCGCCGTGCAGCAGCGCCATCACCGCAGCGCCGAGAATCAGCGCCGCCGTCATCCAGAGCGCGGGATTGAGAAGCGGATTGGGTATGCCGTTCTCGAGCCCGAAGAAGATGTTGTCGGTGATGTTCCAGCCGAGCTTGTCGAGGATCCAGCCGACGAGCTGCGCTTCCTGCGTCGTCAGGTACCAGTAGCCGGGGTCGAACACCGTGCCCTTGATCGAGATGCCGGAGCTGAAGCCCACGGCGGTCATGAGATCGGCGAAATTGCTGACGCCGAACTTGAGCTGCAGCCCTTTCATGACGTACATGTGCAGGCCGGCGGCGACGCCCAGCACGAGGCCGGCGATCGCGGTGCGCCTGGACGCGGCGATCATGCGCCAGTAGCCGGCCAGCTCAGCTGCAAACCCCGGCGCGACGCCACCGGCCGCGCGGCGCTTGCGCAGGTCGGACTTGCGGTACCAGACGAAGTAGATCGCAGCCAGCGCGATCGCCGCAGGCAGCACGATCCCGATCAGCACGTTGCCGACCAACGCCGCCGCGTAGGGATTGCCGAAATCCAGCAACTCGCCGTAGGTTGCGATGGGCTGGTTCCAGACGTAACCGGCGAGGTATTGGTCGATCCAGCCGTCGCCGACTGCAATCTCCGGAGGCAGACCCCTGTTGACCGCGGCCTCGCGCCAAGTCTCCGGCACCAGGGCATTCAGCCAGCCGCCGAGATCGACGAAGATCGCCTGCGAAAGGCTGATCGCCAGCACCACCAGCATCGCGGTGACGTTGCCCTCGCCCGTCTTGTAGAGCGAGCCCGAGGCGCAGCCGCCGGTGAGCACCATGCCGACGCCGAAGATCAGCCCGGCGACGACCGAGTGCCAGCCGTAGGGCGCCGCATGAAACGTGCTGTTGCCGCTGGCGGTGACGAACGCAGACACGACACCGAACAGCACCATCGCGATCATCAGGCCCACGGCCATGCGCGGCACGCCGACCGCGAACAGGTCGCGGAACGCCGACGAAAAGCAGAACCGGCCGTACTGCAGGCAGGTGCCGTAGACGAAGCCGAACCAGAGGTACGCCGCGAGGTAGATGGCGTAGTCGCTGATGAAGCTGCCGACGACCGTCAGCAGGCTGAGGAAGCCGACGATGGCATAGGCCCAGAGGCGGCTGCGGCGCTCGAACGGATCGGCGACGGCCGCCTGCGGCTCAGCGCCCATGACTCGACTCCGGCAGATACACGCTCACCAGCGTCTGATAGCCGAACACCTGCTCCGACACCGCGAACTCCCGGGTCAGGCGGTGCCGCGCCAGGCGCTGTGCGAGCGACGGCGGCAGGTCTGCGGCGCGCTCGCCCGCGACGACCGCGACCGGCAGCGCCTTCGCGGTTTGGCCTGCCTCCCCGTAGAACGGTGGATGGCGGTACTCCCAGGTAAAGCGCAACGGCAGGCGCGCGACCTCCGGCGGTGAAGGCAGCCGCGCCGCATCGGCGACGAGGCGTTTGGCCGTGTGCAGATCGAGCAGCGGTACGACGATCGCGGGGTTCACGCGCGCGCCCCGCTGCGGCAGCGCGACCACCTCGACGGCTTCGTCGTCCAGCGAATCGAGGTAGGCGCCCGCGGTCTGCAGATTCGCGGCGCTGTTGCGCTGCAGGAACGGCAGGAAGCCGCAGAACACGATCACCAGCGACGAAGCGACCACGCATCGCACGATGTGCCCGCGCAGCGCCGCGCGGCGGATCGCCTGCAGGCCGTACGCCGCCATCAGCGCGAGCATCGGCATCACCGGCACCAGATAGCGCGCGCGCCGCACCCCGAGGATCAGCATCAGGAGCGGCAACCACGCGACGACTGCGAAGCGCCCGTCCCGCGCGCGCCATGCGAGCCAGAGCGAGGCGACGGCGGCGAATGCGATGAACGGATGGCTCTGGAACAGGAACGTCGACACGCTGCTCTCGCTCCAACGCCCCAGGGCGGGCGCCTGGAACTCGTGCAGCAATGCGAGCTGCGCGCCGACGAGCTCGCTCATCGACAGCAGGACGGGCACCACCAGCAGGAGCGCGCCGCCCGCGATCGCCGCGGCGCGCCGGCCCACTTCCGGCGCGCGGCCGCGGGCCTCCGCCAGCGCGAGCACCGGCAGCACGGTCAACATCAACCAGGCCGAGTATTTCGAGAACACGGCCAGCGCGATCGCCGCAGCCGCCAGCGCAACGCGGAGCCAGCCGCCACGGCGCAGCGCGATGAGCGTCGCAAACGTTGCCAGCGTGAGGAAGAACATCGTCGGCACGTCGGCCAGCGTCAAGGGCACCTGCACGAGCAGGAAGGGCATGCCCAGCAGCAAGGCCGCCGCGGTCAGGCCGAGCTCCTCCTGCCACAGCGTGCGGCCGATCTGCCACGTCAACAGCACGGTGCCGGCAAAGAGACCACTGTTGAAAGCCTGGAGGTAAAGCCGCTCTTCGCCCAGCACAACGAAGAGTGATCCGTACAGCACGGGGATCAGCGGCAGGTCGGTCCATGCCGGGATTGCCGCGCCCCAGGACTGCAGCAGCGAGGCCGCGCCGTGCATACCGATGCCCTTCGCCTGGCCGAAATGGCGCGCTGCGTCCAGGATGACTTCCGGCGTCGGCCAGAGTAGCGTCGTGACGCCGAACGCGCCAGCTGCGAGCAACGGCACGAGCCGCAAACGCCGCCACGGCAATGCCCCTGCCAGATGCGCGAGCAGCACGGCGAGCACCAGCCACAGTGCCAGGCGCCCGCCATCCGCGGGTGCGAACACCCACTGCCAGCTCGTCAGCCGGTTGTCATCCAGTGGGCGCGCAACGAAAAGCGTGAGCATCGTCCCGACCGTGAGCAGCGATGCCAGCAGCGTCCAGGGCGCCGGCGCATGCGCTTCGCGCCTCACCACGAAATCACCCGATCGGAGGCGAAGATCCGCTGCAGCAGTTCGGCGTAGGCAATCCCCGGCTGGGTCAGGTCGACCAGCTCCACCTCGTGGCTGTGCGCGAGCGCCTCTGACCAGCGCAGCGCATCGGCGGTCGGTCCGTCGCGCAACAGGCACAGCACGTGCGTCCGGGGCTTTCCCGGGGCGTGCGATTCGCTCATGGCGCCGCCGCGGACGTTCTCAAAGCACGACCACGCGATCCGCCGCGCCGACCATCGAGGCATTGTTGAGCTGGCTGCCGAAACGGATCCTGGCAGACACGCCCAGCGGGGTGACGCCAAAGCCTTGCGCGCTGTGCTCGCACACGCTGACGGTCACGCCCTCGAGCTCGGCCAGCGACGCCAGATCGCGATCGGCCAGCAGGCGCGTGCCCTCGTCCATGATGAAGATGGCCACCCGCCCGCCTGCGGCGAGCGCCGCGCGCGTCAGCCCGGAGACGTGCTGCAGGTGCTTCGCGGTGTTGACCAGGATTCCGAGCTGCGCCACCGCTTCCCTCCCAAATGGTGCAAAAGTATTACTTTTGCCACCACGGAAGGAAATGATGCACATGCATCATTTGGCGGCACAGCAAAACTTATGGCGCGATCAATAGGCCAGCGTGTGGTCGTACCCGGGCAGTCGCCGCGCGATTTCGTCGGTCGGCAGGCATTCCATGCCGTCGTTCGCGGGGTCGTTGGTATAGATCCGGAATTCGAACTCCCGCAGCGTCGCGAGGTGCAGTCCGATTTCGGCGTCATCCGCGAGCTTGCGGTCGAGCACATAGACGTCGACCGCGTCGTCCAGCAGCACCAGCCCGAGCGCCATGCGCAGCGCCTCCGCCTGGCGCTCGCGCACGAGGACCGCGAACTTCTTGCTCATGATGCCCGCGCCGCTGCAGGCTGCGGCGCCGATCCCGGCCGCGGATCGCGTGCCACCAGATCATTGCGGTAGGCGTAGGCCACCGCTTCGAGCTGGCTGTGCAGCCCGAGCTTGGCAGTCAGGTGCTGGACATGATTGCGCACGGTGACCGGGCTCAGGTAGAGCCTGCGCGCGATCTCCGTAGGGCAATGCCCCTGCGCAAGCAATCCCAGGACTTCGGACTCGCGCGGCGTCAGCGCCAGCGACCCATCGTCACGCGGCGTGTCCCTGCGCTCCCCCGCACAGTCGGATGTCCCGTCGCTTCGCGCCGCCGCCCCCGGCCCGGCCGGCAGCGTGCCATTCGCGTGCGGCCCCCGCTTCAGGACATGCATGACGTGCCACAGACCCCGCTGTTGCGAAGGCAGCAGAAACACGCTGACCGACAACTGCAGCGGGATGCCGTCGCCTGCGGAAAACCACAGTGGCATCGCCCTCGGTGCCGCGCCGCCCCGCGCCAGGCTGGCCAGCGTGCAGCGCTTGCCGCAATAGCGCCGGCCTGAGGCTTCGTGCGCGCGGATCAGCTGGAAGCAGGGCTGCCCCAGCGCCGCGCGCGCGGACACGCCCAGCATGCGCTCGCAGGTCCGATTCCAGAACACGACTTGCCGCCGGGAATCCACCGCGAATGCGCCGTCCTGCATCTGCTGCAGAATCTGTTCGATCTGATCCATTGTCCGCCGTCTCCTCCGGGCTTGCGGACTGCCGCTCCGAAACTGCATGCGCCTGCGGCATTCTTGAACGCGCAGGGGCCGAGTTCAAGAGCGAAAGTTGACGGCGATGGGTGATTTGGCCATTTCAACCGGCTGCGAACCGTTCTCATCCACGCCGACCCAAAAATGATGCAGCTGCATCATTTTCGCCGCGTGTCGCAAACGCAATACTTCGTCACCTTTGGGTGGTTTGGTAACGACGTCATGCAAATCGGGAGGCGGCCTATGGATACGAGCAACAGATCGCGATCGTGCAGTGATTTCAGCGCAGGACGCGGCATCGTGCTGGGCGTCTGCCTCGCGGCAGCGACGGCGACTGCGTCGGCGCAGACGTACGAGGGAACCCTTTACGTCGCGGGCATGGGCGGCCATATCGCCAAAGTCCACGTCAAGATCGACCCGGGCCGGGCGGACCCGATCACCATCGTCGATCTAGACCGCATCGTGCTCAACAACGATCCGGCGATCGCCAAGAAGGCCTATCCCCTGCACGACGTGCGCATCGATCATGCGAAGAAGGTGATGTACTGGTCGGCGTACGTCCCCGACGGCGACGGCGTGCGCGCCGGCAAAGTCGACCTGCTCTCGGACAAGCTCCTGTCCGACGTCAAGCTGCCGAAGGACGCGAAGCTGACGATGCCGCCGATGTACTGCGGCTCCGGGCAGACCCAGGACAAGTACCTGCCGGTCGTCATGGGATACCAGGGCTCGATCGACGTCGTCGACAAGGCGACCATGAAGCTCGAGCGGCGCGTGTCTCTCGATCATCCCAAGATCCCGAAGAATTACCTCTGGGCGCACGGCGTGAGTGCGCCGAACGGCAAGGAGTTCGCCTTGTGGGTGAGTCTCAGCGACAAGGCGGGCACCTTCCCGCGGGGATCGGAAACGCGCCAGCACGTCTACATCCTCGACACGGCAGCGCTCGTCGCGGGCGAGATCAAGGTGTTGCGCGACATGACGCTGCGCAGCGATCCGAAGGCGAGCGCCTTCTTCCGCGGCTATTACACCTCCGACGGCAAGCAGCTGCTGATCTCCGGACGCGACCGCCAGTGGGTCGTGGATCCACAGGCCATGAAGCTGCTCGGCGAGAGCGCCAACCCGCCAGGGGTGGAAAACCATGACATCCAGCCGCTGCCGGGCAATCGCTACGCACTGCTCACCCAGCGGGTCGGGATCGCCGTGCCGCAGGCCAAGGAGACGAAGATCATGGACGGGCAGATCGAGCTCTACGACCTCGCCAAGCGGACGCGGGTCGGCAAGGCCGTTTCGGTCTGCAACGACTGCCACAAGAGCGCGAACATCGCGCCGACCTCCATCCTCTGTGGGATCGACAGCGTCTGGAAGTGATCCGGCGCCTGAGCGTGGCGCACGACTGACCTGCCGGCAGTGGGCCGCGACATTCGGCGCCGCGCTCGCGCTGGCGGGCACGCCGCCCGCCGCCGCGGCCTCCCCGGTCACGGTGCGCTTCGAGGGCGAGGTCAAGACCGATTGGGCGGTTGAGCCGCGCACACGCTCGGTCAGCGTCGCGCGCGGCACGATCTTCGAGACCCTGGTTCGGGTCCACAACCGCTCGGCGCAGGAAATGGTCGCGATGGTCGTGAAGGAAATCCGGCCGCAGCACGCCGCGGGCGCGATCATCCACCTCGGCTGCGGTCCGACCTTCACCCTGGTTCTCAAGCCGGGCGAGGCGGCCGCCGTGCCGGTCTCCTATTTCGTCGCCGAGGACGTGGCGCAGCAGGTCGGCGCGTTCGCAATCGCCTACGCGGTCTATTCGTTCGAGCCCAACAGCGCCGATCCAGTGCGTGTCGGACAGCGCATCTACGCCGAGCGCTGCGTCAGTTGTCATGGCCTGCAGGCACGCGGTGACGGGCCTACCGGCCGGTTCCTTGCAGGCGGCGTCAGCGACCTGACGCCGGCGCTGCGTCAAAAGGAGGATCGAATCCTGTTGCAGGTCATCGGCAACGGCGTCGGGCCGATGCCGGCGTTCAGCCCGGCACTCAACGCAGCCGAACTCCAGGCACTCGTTTTCTATCTGCGCGATCTCGGGCGGCGCGCGCCATGAGCGCCTGGCGGGCCCTTGCGGCGGCATGCGCGCTCACCCTGCTTGGCGGGTCCCTTCCGCCAGGTTTCGCGTGGGCGCAGCACGGCGCGCCGATGGCAAGGACGGTGCTCACGGCCACCACCCCGGAAACGCAGCTCGTCGACCAGGAAGGACGTCGCTTTGCATTCGCGGAACTGCGCGGCAAGGCCGTGCTGGTCGCGTTCATCTACACGTCCTGCCACCACGTCTGTCCGCTCATTTTTGATTCGGTGAGCGCGGTGCAGGCGCGCGCCCGGGCGCAAGGCCTGCGCGACATCGCGGCGGTTTTCGTGACCGTGGACCCCGAGATCGACACGCCGGAGATCCTGAAGCGCTACGCCGAGCGGCGCGGCGCGGATCCAGCGACGACCGCATTTCTTACCGGGCGCGACGCCGACCTCCAGGCCGTGTGGGACGCCTTCGGTCTCAGGATCAGGCGGCTCGGTCGTGGACTGGTCGACCATCCGCCGCTCACCTTCCTGGCGGATGCGCAGGGAACCGTCCGCTACCGCTACCTGGGCACCCTGCTCGACAGCGAAGTCGTGCTCGCCGACCTGCGCAGCCTGCAGCGGATCGCCCTGAAGGACTGACCCGCCGGCGGCATTCAGCCGCGGATGATGCGCGGCAGCAGCATCTGGTGCCGCGCGCAGATCGATCTCGGGTTCTGGTAGGCCGCGCCCGCGAAGGCCTTGAGGTAGCCGCGCAGCGCCTTCAGGTCGACGACTTCGTCCACGAAGCCGTGCTGCGCGCAGTACTTCGGGCGCGAGGTGTCGTAATACTTCTGCGCCATCTCGTTCATCGTCGCGGCGAGCGGCTCGAGCGGCTTGCCGGTGTCCTGGTCCTTCACCGCGCGACGCGCATAGCTCGCCACCGCCGCGGTCTCGCCGTGCATGACGTAGATCTCGGTCGCCGCAGTGCCGAGCGTGAAGGTGTTGTGCCGGTTCGCGGTCGGCCCGCCCATGATGTAGTGCGCCGCCGCGCTGCCCTTCCTCAGTACCACGAGCAGCATCGGAACGTCGGTGTTCTCGATCGAGTAGATGAGCGACTGCCCCAGCCCCAGCAGCTCGGCTCTTTCGGCGATGTCGCCGACGTCGATGCCGGAGGTATCCTGGAACCAGATCACCGGCACGCGGTCGCGGCCGCAGTGCGTGACGAACTCATTCATCTTGATCAGGCCCTGGCGGTAGAGCTTGCCGCCGATGCCCGGATAGTCCGCGTATTCCGGATAGCCCTTGGGCAGCAGGCCCTGGCGGTTGCCGATCACGCCGACCAGCATGCCGTCGAGCTTCACCAGCCCCGTGTACACCTCGGGCCCGTAGCCGGGCCGGAACTCCATGTGTTCGCTGCCGTCGACCAGCCGCGCGAGGATCTCGTCGAAGGAATAGACCTCCTTCTGGTTGGACGGCAGCAGGTGGTAGAGGTCCTCGGCCGAGAGCAGCGGCTCCTTCGGCTCGGCAACGCGGAAGAACATCGGGTCGTACGCCGGCAGCGCCTTGACGTAGTCCTTGAGTCCGTCGAGCACGGCCCTGTCGTCGTCGAACACGCGCGCGAAGAATCCCGTCTGGTCGTAGTGCACCTCGGTCCGTCCGGGGGGCCGTTCCTTGAATTCGCGCGTCTTCGCGATCAGCTGCTCGAGCCCCTCCACGTCGAATCCGCCGCGCGGCGCCATGCCCGAAACGATGCCGGCACCGCCCACCGCCATGTTGGCGTCCTTGTGCGCGAGCAGGATCGTCGGGCTGATCGCCTGGTAGCCGCCGCCCGCCGGGTTGGTGCCGAAGATCCCCGCCAGAATGGGAATGCCCATCTGCTGCAGCTCGGCGTGGCGGAAGAAGCACGTGCCGCCGCCGCGGCGGTCGGCGTAGAACTTTTCCTGCGCGGGCATCTGCACCCCGCTGCAGTGCACGAACCACACGAGCGGCAGGTTGAGCCGCTTGGCGATGTCGGTGACGCGCAGGATGTTCTCCGCCTGTCCGGGCACCCACGCGCCCGCGAGCCACTTGTTGTCGAAGCCGATGATCACCGCCCAGCGCCCGCCGATGCGGCCGAGGCCGTCGACGACGTTGGTCGAGCCTTCGGCGTTGTCGTCCGGGTTGTAGAGGCTGTGCAGCGGATGCCACGTGCCTGCGTCGACGAGGTACTCGAGACGCTGCCAGACCGTGAGCGAGCCGCGCTTGTTGATCTGCTCGGCCGGGATGCCGAGGTTCTCCTTCGCCTTGCGCGCGGCGGCGATCTCGGCCTCCACGGCCTCGAGCCGGGCGCGGCTTTCCTGCATGCGCGCGATGCGGTTTTCCTTGAGCGGCTTGCCGAAGCCCGCCATCTTCTCGAAATACGGTCTCATGTCGCTTTCCGGGTTATTCGCGGTTCGGCGTGGCCCCAGTGGCCATGCCCGAAATGATGATCTTCTGGATGTTGGAGGTGCCTTCCACGACCTGCAGCGATTTGGCGTCGCGATACAGGCGCTCCGCGGGGTACTCGGTCGAGAAGCCGTAGGAGCCGTAGATCTTCATGCATTCGTTCGCGGCATGCACCGCGGCTTCCGAAGCCGCGAGCTTGGCGACCGAGGTCTCGTACTGGTTCGGCTTGCCCTGGTCCTTCAGCCAGGCGGCGCGATACACGAGCATCTGAGCGGCCTGGTGCTCGACCACCATCTCGGCGATCTGCGCCTGCACCATCTGATGCTGGGAGATCGGCTTGCCGAACTGCTTGCGCTCGTTGGCGTAGGCGATGGCGAGATCCAGCGCGCCGCCCGCGAGCCCGAGCGCGCCCGCGGCGCAGCCCAGCCGCGTCTGGTTCAGCTGCCACATGCAGATGCGAAAGCCTTCGCCGGGCCTGCCGAGCACGTTTTCCTTCGGCACCGGCATGCCCTCGAAGAAGAACTCCCCGGTGGGCGCGCAGTGCAGTCCGAGCTTGGTCTCGATGGCGCGCGTGCTGCAGCCCCGCATCGTCTTCGGCTCGATGATGAAGGCGGTGATGCCGCGGTTGCCGGCGGCCCTGTCGGTGTAGGCGTAGAGCAGGCCGGCGTCGCCGACGTGCGCCTGCGAGATCCACATCTTGCTGCCGTGGATCTCGTAGTGATCGCCCTTGTCGATCGCGTGCGTGCGCATGCTGGCGACGTCCGACCCGGTATTGGATTCGGTCATGGCGAAGAAGCCGAGCTGCGTGCCCGCGACCCAGCCGGGGACGTATTTCCGGCGCTGCGCCGGCGTGCCGAACTTGCTCACGGTGAGCGCGGGGCCCAGGTTCTGCATGTTGAACGGCACCCGCCAGGAAGCCGATATCTTGGCGATCTGCTCGGACATGAGTGCCGACTCGACGAAGCCCATGCCGCTGCCGCCGAGGTCTTCGGGCAGGGCGCAGGAGAAAAATCCCAGCGCCCCCATCTTCGCCACGCGCCCGGCGCGGAACTCGTGCCCGCGCTCTTCCTCGACC
>SCUF01000091.1 GCA_004298325.1 Betaproteobacteria bacterium | reverse complement strand
GCGCGTCGGGCCGACCTACTACCAGAACCTGAAGTCGCTCGACGAGTACTACGACACGCTCGACGCGGGCCGGCTGCCGGTGTGGCGCGGCCTCGAGCTGACCCAGGACGACCTGGTGCGGCGCGCGGTGATCCAGGGGCTGATCTGCAATTTCCGCCTCTCGATCGAATCGATCGAGATCGCCTACCTGATCGATTTCCGGCGCTATTTCGCGGCCGAGCTGGAGGACCTGAAGCGGCTCGCCGACGACGGCCTGGTCGAAATCCAGCCCGACTGGATCGTGGTGACGCCGCGCGGGCGTCTGGTGGTGCGCGCCGTGTGCATGAAGTTCGACCGTTACCTGCGCGCCAGCGCGCAGCGCATCGCCTACTCGAAGGTCATCTAGCATGGAGCCGGCCGGCGGCAGCCTGTTGGCGGCGCTGTTCGTCGCCGGGCTCGCCTCGGGGGTGCATTGCGTCGGCATGTGCGGCGGCATCGTCGCCGCGTTCGGCACGCAGCGCATCATCCCGATCGTCGCTGCGCGCGCGCCGCGCGCCGCGGATATCGCCCGCCTGCTGGCGTTCAACGGCGGCCGCCTCTCGAGCTATGCCCTGGCCGGCGCGCTGGCCGGGCTCGCCGGCGGCGCCGCGGCCTACCTGGCGAAGGCGATGCCGATCCAGGCGCTGCTCTACGCCGTCGCGAACGTGATGCTGGTCCTGGTCGGCCTGTACCTCATGGGTGCCGGGCGCCTGCTGGCGCGGCTCGAGGCGCTCGGCGCTCCGCTCTGGCGGCGCCTGCAGCCCTGGGCCGCGCGCGGCCTGTCCGCGCGCTCCCTGCCTGGGGCCTACGCCGGTGGATTGGCGTGGGGCTGGCTGCCCTGCGGACTGGTCTACGCCGCGCTCGCGGCCGCGGCTTTTGCGGCGTCGCCGTTCGAGGGGGCGCTCGCCATGCTGGCCTTCGGCCTGGGCACGCTGCCCAATCTGCTGGCCGCGGGATTCTTTGCCGTGCAGCTGCGGCGGTGGTCGGCGCGGCGCGCGGTGCGCGTCGCGGCCGGCGCCGTGGTGCTGGGATTCGGCGCCTTCGGACTGGTGCACGCCAGCGGCATCGCCGAGAGCGTGCAGCGGGGATTGCCGTGGTTGTAGCCGTGGCGCGAGCGCGATGAACCGGGCGATCCGCATCCTGCGCGACGAGCACCGTTCGCTCTCGGCCGTGCTGCACGGACTGCGGCACCTGGCGAAGGCCTCGCAGGATGCGCACGCGCGGCCGCGCTTCGAAGTGTTCCGCGCCATGATCCGCTACATCGACGAGTTTCCCGAGCGCCTGCACCATCCCAAGGAGGACGCCTATCTGTTCGAGCGCCTCGCCGCGCGCGCACCCGAGACCGCGGCGCTGATCGAGGCGCTGCGCGCCGAGCACCTCGAGAGTGCGCAGCGCGTGCGACGGCTGGAGCGCGCGCTGGACGAGTACGAGCGCTGCTGGCCGCTCTGGAGCGGACCGTTCGTCAGCGTGGTCGAGGACTACGCCGAGTTCCATCGCCGGCACATGCAGCGCGAGGAGCTCGAACTGCTGCCCGCGGCCGAGCGCGCCCTGACGGCAGAGGACTGGCGCGCGATCGAGGCGGCGTTCGCCGGCAACGAGGATCCGATCGCCGACCTGCGCGAACAGGACCTGGCGCAGCTCTACACGCGCATCGTGAGCATGGCGCCGGCGCCGATCGGGGTCGGCGCGCGCTGGGACAAGGCACCGGGCTGAGCCCGGCGCCGCGCCCGGTTCAGCGGCAGACCAGAACCGGCGTCTTCGAGTGCGTCAGAACTTTGGTGGTTTCGCTGCCGAGCAGCAGGCCCGAGAGGCCGCGCCGGCCGTGCGAGGCCATGACGATCAGGTCGCAGCCCTTGGAGTGGGCCGTGCGCACGATGCCGTCCCACGCCTGGTCGGCGGTCACCGCCACCGCCTTGCAGGCGATGCCGGCGGCCTTGGCCTCCGCCTCGACCGTGGCGAGCGCCTTCTTCGCCTCGGCCTGGGTGATCTCCTTGTAGCGCTTGGGCGTGACTTCGGGAACGTAGATCACCGCCTCGCCGTACACCGGCGGCACATAGGGCGGGATCACGTACACGCCCATCAGGCGGGCGTCGAGCGAGCTGGCGAGCGCGACCGCGGTCTTGATCGCCTTGACCGACAGCCTGGAGCCGTCGGTGGGAACGAGAATATGCCTGTACATGAGCGTCTCCTTCACCACGCACCATAGGCCCGATTGGGCCGCGCGCGTTGACCTCTGTCAAGCATGCAACGCCCCCTGCGCGACGGCGGCCAGACCGGCGCGGTTGCGCAGCAGGATGTCGCGTTTCTCGACTTCGATCAGGCCCTGATTGGCCAGCTCGCGCAGCAGGCGCGAGAAGGTTTCCTTGGTGACGCCGAGGCGCGCCGCGATCACGGTCTTGGTTGCGGGCAGCCGCGCGCGGCCGTTGGCGTTTTCCGCGGCGAGCGATTCGAGGTACGCGGCGACGCGCTGGCGCGCGCTCAGCAGCGTGCTCGCCTCGACTTCGCTGACCAGGTCGTGCATGCGCTCGGACAGGCTGGCGAGCAGCCCGCGCGCGAAGTTGAGGTCGTGCTCGAGCAGGCTGATCACGGCCTGCGAAGGGAACACCACCAGCATGGTGTCGGCGAGCGCCACGGCTTCGAGCGGATTGGGGCGCTCGCGGAATACGAGCGCCTCGCCGAAGGTCTCGCCGGCGCCCACCAGGCGCAGCACCTTTTCCTCGCCGCCGTTGGCGCGCAGCGCGAGCTTGAGCAGGCCGTAAGCGACGCCGAAAAAGCAGTTCAGCGTTTCGCCGCGACGGCACACCGTGGCACCGCGGCGCACGTGCTGCACGCGCGCGTGGCGCGCCAGCTCGACCAGGTGCGGCCGCGCCACCTGCCGAAACATCGGCATGTTCGCGATGACGCCTTCAAGTAGCCCTGTTGCCATGCGTCAAATGCTGTCACGCCCATGGACCGCGCAATTGAGGCAGATCAATCGATTTGTGCCGCGGCTCGGGGATAGTGCCTGCTGACGGTCATGCCTGCGCCGCTCCGGCGCGGGCGCGCCGAACGGGGCCGGATGAAAACGCTTCGCATTCGAGGCAGGGAAACGGGCTGGATCGTCCAGGGTGGCATGGGCGTGGGCGTCTCCGCGCACCGGCTCGCGGGCAGCGTGGCGCGGCAAGGCTGCATCGGCACGGTTTCGAGCATCGACCTGCGCCGGCATCACCATGACCTGATGCAGGCCACCGGGCGCTCGCGCGACCGGCGGGTCATCGAGCGCGCCAACCTGGTCGCGCTCGACCGCGAGATCCGCCTGGCGCGGGAACTGGCCGGCGGCCACGGCACCATCGCGGTCAACATCATGCGGGCCGTGACGCAGTACGCCGCGTACGCGCGCCAGGCCTGCCTGTCCGGGGCCGATGCCCTGGTGGTGGGGGCGGGACTCGCACTCGATCTGCCGGAGCTGGCCGCGGACTGGCCGAACGTGGCGCTCGTGCCGATCGTTTCGGAAGCGCGCGCGGCAACGCTCATCGTGCGGCGCTGGCTGCGCCGCGGGCGCGCGCCGGATGCGATCGTCGTCGAGCACCCGCGATTCGCCGGCGGGCACCTGGGGGCGGCGCGGCTCGACGAAGTGGCCGACCCGCGCTTCGCGTTCGAGCGCGTCCTGCCGGAGATCCGCCGCGCGCTGCACGCACTCGGCCTGGATGCCGATCGCCTGCCGCTGATCGCGGCGGGCGGGATCAATTCGCCGCAGCGCGCGGCGCAGGTCTTTGCGGCGGGCGCCGACGGCGTGCAGCTGGGCACGCCGTTCGCGGTCTGCGCCGAGGGCGATGCCCATGCCAATTTCAAGCGCGTGCTCGCCGCGGCAAAGCCGGAGGACATCGTCGTGTTCATGAGCGTTGCGGGACTTCCGGCGCGCGCGGTGCGCACGCCCTGGCTCGCGCATTACCTCGAGAAGGAGGCGGTGCTGCAGAACCGCGCCCGGCGCAAGCGCGAGTGCACGCTCGGCTGGGATTGCCTGGCGCAATGCGGCCTGCGCGACGGCCTGCCGCGCGCGGGCCAGTTCTGCATCGACCATCATCTGGCGGCGGCGCTGCGCGGCGATGTCGAGCGCGGACTGTTCTTTCGCGGCTCGGAGGCGCTGCCCTTCGGCAGCGAGATCCGCCCGGTGCGCGACCTGATCGCGCATCTGCAGGGTGCGCCGCGGGAACCCGGTTGACCTGAGTCAACGCGGCGTGGCGCGCGCGCGCCATGCTTGCGCTGGAGCCCGAATGCCGCAGAACTCATGAACGCTTCCGCGTTCCTTCCGACCCTCGCGGCGCTGGTACTGGCCGGCGCAGCCTTGGCGCAGCCGCTCGCCGTGCGCGAGTCGGAGGGCGCCCGGTTCGTCTCCGGCGGCGTCGGCGAGGAGGAACGCGCGCAGCTCACGGCGATGCGCGCCGCTTTCAATCTGCACCTGATTTTTGCGGCGGCGCGCGGCGGCAACTATCTCGCCGACGTCAGCGTGGTGTTGCGCGACGCGACCGGCCGCGACGTGCTGGCGACGAACACCGAAGGCCCCTGGTTCCTGGCGCAGGTGGCGCCGGGTCGCTACACGCTGATCGCGGAGTACGGCGGCAAGATCCAGACACGCGCACTCGCGGTGCCGGCGAGCGGCCATGCAGAGATGTTTCTGTACTGGGACGATCCTGCCGCGCTCGAGGGCCGCGGCATGGAGCCGGAGCGCGAGCGCAAGACGGCGCCGCGACGCAGGTAGAATCCGCCGCAGGCGGGCGATGCGGAGCGAATGGCGATGAAGATCCTGCTGGCGGTGGACGGTTCGGGTTACGCCCTCGATGCGGCGCGCTTCATGCTCGAGCACCTCGACTGGGCGAGCGCGCGCCCGGACGTGGAGCTGGTCACCGTGCATCCGCCGGTGCCCAGGCTGCCCGGCATGGGCAAGGTCGTGGGCAAGGCGCAGATCGAGGCGTACTACGCCGAGGAGGGCGCGGCGCAGCTCGCCGGCGCGAAGAAGCTGCTCGACGGCGCGGGCCTGAAGTACAGCGCCAGGGTCCTCATCGGTCCCATCGCCGAGACGCTCGTGGCACACGCCAGGCGCAGCCGCTGCGACATGATCCTGATCGGCAATCGCGGCATGACGGCTGCGGCCAACATGCTGCTCGGCTCGGTGGCGACCAAGGTGCTGCACCTGTCCGGCGTGCCGGTGCTGCTGGTCAAGTAGGATCGATGGAAACCCCTGCAGCTGAAGATCGAAGGCCTGCATTGCGACGGTTGCGTGCGCAGCGTGACGCGCATGCTCACGGCGATCCCGGGCGTGGACCGCGTCGCCGAAGTCAAGCGCGCGGTCGAGCGCGTCGGATTCAAGGCACCCTAGGCCGTCACGCGCAGGCCGCGCGCACTTCCACCAGGTCGGTCAGGCTCTGCAGGCATTTTTCGATGCCGTCCTGACGCAAGGTCCGCGTGCCCTCCAAAATCGCGGCGGCGCGCAGCTCGTCCACGCCCGCGCTGTGGCGCACCAGCGGGCGGATCTTGGGCGAATTGACCAGCAGCTCGTGGATTCCCAGGCGCCCCTTGTAGCCGCTGCCCTGGCAGTGATCGCAGCCCTTGGTGCGTGAGAGCTGCAGGCCGCTGCCGAAGCGCCGGCGCCAGTCCGCGATCACCGCCGCCGGCGCCAGCGTGGTCTCGGCACAGTATTCCGCAGCGAGGTCGTCAAGCGCCTGCCCGGAGAGCGACTCGGTCTGCCTGCACTTCGGGCACAGCCGGCGTACCAGGCGCTGCGCCAGCACGCCGAGCAGCGAGTCCGCGAAGTTGAACGGCTGCACGCCCATGTCGAGCAGGCGCACGATGCTTTCGGGCGCGCTGTTGGTATGCAGCGTCGAGAACACCAGGTGTCCCGTGAGCGAGGCTTCGATGCCGATGCGCGCGGTTTCCTCGTCGCGCATCTCGCCGACCATGATGACGTCGGGGTCGGCGCGCAGGAACGAGCGCATCGCCATGGCGAAGGTCCAGCCGATCTTGGGGTGCACCTGCACCTGGCGCAGGCCGGGCTGCTGGATCTCGATCGGATCTTCCGCCGTCCAGATCTTCAGGTCGGGCGTGTTGATGTGCCCGAGGATCGAATGCAGCGTCGTGGTCTTGCCCGAGCCCGTGGGCCCGCATACCAGCAGGATGCCGTAAGGGCGCTTGATGACGCGCTTGAGCACCGGCAGCAGCTCGTCGCGCAGGCCCAGCTCCTCGATCGGCGGCGCCTTGCCGCCCGCGAGGATGCGCAGCACCGCGTCTTCCAGCCCGTCCGCGGTCGGGATGGTCGCGAGGCGCAGCTCGATCTTGGCGGGGCCGAAATGCTGGAACTGGATCTTGCCGTCCTGCGCGCGGCGCTTCTCAGAGATATCGAGCGAAGCCATGATCTTGATGCGCGACAGCAGCGCGCTGCGGTAGCTCGAGGGCAGCGTCAGGTACTCGCGCAGGTCGCCGTCCTGGCGAAAGCGCACCCGCACCGGCTGGCGCCCCGGGTTGGACTCGATGTGGATGTCGGAGGCCTTGGCCTCGTGCGCATCGAGGATGATCTTGTTCACCAGACGCACCAGGACGCTGTCGTTCTCGCGGACCTGCTCTTCCTCGGACTCGGCGGTCGGCGCCGCGGCGCCGTCGAGCTGCGCCGCGAGGTCCTCCACCTTGACCGTCACGTCGCGCTCGCCGTAGTGCTGCCGGACCGCGGCACGCAACTCGTCGCCCACCGCCATCACCGGCGCGATCGGCATGCCGGAGAGAAAACGGATGCGGTCGAGCGGTACCGGGTCGAGAGGATTTTCGACCGCCAGCACCAGCTTGCGGCCGTCGATGCACAGCGGCAGCACGTTGTATTCGGCGGCGACCGCCCCGGGCACGAGCTTGAGCACGGCGGGATCGATCTCGTAGCGGCTCAAGTCGACGAACGGGATGCCGAGCTGCTGTGTCAGCGTGCGCTTGACGTCGTCGCGCGTGATGAACCCCAGCCCGATCAGGATTTCGCCGAGCGGCCGGCCACGGTGCTGCTTCTGGCGCTCGAGCGCGTCCTGCAGCTGCGGCTCGGTGATCAGGTCCATCGCCACCAGCGCCTCGCCCAGGCGCAGCACCGGCATCTGGCGCTGGCGTTCGATCGCGGCCGCGAGATCGCTGCGGCTGATGATCTGCTCGCGCGTGAGGTAGTCGCCGAGCTTGCGGTTGCGCCGCGCCGTCTGGTGCTCGATCGCCGCCGTGATCTGGCGCGGCGTGACAGCCTGCTCGGAGACCAGCAGATCGCCCAGCCGCCGGCCGATCTGCTTCTGCTTGATCGCCTGGCTGGGAACGAAGATGCGCGTCACGCCGTCGCCGTGCTCGTCGACGTAGAGGAACAGGCCCAGCGTGTGGGTGTCGAAGCCGAGCGTCTCGCCTTCGACCACGCTGTCGTTGGCCAGCGTGATGCGGAAGGTCTGGCAATCGGACTCGGCGGCGGCCGCTTCCGCCGCCGCGTCCAGCACCGAGCGGCGCCGCCGCAGCATCACCGGGCGCGTCAGCCGCAGTTCCAGCAGGTCCAGTGGCGCGACATTGACCAATTCGCCGCCGTGCGGCAGCAGGTCGAACAGGCCTTCCACGGAATCGAAACGCACCAGCGAACCGATGAGCCGGCGCCCGTCGCGCAGCAGGGCGACGGCAGGTTCTTCACGCGGTGCCACGCCCTCGTCCATCAATTCGTAGTACGGCGGCAGCGGCCAGTCGATCGGCCGCGCCAGTGCCGCGCTCGCCGATGCCGCACGCGCGGCGGAGCGGTTGCTGCGCAATGGCGACGGGTTCTTGCTCATGATCGGCTCCGGGGTCATGGGCTAAGATACGCCTCTTTTTCGCGGCGGCCAGCCCGGCGAGCGCATCTTAATGCATATTGAAATGAAATCCAGAGGCCTGTGGCGGCGCTGCGTGGTCAGCCTCGCGCTGGCGCTCGCGTCGCCATCGGCGCTGGCGCAAGCCGCGACCAAAGGCGCACCCGGCGCCGCACCGCCGCCCATGCCGGTCAAGGCGCTCGCGGCGCGTGTCGCGCCCGCGATCGACGAAACTTCTGCACTGGGCACCTTGCGCGCCGACGAAGCGATCACGATCCGGCCGGAGATTGCCGGCCGCGTCGCGAAGATCCTGTTTGCCGAAGGACAAGGCGTGAAGAAAGGCGCGCTGCTGGCGCGACTCGATTCCGCGGAGCTGGCGGCGGCGCTCGCCTCGAGCCAAGCGCAGGCGGGGCTTGACCGGCAGCGGCTGGAGCGCGCGGAGGACCTGCACCAGAAGGGATTCATCAGCCAGCAGGCGCTCGACGAGGCGCGCTCCAATTACTCGCGCTCGGCGGCCAAGCAGTCCGAAGACCAAGCCAAGCTTGCGAAGACCGAGATGCGCGCCGCGTTTGGCGGCGTCGCCGGGCTGCGCCAGGTGAGCGAGGGCGCCTACGTCGCCGCGGGAACCGACATCGCGCGGCTGGAGAAGATCGACTCGCTGAAACTGGATTTCCGCGTGCCCGAGCTGTTCCTCGCGCGCGTGCGCGCCGGCCAGAGCGTGCGCATCGCGGTCGACGCCTATGCCGGGAACAGCTTCAGCGGCACAATCTATGCCATCGAGCCGGCGGTGGACGAGCAGACACGCACGGTGCTGGTGCGCGCCCGGGTCGGCAATGCCGACCTGCGGCTGCGCCCAGGCATGTTCGCGCGCGTGCAGCTGCAGCTCGGGGTGCGCGAAAAGGCGGTCTGGGTCCCCGAGGCCGCCATCGTGCCGCGCGGCCAGGACAGCTTCGTCTATCGCGTCGCCGACGGCAAGGCGGCCCTGGTCAAGGTGCGCATCGGCCTGCGCCGGCAGGGTGAGGTCGAGATCCTGGACGGGATCTCGGCGGGCAACCTTGTCGTCACCGAGGGCGTGCAGAAAATCGGTCCCGGGTCCCCGGTCGTGGTGGTGGGGGAGGGCACGCCCAAGCCCGCGGCGGCCGCGGGACGGGGAAAGAAGGGATGACGGCCCGCTTTCGCCTTTATACGATCTCGGCTTCCCGGCCGCTCTTGGCCGGGAAGCCGAGACACCTGGGCTCTGGCGCCTGGAGACTGCCGTCGCGGGATCGCAGGCGCCCTGATGTCTCGGCTTCTCCGGCGGACGGCGCCGGAGAAGCCGAGATCGTATAAAGGCATGAAGCGCGCGTAGCCGGTATGCAACTGCCCGAACTCTGCATCCGCCGCCCCGTGTTCGCCACGGTGCTGAGCCTGATGATCGTGCTGCTCGGCGTCGTGTCGTTCCAGCGCCTGAGCGTGCGCGAGTATCCCAAGATCGACACGCCGGTGGTCTCGGTGCGCACGGTGTACAAGGGCGCGAGCCCGCAGGTGATGGAATCGCAGATCAGCCAGCCGCTCGAGGATTCGCTCTCCGGCATCGAGGGCGTGCGCACCATCAAGTCGGTGTCGCGCGAGGAAGTCAGCCAGATCACGGTCGAGTTCGTGCTCGAGCGCGACGTCGATGCCGCGGCCAACGACGTGCGCGACCGCGTGGCGCGCGTGCGGGCCGCGCTGCCCGCGGCCTCCGACGATTCCGTGGTTTCGAAGATCGAGGCCGACGCGCAGGCCATCATGTGGCTGCGGCTGTCCTCGGACCAGCATTCGGCGCTGGAACTGTCCGACTACGCCGACCGCTACGTCGCCGACAGCCTGAAGACGCTCAGCGGCGTGGCTTCGGTGATCATCGGCGGCGACCGGCGCTATGCCATGCGGCTGTGGATCGACCGCGACCGTCTCGCCGCCTACGGCCTGACGCCGCAGGACGTGGAGAGCGCGCTGCGGCGGCAGAACGTGGAGATTCCGTCGGGCCGCATCGAATCGATGCAGCGCGAGTTCACCGTGCTGACCGAGGCCGACCTGCGCAGCGCGTTCCAGTTCAACGACATGATCGTGTCGGAAGCGCGCGGCTACCCGGTGCGGCTGCGCGACGTCGGGCAGGCGCGCCTGGGGGCGCTCGACGAGCGCAACATCGTGCGCGTCAACGGCGTTCCCGCGGTCGGCATGGGCGTGGTGAAGCAGTCGACCGCCAACACGCTTTCGGTGGCGCAGGGCGTGAAGGCGGAGCTCGAGCGGCTGCGCGGCACGCTGCCGCCCGGCATGGAGCTCGCCATCGCCTTCGACTCGTCGATCTTCATCGAGCGCTCGATCGAATCGGTGTACCGCAGCATGGCGGAGGCGGTCGCGCTGGTGATGCTCGTGATCTTCCTGTTCCTGCGCTCGTTCCGCTCGACCCTGATCCCCTTCGTCACCATCCCGGTGGCGCTGATCGGCTCGTTCTTCATCCTCTTCCTGATGGGCTTCACGATCAACGTGCTCACGCTGCTCGGGCTGGTGCTCGCGATCGGCCTGGTGGTGGACGACGCCATCGTGGTGCTGGAGAACTGTCACCGCCACGTCGAGCTCGGCAAGACGCCGCTGCAGGCCTCGGCCGACGGCTCGCGCGAGATCGCTTTCGCCGTGGTCGCGATGTCGCTGACGCTCGCCGCGGTGTTCGCGCCGCTCGGTTTCATGACCGGCAACACGGGGCGACTGTTCACCGAGTTCGCGCTCACCGTGGCCTCGGCCGTGGTGGTTTCCGGCCTGGTGGCGCTGACGCTGACGCCGATGATGTGCTCGCGCCTGCTGAAGGAGCACGAGCAGCACGGCGGGCTGTATCTCGCCATGGAGCGGTTCTTTCACGGCATGACCGAGGGCTACCGCAGTCTCCTCGCCCGGATGCTGCACCTGCGCTGGGTGGTGGTGCTGGTGTTTTTTGCGGTCGCCGCGGGCGCGGCGGTGCTCTACAAGTCGCTGCGCGCGGAACTCTCGCCGCTCGAGGACCGCGGCTTCTTCATCGCGCTGGTGCTCGCGCCCGAGGGTGCGTCGGTCGAGTACACTGACCGCTACGTGCGCCAGCTCGAGGGGATGTTCACGCAGATCCCGGAGATCCGCTCGTACTTCACCGCGGTGGCGCCGGGGCTGGAGCGGCCCAACCCGGTGAATTTCGGCATCGGCTTCGTGCAGCTGGCGCCGTGGGAGGAACGCAAGCGCAGCACGCAGCAGGTCACCGCGGACCTCGGGCCGAAGATGTTCGGCGGCATGCCCGGCGTGCTGGCGTTTCCGGTCAACCCGCCCTCGCTCGGGCAGAGCTTCCGCAACGCGCCGGTGCAGTTCGTGGTCCAGGCGAACTCGTATGAAAACCTGGAACGGATTTCGGGCGCGCTGCTGGAAAAGGCCAAGGCCTCCGGGCTGTTCGCCAACCCCGACGTCGACCTGCGCCTCAACAAGCCGCAGCTCTCGGTGGACATCGACCGCGAGAAGGCGGCCACCCTGGGCATCGACGTCGAGACCATCGGGCGCACGCTCGAGACCCTGCTCGGCGGACGCCAGGTCACCCGCTTCAAGCGCGAGGGCAAGCAGTACGACGTCATCGTGCAGCTCGAGGCCAAGGACCGCGAGAAGCCCGCCGACCTGACCTCGATCTTCGTGCGCGCACGCGATGGCCAGCTGGTGCAGCTGTCCAACCTGGTGAAGGTGCGCGAGACCGTGGGCCCGAAGGAGCTGAACCATTTCAACCGCCTGCGCGCCACGCTGCTGTCGGCGAACCTCGCGCCCGGCCGTTCGATCGACGAAGCGCTGAGCTTCCTCGAGAAGGCATCGGCCGAGGTGTTCGACAAGGATGCCCGCTTCGAGCTCGACGGCGTGTCGCGCGAGTTCCGCGAGTCGGGGGCGGCGCTCTGGATCACGTTCCTGCTGGCGCTCGGCTTCATCTACCTGGTGCTGGCGGCGCAGTTCGAGAGCTTCGTCTCGCCGTTCGTCATCATGCTCACGGTGCCACTCGCCATGACCGGCGCGCTCGGCGCCATGAAGCTCACCGGCGGCACGCTCAACGTCTACTCGCAGATCGGGCTGGTGATGCTGATCGGCCTCATCACCAAGCACGGCATCCTGATCGTGGAATTCTCCAACCAGCTGCGCGCGCGCGGCGCCGCGAAGCTCGAGGCGGTGGTCGAGGCCGCCACGCTGCGGCTGCGGCCGATCCTCATGACCACCGGCGCGATGGTGCTCGGCGCGCTGCCGCTGGCGCTCGCCACCGGCGCCGGCGCCGAGGCGCGCCAGGCGATCGGCTGGGTC
>SCUF01000090.1 GCA_004298325.1 Betaproteobacteria bacterium | reverse complement strand
GAGCTGCGCGGCGTCTTCTTCGTCGGAGTCGGGCTTGGGGTTGTACTTCTCGATCACCAGGTTGGCGCCGGCCACCGACTTGAATTCGCGCGCCAGGTCCTCGACGCGCTGCGCGAAGCTCCGCAGCGGCACCGGCATCGCCTGCTCGCCCTGCGAGATGTAGAGCTTGAGCTTCACCGGCGCATCCAGCCCGCGCAGGATCTTCTTCGTGCCCTCGGACAGGGTGTAGAGCCGGCCCTCGGTCAGGTCGGCGCGCAGCGGCGCGCCGGAGGCGAGGTAATTCAGCGCCACCAGCGCCAGGAACAGCGCCGCGAGCCCGACCGCGGAGTAGATCAGATGGTCACGCCGCTTCATAGGCCCAGTCCTCTGCTAACCGGCGCGATGGCCGCGGATGATGACACCGGTCGCGAACAGCGCGAAGCCGATCACGGACAGGAAGAACAGCAGGTCGCGGCTGTCGAGCACGCCCTTCTGGAAACCGTCGAAGTGCGTCACCACCGAGAACGCCGCCACCGCATCCACCACCGCCGGGCTCGCCCAGCGCACCAGCAGGTCGGTGACGGGGTTGAATCCGGCGAGGATCAGGAACAGGCACAGCACGACCGCGAGAATGAAAGCCACCACCTGGTTGCGCGTCATGGCCGAAGTCATGCACGTGATCGCCAGGTAGGCGCCGGCGAGCATCAGGCTGCCGACGTAGCCGGCGAGGATCGCGCCGTTGTCCGGTTCGCCGAGCACGTTGACCGTCAGCACCACCGGGAAGGTGAGCGCCAGCGCGAGCGCGAGGAACAGCCACGAGGCGAGGAATTTGCCGAGGATCGCCTGCCAGGTCGTCACCGGCAGCGTGAGCAGCAGCTCGATGGTGCCGGAGCGACGTTCCTCCGACCACAGGCGCATGCCGACCGCCGGCACCAGCACGAGGTAGAGCCAGGGGTGCCAGCCGAAGAAGGCACCGAGCCCCGCCTCGCCGCGCTCGAAAAAGGCGCCCGCGGTGAAGGTCAGGAACCCGGCGACGAGGAGGAAGATCACCAGGAACACGTACGCCACCGGCGAGCTGAAGTAGCCGGCGAGTTCCCGTTTCGCAATGATCCAGAGCGGCTTCATTTTTGCACCGTGTCGGGCAGCGTGATGCGGCGGAAGACTTCGTCCAGCTCGCCGCGCTCGCTGTACATCCCCTGCACCTTCCAGCCTTCGCGGCCGACGAGGTCGATGACCGCGGCGGCGAGCGCCGCGGCCTGCGACGCATCGCGCGGGTAGATGCGGAAAGCCCCGTCGAGGCTTTCCACCCTGCCCAGCGCGGAAAGCCGCTCGGCCGTGGCGCCGTGCGCTTGCAGCGTCACCGCACCCGCGGTCGCCGACATCGCGCGCAATTCCTGCGGCGTGCCCTGCGCCACGATGCGGCCGCGGTCGATGATGATGGCGCGCGTGCAGGCCGCGTCCACTTCCTCCAGGATGTGGGTCGAGAAGATCACCGCCTTGGAGCGGCCGATTTCGCGGATCAGGTTGCGCACCTCGTGCTTCTGGTTCGGGTCGAGGCCATCGGTCGGCTCGTCGAGGATCAGGACTTCGGGATCGTGGATCAGCGCCTGCGCGAGACACGTCCGGTGCTTGTAGCCCTTGGAAAGGGTGTCGATGGATTGCCGCAGCACGGAACCGAGGAAGCAGCGCTCGACCACGCGCGCGATCGCCTTCTTGCGCGCCTCGCCCTCGAGGCCGCGCATGGCCGCGGCGAACTGGAGGAAACCCTCGACGGTCATGTCCGGATACGCGGCGGCGCTCTCGGGCAGGTAGCCGATCAGGCGTCTGGTCGCGAGCGGCGCCTCGGCGACGTCGTGGCCGCCGACCAGGACCCGGCCGCTCGTGGGCGGGTAGAAGCCCGTGATCATGCGCATGGTGGTGGATTTGCCCGAGCCGTTCGGACCGAGGAACCCCACCACCTCGCCGCGCTCGACCGCGAACGAAATGCCGTCCACGGCGCGCTTGGCGCCGAAATTCTTGACCAGGTTGTCGATTCGAATCATGGAGTTTTCCGCCAGCCGCGCCTGCGTCGGCAGACAGGCCCGGGCGCCCTGAATTCAAGGGGGCGCATTATCGCCGAAAACGGCCACTGCAATAGAATGCGGTTTTTGGGAGAAGTTCCATGAGACGAATCGCGATCGCTGCCCTGCTGCTGCTCGCCTCGGCGGCCGGGGCGCAGCCCAGCCTCAAGATGATGATCCCGGCGAACCCCGGCGGCGGCTGGGACCAGACCGGCCGCAACCTCGCGGCCGCGATGCAGGGCGCGAAACTGGTGTCGTCGGTGCAATTCGAGAACAAGGGCGGTGCCGCCGGCGCGATCGGCCTGGCGCAGTTCGTCAACTCCGCGAAGGGCGATCCCAACGCGGTGATGATCGGCGGCATGGTGATGGTGGGGGGGCTGCACCTGCAGAAGTCGCCCGTGAATCTGTCGCAGGTGACGCCGATCGCGCGCCTGACGAGCGAGTGGGAGGTGATCGTGGTGCCGGCCAATTCGCCGCACAAGACGATGGCCGACCTGGTCAAGGCCTTCAAGGAGAACCCGGGCAAAGTGTCCTGGGGCGGCGGCTCGGCGGGTGGCACCGATCACATCCTCGTCGGCTTGATCGCCAGGGCGGTGGGTGTCGATCCCGCCAAGGTCAACTACGTGCCCTACAAGGGCGGCGGCGAGGCGATCGCCGCGATCGTCGGCGGCCACGTCACGGCGGGGGTCTCCGGCGTGGGCGAATTCGCCGAGCAGGTCAAGGGCGGCAAGATGCGCGCGCTCGCCGTGTCCTCGCCCGCGAAGACCGAGGGCATCGCGTCGCTGAAGGAGCAGGGCATCGACGTCGAGCTGGGCAACTGGCGCGGCATCTTCGGCGCGCCCGGCATCTCGACGCAGCAGCGCGACGCGCTCGTGGCGATGGTGAAGGCGGCGACCGAGTCCGCGGCCTGGAAGGGCACGCTGGCGAAAATGGGCTGGTCGGGCTTTTTCCTCGGTGGCGACGACTACAAGAAGTTCATCGACGAAGACACCCGGCGCATCGGCGCCATCATCGACTCGCTGGGCATCAAGAAATAGCCGTGGCTTCCCGGCGCTCGCCGGCGGAGATCGCGCTCTCGGCCGGAGTGCTGGTGCTGGGCCTGGCGACGGCGGCGGCCACCCTGATGCTGCCGGGTGAGGGCGGCTACGCGAAGATCGGACCCAACTTCATGCCGGGCGTGGTGGCGGTTGGACTCGTCGCCTGCGGCCTGTGGCTGCTCTACGAGGTGCTCGCCGGAGGCTGGCGGGCGCGGCCTTCGGACGATCCGGCCGAGCGCGGCGACCACGCGTTCCACGCGCCGGGTTTCTTCTGGGTGAGCGCGGGCCTCGGGGCCCATCTGGTGCTCATCGGCTTCGCCGGCTTCGTGGTCGCGGGTGCCCTGCTGTTCGCCGGGGTGGCGCGGGGCTTCGGCAGCGCGCGCCTCGCGCGTGATCTCGCGCTCGGCGTGGTGATTTCGCTGACGGTGTTCCTGTTCTTCGTCCGGTTCCTCAACGTCAACCTGCCCGCGGGCTGGCTTGCGCCCCTGCTCGGCGGCGCGGGAATCTGAGTGGAAACGCTCAACGCGCTGCTGACGGGTTTCGACGTCGCGCTGAAACCGCTCAACCTGCTGTGGGGATTCATCGGCGTGACGCTCGGCACTGCCGTGGGCGTGTTGCCGGGCGTGGGTCCCGCGCTGACGGTGGCGATGCTGCTGCCGCTCACCGTCAAGCTCGACCCCACGGGCGCGCTCATCATGTTCGCCGGCATTTACTACGGCGCCATGTTCGGCGGCTCGACGACGACGATTCTGCTCAACACGCCGGGGGAATCGGCCTCGATCGCCACTGCGCTGGAGGGCAACCGCATGGCGAAGGCCGGCCGCGCCGGGCCGGCCCTGGCGACGAGCGCCATCGGGTCGTTCGTCGCGGGATCGATTGCGACCGTGCTGCTCACGCTGCTTGCGCCGCTGGTGGTCGATGTCGCGCTCAAGTTCGGCCCTGCGGAGTATTTCGCTTTGATGGTGTTCGCATTCACCACGGTCGCCGCCGTGCTGGGGGAGTCGACGGTGCGCGGCTTGACGAGCCTGTGCCTGGGCCTGCTGCTCGGACTGGTCGGCATCGACAGCCAGACCGGCGCGCCGCGCTTTGCCTTCGGCGTGCCCGAGCTGCTCGATGGGATCGACGTCGTGGTGCTCGCGGTGGGCTTGTTCGCGGTGGGCGAGGCGCTCTACGTCGCCGCCTACCAGAGCCGGATCGCGGGCACGCTCGAGCGGCTCTCGGGGTCGCTCATGATGTCGAAGGACGACTGGAAGCGCTCGTGGCCGGCGTGGTTGCGTGGCACGGCGTTCGGCTTCCCGTTCGGCTCGATTCCGGCGGGCGGCGCCGAAATTCCGACCTTCCTCTCCTACTCCACCGAGAAGAAACTCTCGAAGGACCCGGCAGCGTTCGGCCACGGCGCGATCGAAGGCGTCGCCGGCCCCGAGGCGGCGAATAACGCGGCGGCCACCGGAACCCTGGTGCCGTTGCTGACGCTCGGCATCCCCACTTCGGCCACCGCGGCGATCCTGCTCGGCGCGTTCCAGAACTACGGCATCCAGCCGGGGCCGCTGCTGTTCCAGAGCCAGTCGGCGCTGGTGTGGGGCCTGATCGCGAGCCTCTACGTCGGCAACGTCATGCTGCTCGTCCTCAATCTGCCGCTGATCGGCATCTGGGTGAAGGTGCTGAGAATTCCGCGCGACCTGCTCTACGCCGGGATTCTCGTCTTCGCCACGCTCGGCGCCTACAGCCTGCACCAGTCCTGGGTCGATCTGCTGACGCTGTACGTGTTCGGGCTGCTCGGCTTCGCGATGCGCCGCTGGGGCATTCCGGTGGCGCCGGCGGTGATCGGCCTGATCCTCGGCCCGCTGGCGGAAACGCAGTTCCGCCGCGCGCTCTCGATCAGCCAGGGCGACGCGAGC
>SCUF01000089.1 GCA_004298325.1 Betaproteobacteria bacterium | reverse complement strand
GGGGCGCGAAGATCCTGTCTTCGGCCACGACCGTGGACGAGGCGCTCTGGCTCGAAGCCCGCGGCGTCGATGCGATCATCGCGCAGGGCGTCGAAGCCGGCGGACATCGCGGCATGTTCCTGTCGGACGACCTGAGCACGCAGCTCGGCAGCTTCGCGCTCGTGCCGCAGATCGTGCGCGCGGTGAAAGTCCCGGTGATCGCCGCGGGCGGCATTGCGGATGCCAAGGGCGTCGCGGCGGCGCTGGCGCTCGGCGCTGCGGGCGTGCAGATCGGAACGGCCTACCTGCTCTGCCCCGAGGCGACGACGAGCGCAGTGCACCGCGCGGCGCTGCGAAGCGAAGCCGCGCGCCACACGGCGCTCACCAATCTGTTCACCGGCCGTCCCGCGCGCGGCATCGTCAACCGCATCATGCGCGAGCTCGGACCGATCGGCAGCACGCCACCGGCATTTCCCCTTGCCACGGCGGCCATGGCGCCGCTGCGCGCCGCCGCGGAGCGCCGCGGCAGCGGCGATTTTTCGCCGCTGTGGTCGGGCCAGAACGCGAGCGGCTGCAGAGCGCTGCCGGCTGCCGAACTCACGCGGCAGTTGAGTCGCGTCGCCTGACCCCGGACCGCAACCTCACCTCGACCATGCTCAAGATCCTGCTGCTCCAGGGCCCCAACATGAGCTACCTCGGCAAGCGCCAGCCGGAGCTCTACGGCAGGACGACCGCGGCGCAACTGGACGCAATGCTGCTCGCGCACGCGAAGACGAACGGCTACCGGCTCGACATCTTCTACACGCACAGCGAGAGCGAGGCGATCGAGCGGCTCTACGGCGCGGTCGACGAGAAAATCGACGGCCTGGTGATGAACCCGGCCGCCTTCCTCTTCGCCGGCTACGCACTGCGCGACTGCCTGCGCGCCGTGCCGTTTCCCTACGTCGAAGTGCACATGACCAACATCGAAAAGCGCGGCATCCGTTCGATCCTGGCGGAGACCGCCGTGGGACTCGTCGCCGGATTGGGCGCGCAGTCCTACGTGCTCGGACTCGAGGGTCTGCTCGCACACCTGCGCCATCGCGCCGCGACGAAGACGGCGGCGCGCCGGCGGCGCTGAGACGGCGGCGATGCCCGCGTCCTATACGCTGCAGCGGTTCGTCGCCGAGCTGCGCGCGGTCACGGCAGGCGGTCCGCAGGTGAGCGCGATCCTGCAACAGGTGAAGCCGCTCGCGCGGCGCTTCGCGGCCTCGCGCGAGCTGCGCGGCCGCTGCAACCTGCAATGCGACGAGCAGCAGGGCTTCGGTTTCCAGCTGCTGCACGAAGAGCCCGACCACACGCTCGCGGTCGCGGTGCTCTCCTGGCTGCCGGGACGCGGCACGCCGCCACACGACCACGGCACCTGGGGGGTGGTGGTCGGCGTCCTGGGCGACGAGGTGAACGCCTTCTGGCAGCGCGTGGACGACGGCACCCGGCCCCGGCACGCCGAGCTGCGGCGCCTGAGCGAAAAGACTTTCGCGCCCGGCGATGCGATCGCCATCACGCCCGAGATCATCCACAGCGTGCGCAACGAAACCGACCGCATCAGCGTCTCGCTGCATGTCTACGGCAAGAACATCAATTTCACCGGCCGTTCGCAATTCGACCCCGAGCGGCGCACGGTGACGCCGTGGACCGTGGTCCAGAACTGAGCGCCGCTGCTGGAGCCGCGCCGTGCAGCTCACCGGCATTGACCACATCGTGATCCGCTGCCGCGACAGCGAGGCGATGCTGCGCTTCTATTGCGAGGTGCTGGGTTGCAGCGTGGAGAAGCGCGTCGCGCGGCTGGGCCTGATCCACCTGCGCGCCGGCGCGGCGCTGATCGACCTGGTGTCGGTCGACGGCCCGCTCGGCCGCAAGGGCGGGGCGGCCCCCGCGGCCGGCGGCCGCAACCTGGACCATTTCTGTCTGCGCATCGAACCGTT
The DNA here is from genome assembly GCA_004298325.1 of Betaproteobacteria bacterium. Lineage (GTDB taxonomy): Bacteria > Pseudomonadota > Gammaproteobacteria > Burkholderiales > SG8-39 > 2-02-FULL-66-14. The sequence continues at coordinate 736 of SCUF01000089.1, read as the reverse complement.
CGACTACGAGGCGCTGAGGGCGCGCTTCGCGCCCTTCGGCATCGAACTGCAGCCGCTGGGCGAGCGCTTCGGCGCCGAAGGCGACGGCCCTTCGGTCTACCTCGAGGATCCCGAGGGCAACACGATCGAGCTGAAGGGTACGGCGCCGCGCGGCGCCTGAGCGGGGACCCGGCATGTCCTACATCGACGAGTCGCTGTCGCAGGACGAAAAGGTGGTCGCGCTGTTCAGGCCGCACTGGTTCGCCTACCTGCCGATGATCCTGTGGCTGCTCCTCGGCCTGCTGAGCTTCGGCCTGACCTGGCTGATCGCGCTCTACGAGTATCTCAAGCTGCGCTTCCTCGAGCAGGGCGTGACCAACAAGCGCGTCATCGTCAAGCGCGGCATCATCAGCCGCAAGACCGAGGAAATGAAGCTGAAGTCGATCGAGACGGTCGAGATCAGCCAGGGCGTCATCGGCCGGCTGTTCGGTCTCGGCGACATCAAGGTCACCGGCAAGGGCCTGAGCGATGTCGTCTTCCGCGGCATCGACGATCCGATGGCGGTGAAGCGCGCGATCGAAAGCGTCAGCAATCCGGTGGATTGACGTGGCGGCAAGCGCAACCCGGCCGAGCGCCGGCCCGGCATGGAAGCGCTGATCCTGTCGACGGCCGTGGTCGCGCTCGCCGAAATGGGCGACAAGACGCAGCTCCTGTCGTTCGTGCTGGCAGCGCGGCTGAAGAAACGCCTGCCGATCAT
>SCUF01000088.1 GCA_004298325.1 Betaproteobacteria bacterium | reverse complement strand
GCCAACCGCTACGACGTGCTGCAACGCTATGCCAGGTCGCTGCGACGCACCTATCTGGAAGAGCTGGAACGGCTGCGTCGCTGGTCACCGCAGGATGCGGAAGCGCTCAAGCCGCTGAAGGACTACCTAACGCGCATGCAGCGCCTGTCGGAATCCGAGCGGGTCCGGCTGTCGGAGGCCGTCACCAATTCGAAGGCGCTGGCCGTGGCGATCGCAATGCGAGACGACCTCGTTTCGCTGTGGGAACGCTCCAACGCCTCCAAGGAGCAGCTGGTGAAGGAACTGCAGGAGTGGTGCCAGCGCGCCGAGTCGAGTGGCGTCGGGCCGCTGGCGGAATTTTCCCGCCGCCTGCGCTGCTACGCCTGAGCGCTGCCCGGGCGTAAGATGCGCCGATGGACAGCGTAGACATCGAAGTCCTCCGCAACGCGGAGGCGTGGCGCCAAGCCGGGCACCGCGTCACGCTCGGCACCATCGTCAAGACCTGGGGTTCGGCGCCGCGCCCGATCGGCGCCATGGTGGCGATCCGTGACGACGGCCAGGTCACCGGATCGGTTTCCGGCGGCTGCGTCGAAGACGATCTCATCGAGAAGGTGCGCGCCGGGGCGCTCGCGGCCGAGACACCGCAGCTCGTCACCTACGGCGTCAGCAACGAGGACGCGACGCGCTGGGGCCTGCCCTGCGGCGGCACGCTGCAGGTGGTGCTGGAACCCGTGAGCGCGGACAGCGGCATCGCGGCGCTGCTCGCTTCGATCGGCAGCCAGCAGCTGGTGCGCCGACGACTGGACATGGCGAGCGGGCGCTCGACGCTCGAACCCGGTCGCTGGCAGGACGTGCTCGAGTTCGACGGCCGGGTGCTGTCGACCGTACACGGGCCGCGCTGGCGCTTGGTGCTGATCGGCGGCGGCCAGCTCACCCGCTATCTCGCCGAGATGGCGAAGATGCTCGACTACCACGTGACCGTGATCGATCCGCGCTCCGAATACGCCGACGGCTGGGACCTCGCGGGCGTGGCGCTCGATCGCGGCATGCCCGACGATGTGATCGCGGGCATGAACCTCGACGGCCACAGCGCGGTGGTGGCGCTGACGCATGACCCCAAGCTCGACGACATGGCGCTGCTCGAGGCGCTCAAGTCGGCGGCCTTCTACGTCGGGGCGATCGGTTCGAAGAAGAATAACGACGCGCGCCGCCGGCGCCTGCTCGAATTCGACCTGTCGGAGACCGAGATCGCGCGGCTGCGCGGGCCCGTGGGGCTGTACATCGGCTCGAAGACGCCGCCGGAGATCGCGGTGGCAATCCTGGCCGAAATGACCGCCGTGCGCCATGGCGTGACCGAGCCGAGCTGGGCAGCGAAGGAAACGCGCCGCTTCGATCCGTCCGCCTGCGAAACGGCGTCCGCGCAAACTTGAAGATCGTCGGCCTGCTGCTTGCGGCAGGATCGGCTTCCCGCTTCGGCTCGGACAAGCTGCTGCACCGGCTGCCGCACGGGATTCCCATCGCGGTGCAGGCCGCGCGCCACCTCGGCGCGGAAATCGCACCCGTATTCGCGGTGGTGAGTGCGCGCTCAGGCGAACTGGCGGGGTTGCTGCGGGCCGAAGGCTGCCAGGTCGGCGTGTGCCCGAATGCGGAGGAGGGCATGGGCGCGAGCCTGGCGTGGGCAGTGCGCAACGGGGGTGCGGCCGAGGGCTATCTGGTCGCGCTCGCCGACATGCCGTTCGTGCGTCCGAGTTCGATTGCAGCGGTGCGCGATGCGCTGCTCGCCGGCGCCGCGCTCGCCGCGCCGTATTTTCACGCCCGACGCGGCCACCCGGTGGGGATCGCGGGGCGCTTTCGCACCGAACTCGAGGCCCTTGGCGGCGACGAGGGCGCGCGCCGGATCGTCGCCGCCCACGAGGCGGAGCTGGTGAAGGTCCCGGTCGGGGATCCCGGCGTGATCCGCGATATCGACCGTCCGGGCGATCTCGCGCCGCCGAGCGCGGTTTAGGCGGGCGCCCGCGGGGGGCGCTGCTAATATTGCGCCTTTCCCGCCGCCGCCCCAATGTTCGCCGCCACCCCGCTTGCGCAGTCCGATCCCGAGGTCTGGAATACCATCCGGCTCGAGGCGCGCCGGCAGGAAGAGCACATCGAGCTGATCGCCTCCGAGAACTACGCCAGCCCCGCGGTGCTTGCCGCGCAGGGGTCGCTCCTCACCAACAAGTACGCGGAAGGCTATCCGGGCAAGCGCTACTACGGCGGCTGTGCCTTCGTCGACATGGCGGAAGAGCTTGCGATTGCGCGCGCGAAGAAGCTGTTCGGCGCCGAGTATGCCAATGTGCAGCCGCATTCCGGGTCGCAGGCGAACCAGGCGGTGTACCTCGCGTTTCTCAAGCCCGGCGACACCATGCTCGGCATGTCGCTCGCTTCCGGCGGCCATCTCACGCACGGCGCGGCAGTCAACGCGAGCGGCAAGCTGTACCGCGCCATTTCCTACGGCCTCGACGCCGACGAGGTGCTCGACTACGCCGAGGCCGAGAAGCTCGCGCACGAACACAACCCGCGCGTCATCATCGCGGGCGCATCGGCCTACTCGCTGCAGATCGACTGGCAACGGCTGCGGCGCATCGCCGACGACGTCGATGCGCTGCTGATGGCCGATGTCGCGCACTATGCCGGCCTGATCGCGGCGGGGATCTATCCGAGCCCGGTCGGCATCGCCGACGTCGTCACGACGACGACGCACAAGACGCTGCGCGGGCCGCGCGGCGGCATGATCCTCGCCAATGCCGAGCATGAGCGCGCGCTCAATTCGGCGATCTTTCCCGGGATCCAGGGCGGGCCGCTGATGCACGCCATCGCCGCCAAGGCGGTGGCGTTCGGCGAGGCGCAGCGGCCCGAGTTCCGC
>SCUF01000087.1 GCA_004298325.1 Betaproteobacteria bacterium | reverse complement strand
TCAGTTCGATCGCTTCGGCGGTCGAATTGCCGCCCGTGCCGGCGATCACCGGGATGCGCCCCTGGGCGTGCTCGACCGCGATGCGGATGAGCTCCTTGTGCTCGTCGAAATCGACCGTCGGCGATTCGCCCGTGGTGCCGACCACGACGATGCCGTCGGTGCCCTCGGCGACGTGCCAGTCGATGAGGTTGCGCAATCGCGTCCAGTCGAGCCGTCCGTCCTCGTGCATCGGCGTGACGATCGCTACCAGGCTGCCGGTGATCATAAAGTGCCAATCCCTGAAGAAAATTCAACCTGTCATTCTAATCCACCCGATTGCCGCCTGGCGCAAAGGCGCTGCACCCTTGCGGGCTTCGGCGCTCGCACGCAGCCCTGTTCGAAGGCCAGCACCTGCAGGCTCGCGAAGGCCTCGAGCAGCTCGCCGGGACGCAGCAGGTACGCGGGATTAGAGGGTCTGCCGAAGCGTTCGTTCCCCGCCATGAAGGTCTCGTAGACCAGAACACCACCCGGTGCGAGCGCCGCCAGCAGCGTCGCGTAGAGCGGCCGGTACAGATAGTTGGTGACCACGATGCCGGCGAAGCGCTCGCCGGGAAACGGCCACGGCCGCCCGCCTTCGAGATCGGCCTGGACGAAGCGCGCGCCGCTAATGGACTGCGGCTCGCGATCCACCGCAATCACGTCGAGCCCGCGCGCGGCAAGCCATCGCGCGTGGCGTCCGCTACCGCAGGCGAGGTCGAGCACCGGTCCGCGCGCGATGAGCGGCGCCCAGCGCATCACCCAGGCCGACGGCGCCTCAGCCGCCTGCGCCATCCCGCACCGCGAGAAACTCGCCGTTGCCTACCGGCACCAGGCAGCTCGCCCAAGCCCGGTCGGCGCGCACCAGGGCGAAGAATTGCGCCAGCTCGCCGGCATGCGACAGCGCGTTGTCGACGACGAGCATGCCCCTTGGCGCGAGCGCTCGCCCGAGTTGCGGCCACCAGCCCGGATACTCGGCGCGATCGGAATCCAGGAACAGCAGGTCGACGCTTGCGTCCGCCGTGTGCGCGAGCGCCTCCCCGGCTGGACCGTGCAGCAGCCGGATCGCCGCGCCCAGTCCCGAGCGCTCGAAGTTCGCCCGCGCCAGCGCAACCTTGTAGTCGGACCGTTCCACGGTCGTGACGGTACCGCCGCCGGCGCGAACCGCATGCGCCAGCCACAGCGTCGAATAGCCGTTCGAGGTGCCGATCTCGAGCACCCGCCGCGCGCCCGTGGCGCGCACCAGCACGGCCAGAAACTCGCCCGTGTCGCGCGTGATATTGAGCATGCGGCGCGGCCGCTCCGCGTTGCGCGCGTCGTTTTCCCGGCCAAAGCGCTCCAGCTCGTCGAGCAGTTGCGTCAGTGCGGCGTCCATCGGGAAGTCCGCCACGCCGCTACGCGAGCTTCGTCACGCCGGGCAGTTCGCAGGCGAGGATCGCCTGGCGGATCGCCTCGATGGCCTGGGGCCGGGGAAAGCTCCTGCGCCAGGCGATCGCGATGTGCCGCTGCGGCACCGGCCGGGCGAACGGCCGGATGCGGATCAGATCGTCGGCGCCGCCGCCCACGGCCGCCGCGGTCGAGGGCAACACCGTGACGCCGACGCCGCCGGCCACCATCTGGCGGATCGTCTCCAGCGATCCGCCTTCGAGCGCGCGCGCCAGGCCATGGCCGTGCGAGCCGCAGAATTCGAGCACCTGATCGCGCAGGCAGTGGCCGTCGCCGAGCAGCAGCAGGCTCTCCTTCTTCAGCTCCTCGCCCGTGATCCGCCTGCGCTTCTCCCAGCGGTGACCCTGCGGCACGGCGACCAGGAACGGCTCGTCGTACACGGCGAGCGTGGTGCAGCCCGGCTCCTCGAACGGCAGCGCGACCACGATGACGTCGACTTCGCCCTGCTTGAGCGACTCCGCCAGCCGGTGCGTGAAACTCTCCTGAATGTGCAGCTGCATCGCGGGCGCGGTGCGGCGCAGGATCGGCACCAGCCGCGGCAGCAGGTACGGACCGATGGTGTAGATCGCGCCCAGGCGCAGCGTCCCGGCGAGCGGATCATGGCCGCTCGCCGCGAGATCGCGGATGCGCGAAGCGTCTTCCAGCACGCGCTGCGCCTGCTCCACGACCTTCTGCCCCACCGGCGTTACCGTGACTTCGCCCGGGCCGCGCTCGAACAGCGCCACGCCCAGTTCCTGCTCGAGCTTCTTGATCGCCACCGAGAGCGTGGGCTGCGACACGAAGCAGGATTCCGCGGCGCGCCCGAAGTGGCGCTCGCGCGCCACGGCGACGATGTAGCGCAGCTCGGTGAGCGTCATCTCAACGCGGGTGCGCCGGCCGGCTCACTTGCGCGCCAGCCAGTAGACCGGGATCCCGGCCGCCATGATCGCGAGTCCCGCCAGCACCATGTCGCCGAACTTCGGCCCGAAATCCGGGTTGCGGATGTAGTCGATGCTCGACCAGAGCATGAACGCGCACATGGCGCAGAACGCGATCGGCACGAGCGGATACAGCGGCACGCCGAACGCGGGGCGCTCGCCGGTCTTCAGCCGCAGGACGAACAGCGTCAGTCCGGTGAGCAGGAAGAAGGTCCAGAACACCGGCGCGGTGTAGGCCACCATGGCGCCGAAGCCGTCCGGCGTCACCGAGCCGGCGGCGACGAGCGCGAGCGCGATCACGCCCTGGATGAGGAGCGCATTCGCCGGCGTGCTGCCCGCGTCGCGCCAGGACCCGAGCCCGCGGAACAACGCAAAGTCCCGGCCCAGCGCCCAGTTGGTTCTCGCGCCCGTGAAGATGGCTGCGTTGATCGTGGTGAGTGCCGCGACGCAGACCACGACCGCGAGCACGATCGCGCCCCTCTCGCCCGCCACCAGGCGCATCACGTCGGCCGCCACGGCCTTGGAATCCTTCATGCCGCCCAGGCCGAGCGCGGCGAGGTACGAAGCGTTCACCAGCATGTAGATCGCGGTCACCGCGACGATGCCCCAGACCAGGATCCGCGTCATGTTGCGGCGCGCGTCGCGCACTTCGCCGGCGAGGTACGCGGCCTCGTTCCAGCCGCCGTAGGTAAACAGCACGAAAATCATCGCCAGGCCGAAGGCGCTGCCGTGACTCCCCGCCGCCGCGGGCCGGGGCGTGCCCCCGGAGAGCAGTCCCGCCAGCGCGAGCAGCACCAGCGCCGCCGCCAGGGCGATCAGCATCACCTTCTGCAGGTTCTTGGAGGGCAGGGTGCCGGCGAAATTCAGCAGCGTCAGCGCCACCACCGCGATCGCCGCCCACAGCGCCGCGCTCTTGTCGCCCAGACGCACGATCTCGGAAGCGTAATCGCCGAAGGCGAACGCGACCGCCGCGATCGCGCCGGTCTGGATCACCGTCATGCGCGACCAGGCGAAGAGGAACGCCACGCCGCGCCCCAGGCCGCGCATCAGGAACGCGTATTCGCCGCCAGTCTCCGGGTGACGCGAGGCGAGCTCCGCGTACACCAGTGCACCGCACAGCGACACCAGGCCGCCGAGCAGCCAGGCGAGCAGGAACTGCGCCGGTCCGGCGCTGTTGCCCGCGACCAGCGAGGGCAGCTTGAAGATGCCCACCCCGATCACCATCCCGACGGTGAGGATGACGCCGTCGGGCACTGAAAGCAGCGTGCGGGGCTGCGCGTTTACGGCTGTCGGATGGCTGTCCATGGTCGTGTCGTGCTTTCCTCGCCGTCGGAGATCAGGACTTCACCTTCGATGCGCTCGCCCTTGAGCGTGCCGCGGAACAGGTGGTTGCGCGCCCGGCCGTCGATGTTGCCGGTCACCACCAGTTTCAACTCCTCGCCGCGCAGCCGGCTGCCGCGCACCGCCAGCTCGCGGCCCTGCGCGCGCGCCTCGATCTCGAGCATCTGGAAACGCTGCCTGACGCGGAATTCCCATTCCCCGCCGTGGCCCTGAAGCAGGCCTTTCCACGTACCGCGCGCGTTCGCCGGCACCAGCCACAGGTACACGGTCGAGCGGCCGAGCGGCCCGATCAGCTTCTCGGCGATCGGCAGCTCGATGGTCTCGTCGGGCCGCCATTCGCCCATGTCGTAGTCGTGCGAAACGACGCGGGCGCCCGGCTTCAGGTCCTGCAGCAGTCGCGGCATCACCTTGCGATTCACTTCGGGCAGCAGATACAGCGTGACTACGCTGACGCCGCGCAGATCGGTTTCGAACAGGTCCTGCACCTCGAAGCGCGCCAGCGCCTCGACCCCGGCGCGGCGCGCGTTCTCCCGGGCGCGCGTCACCAGCGACGGATCGATCTCGACGCCCAGGCCGCGCGTGCCGAAGCGCCGTGCCGCCTCGATCACGATGCGGCCGTCGCCCGAGCCGAGGTCGACGAGCGTCTCGCCCGCCTTCGGCTCCGCGAGCCGCAGCATGCGGTCGACCACCTCGGGCGGCGTCACGACGAACGGCGTCGTGCCGTCGTCCCACGCCCAGCTCTGCGCGCCCGCGGTGCCGGCGAGGAGACAGATCGCCAGCGTCGTCGTCCAGTAGGGAAGTTTCATGCAGGTAAAATCGCGGCTCGCCGCCCTCGTAGCTCAGTGGATAGAGCAGCCCCCTCCTAAGGGGCAGGTCGCACGTTCGATTCGTGTCGAGGGCGC
>SCUF01000086.1 GCA_004298325.1 Betaproteobacteria bacterium | reverse complement strand
CGCTCGAAGGAGCGCGTGTTCTTCGTCGAAGGCGTCGCCGGCGACAAGAGCTCGGTGCAGAACGTGTTCGTCAACTCGACGCAGCACGGCCGCACCGGCGTCATGATGAGCGAGAAGGGCGTCACCGAGATCGCGCCCGGGGGCGACCGCTTCCTGGTGCTGTTCGGCGGCCGGCGCTACGAGGGCGTGCCGGGCGAGGCCGATTTCCGCGTCATGGAGTTCGAGCGCTACGCGATGCGCATCGCGACGCCCGAAGGCGAGGCGCCGGAGGCGACGCAGCGCAGCCTGTCGACGCTGGCGCTGATCGGGACCCCGTCCGACGTCAACCGCGCGGAACTGCTCTGGCGCGTCGGCATTCCGCTCTCGGCGCTGATCCTGTCGCTGCTCGCGATCCCGCTTTCCTACGTCAACCCGCGCGCCGGGCGCTCGATCAACCTGATCCTGGCGCTGCTGATCTACATCACCTACTCCAACCTGCTGTCGGTGAGCCAGGCGCGCGTGGCGCAGGGCAAGCTCGCGTTCTCCACCGGCTGGTGGCTGGTGCACGGCGTGATGCTGGTCGTGCTCGGCGCGATGTTCGTGCGCCGCATGTCGCTGCAGGGGCTGCGGCGCTGATGCGCCTGCCGACGATCGAGCGCTACCTGGCGCGCCAGATCTGGGGCGCGGCCGGCTTCGTGCTGCTCGGTTTTCTCGCCCTGTTCGCGTTCTTCGACCTGATCGCCGAGCTGCGCGACCTGGGACGCGGCGACTACAACCTGCGGCAGATCTTCAGCGTCGTGCTGTTCGGTCTGCCCTCGCACGCCTACGAGCTGGTGCCGGTGGCGGTGCTGATCGGGACCCTCTACGTGCTCGCGCACCTGTCGAGTAACTTCGAGTTCATCGTGATGCGCGCCGCGGGCCTGACGCCGCTGCGGGCGGCGATCGCCCTCGCCAAGTGCGGCCTGGTGTTCGTCGTCGCGACGTTCGTCATCGGCGAATGGATCGCGCCGTTCGCCGAGGAATCGGCGCAGCGCCTGCGCATGCAGGCGATGAGCTCGGCGATCGGGCAGGACCTGCGCTCCGGGCTGTGGTTCAAGGACGAGGGCTCGTTCATCAACGTGCGCGAGGCGCGCGAGGCGAGCGTGCTGCTCGGGGTTCGCATCTACGAGTTCGACGCCGCCTACCAGCTGCGCCGGATCAGCGCCGCCGAGCGCGGCGAGTACGCCGGCGCCGGCGTCTGGCGCCTCACGGGCGTGGCGCAGACGCGCTTCGGCGCCGAAGGCCCGACCACCGCGCGGCTCGCCGCAACCGAATGGCGCTCCGCGGTCAGCCCGGACCTGCTGAACGTCCTGCTGGTGGTGCCGGAACGCATGTCGATCTGGAAGCTGTACCGCTACACGCAGCACCTGGCGGGCAACAAGCAGAAGACCGAGCGCTACGAGATCGCGATGTGGAAGAAGCTCTTCTACCCCGTGGCGACGCTGGTGATGATGGCGCTCGCGCTGCCGTTCGCCTACCTGCACGCGCGCGCCGGACTGGTCGGCGTGAAGGTGTTTCTCGGCATCCTGCTCGGCATCGTCTTCCACATGCTGAACAGCCTGTTTTCGCACATCGGGCTGCTGCAGGAGTGGCCGCCGGTGGCGGCCGCCGCGGTGCCGAGCGCGCTGTTCTTCGTCACCGCGCTGGCCATGATGTTCTGGCTCGAGCGCGTGCGGCCGATGGTTCACCGGCTGCTGATCGAGCTGCGGCTGCGCCGCGGGCGCGCGGCGGCCGACTAGCGCGCGCCGCGCCGCGGCAGCAGCACGAGGCGCGTGCCGGCGAGGCGGTCGTGCAGGAACTGGCGCTCGCGGTCGAAGAGCGCCCACAGCAGGCCCAGGCCCGCAGCCGCAATGATGAGCAGCAGCGCGAGGACGAAGCGGGCGAGGGCGATCGCCGGCGTCAGGCTGCCGCCGTCGCGTGCCACCAGCCGGATGCGCCAGGCCTTCATCGCCAGCGTCTGGCCGCCGCGCAGCCAGCACCAGAGGAAATAGGCGGCGAACACCGCGACGACGAACACCTGCAGCAGCGTGCGCGCGCTGCCCTCGGCGCCGCGTCCGCCGCTGGCGAAGTAGAACAGCCAGGTCGCTGCGAAACCCACGGCGAACAGCAGCAGCGACTCATACAGCAGGCTGGCGAGACGCCGCGCCAGACCCGGCGTCGCGAGCGGGGCGCCGCGGCTCACGGCTGCGGCGAGGCGACTTTCGGCGGGGCGGTCTGGCTCTTCGCAGCCGAGCGGGGTTTGCGCTTGGTGCCCGGCCCCGAACTGGGCGGCACGTCGAACATGCGCTTTTCCGCAGGCGGCAGCGCCTGGTACTCGGCCCACTGCTGCTTCAGGTCGTGGCGCTTCTCGGGCGGCAGCTTGCCGAGGCTGCGATAGCGCTCGCGCGCCGCGACGCGCTGCTCGGGCGTGAGCTTGGCCCAGGTCTGCATGCGACGCACGACGCGTTGCTGCACGTGGGGTTTCATGGCGGGATAGCGCTTGGCAATGCCCACCCAGGTGGTCCTGCGCGCCGGGCTCAAGGATTCCCAGTCGGACTTGAGCGGCGCCAGGACCTGCTGCTGGTCGGCGGTCAGCTCGGCCCAGGACGGGCCGCCGTTCTTCTTGGCCGGCCCTGCGGCGAAGGCCGCGCCGAGCGCGAGCGAGAGCGCGAACGCCGCGAGCGCCCGTGTCAGCGCGCGGCGTGCTTCTTGAGCCATGCCTCGAAGCCGCGATCGAGCAGGGCGTCGATCGGCAGGTCGTCGGTCAGCAGCTCGGCGTCGATCTGCTCGACTTCCGCCGACCGCTGGACCTCCTGCCAGCCGTAGAGGGCCGCCGCGCTCAGCAGCACGAGCAGGACCGGAAGCAAGACCCGCAGCGAAAAACCGGCCAGTCCGCCCAGCGCAGCCGCTGCGCCCCCGGCCCAGGCGGGCGCCAGCTCGGTTTCAGGCAGGCGCTGCGCGGCCAGGGCGCGCTCGCGCGCGGCGCGCAGGCGCTCGGCCATGGCCGGCTCGAGGCGCGTGCCCTGGTTGAGGATGAGCCGGATCCGGTTGGCGAATTGCAGTTCGTTCATGTCCGTCATAGCGTGATGCCGCGCGCTTTGAGCGCTATCGCCAATGCATGCGCCGCCCGCGAGCAGTGCGTTTTCACGCTCCCCTCGGAGCAGCCCATGGCGAGTGCGGTCTCGGCGACGTCGAGTTCCTCCCAGTAACGCAGTATAAAGGCCTCGCGTTGACGCGGTGGCAGCCGTGAAATTTCTTGCTCAATGATATCAAGGGCTTGGGACCGCTGCACCTGTTCGGGCGGCGCGTCCGGGGTTTTCGACCCCTCCGCGGGCTGCAAAGTTTCCAGCGGATCGTAGTCATCGTCCTCGGCCCGGCCCGACCCCAGGGACGCCAGCGGCGTCATCCACAGGGCGCGGACTTTTTGCCGCCGAAACCAGTCGCGGATCGCGTTTTGCAGGATGCGCTGGAACAGCGGCGGCAACTCCGGCAAGGGCGCGCCGCCGTAGCGCTCCGACAGGCGCAGCATCGCGTCCTGCACGATGTCCAGTGCAGCCTCCTCGTCGCGCACCGCAAACACCGCCTGCTTGAACGCGCGCCGCTCGACGCCCTCGAGAAACGCCGAAAGCTCGCTGCGGGTTGCCAGGATCCTCCCTCGCTGCCGCGGGTGCGGTCAGGCCTGTTCTGCGGCGATGTTATCAAACCGTCCGAGAGCGGCGCGGCGCGGCTTGACCGCAGCGCAACAAATCTATTAACGTTCAAAGTCTTTCCTCGCTTTCGTCGGGAATTTTATGGATCGCGTCAAGGCCGAGCAGCTCACCGGCGCCGAGATCGTCGTGCGCTGCCTCCAGGAGGAGGGGGTCGACTGCGTTTTCGGCTACCCCGGCGGCGCCGTGCTCTACATCTACGACGCGCTGTTCAATCAGGACAAGGTGCGCCACGTGCTGGTGCGCCACGAGCAGGGCGCGGCCCACGCGGCGGACGGCTATTCGCGCGCCTCGCAGAAGGTCGGCGTCTGCCTGGTCACTTCGGGTCCGGGCGTGACCAATGCCGTCACCGGCATCGCCACCGCGTACATGGACTCGATCCCGATGGTGGTGATCAGCGGCCAGGTGCCCACGGCCGCCATCGGGCTGGACGCCTTCCAGGAGGTCGACGCCGTCGGCATCACGCGCCCGTGCGTGAAGCACAATTTCCTCGTCAAGAACGTGCGTGATCTCGCCGGGACCATCCGCAAGGCGTTCTACCTCGCCCGCACCGGCCGTCCGGGCCCGGTCCTGGTCGACATCCCGAAGGACGTGACGACGCACGTCTGCGAGTTCCAGTATCCCGAGACGGTGTCGATGCGCTCGTACAACCCGACGCGCAAGGGCCACGCCGGACAGATCCGCAAGGCGGTGCAGCTGCTCGGCGCCGCGAAGCGCCCCATGGTGTACACGGGCGGCGGCGTGGTGCTGTCCGATTCCGCGCCCGCGCTGACCGATTTCGTGAAGCTGCTCGGCCTGCCGTGCACCAACACGCTGATGGGTCTGGGCGGCTATCCCGGCACCGACCCGCAGTTCCTCGGCATGCTCGGC
>SCUF01000085.1 GCA_004298325.1 Betaproteobacteria bacterium | reverse complement strand
CGCCGAGGTGCTCGCGGTGGTGAACGGCCTGTTCGACCGCGACTGGAAGGAGCGCGCCGCGCAGCCGGTCAAGCCCGAGCGCGCCTTCGAGACCTATACGCGCCCGGCGCGCAAGCACCTGCACTAACGAGCGGCTGCGGGCACTTGGCCGGTCCGAAGTATCCAGGCTTCGACACGCTCGCGCTGCATGCCGGGCAATCGCCCGATGCGGCGACCGGCAGCCGCGCAGTGCCGATCTACGCCACCGCCTCGTACGTGTTCCGCAGCAGCGAGCACGCGGCGTCGCTCTTCAACATGGAGCGCGCCGGGCACGTCTACTCGCGCATCTCCAATCCCACGGTGGCGGTGCTCGAGGAGCGCATGGCGGCGCTTGAAGGCGGCGTCGGCGCGATCGCGACGGCCTCGGGACAGGCGGCGCTGCACCTTGCGATCGCGACGCTGCTCGACGCGGGCCAGCACGTGGTCGCCTCGGGCTCGCTCTACGGCGGTTCGCACAACCTGCTCGGCTACACGCTCAGGCGCTTCGGCATCGAGACCACGTTCGTCAACCCGCGCGACCTCGGCGCCTGGCGCGCGGCGCTGCGTCCGAACACGCGGCTGCTGTTCGGCGAGACGCTGGGCAATCCGGGGCTCGACGTGCTCGACATCCCGGCAGTGGCGGCCGTGGCGCATGCGGCCGGAGTGCCGCTGCTGATCGATTCGACCTTCACCACACCGTACCTGATGCAGCCGTTCAAGTTGGGTGCCGACCTGCTGTATCACTCGGCGACCAAGTTCCTCGGCGGCCACGGCACGGTGATCGGCGGCGTGCTCGTCGATGCGGGGCGTTTCGACTGGGAAGCGAGCGGCAAGTTTCCGCAGCTCACGGCGCCGTACGCGGGTTTTCACGGCATGGACTTCGAGGAAGAGTCGGGCACGCGGGCATTCCTCTTGCGCGCGCGCAGGGAAGGGTTGCGTGACTTCGGCGCCTGCATGGCACCGATGACGGCGTTCCAGATCCTGCAGGGCATCGAAACGCTGCACCTGCGCATGCCGCGCCACGTCGAGAACGCGCGCAAGGTGGTGGCTTTTCTCGCCGCGCAGCCGGGGGTGGCGAGGGTGATGTACCCGGAGCTGCCCGACCATCCCGATCACGCGCTGGCGCAGCGGCTGCTGCCGCGCGGCGCGGGTGCGGTGTTTTCCTTCGACCTGAAGAGCGGGCGCGAGGGCGGCCGGCGCTTCATCGAAGGCCTGCGCGTGTTCTCGCACCTCGCCAACGTCGGCGACGCCAAGTCGCTCGTCATCCATCCGGCGAGCACGACGCACTACCGCATGTCGGACGAGGACCTGAAGAGTGCGGGGATCGGCGCCGGCACGGTGCGGCTCTCGGTGGGGCTGGAGGATGCCGACGACCTGATCGCCGATCTCGAGCGCGGCCTGAAGGCGGCGCAGTGAACTTCGTCGTCGACGGCAGGGCCGTGTTCGCCTACAGCGCTGCGCACGCGCTCGATCCGGCCAGAGCGACGGTCGCGTTTCTCCACGGCGCGGGGCTCGACCATTCGTGGTTCGCGCTGCAGAGCCGCTACTTCGGCTATCACGGCCGCAACGTGCTCGCGGTGGATTTCCCGGGCCACGGGCGTTCCGCGGGGCCGCCGCTTGCCTCGATCGAGGCGCTCGCCGCCTGGGTGATCCGCGTGCTCGATGCCGCAGGCGTCGGCAAGGCGAGCCTGGTGGGCCACTCGATGGGTTCGCTCACGGCCCTGGAATGCGCCGCACGCCACGCGGACCGCGTCGAGCGCATCGCGCTCATCGGCACCGCGTTCCCGATGAAGGTGAGCCACGCCTTCCTCGAAGCCGCGCGCAACAACGACCACGCCGCTTACGACATGGAGACCATCTGGGGCCATGCCCCGGAAGTGCCGCTCGGCGGCAATCCCTATCCCGGCATGTGGATGTACGGCGATACCCTGGCGCGGCTCGAGCGTCTGGCGCCGGGCGTGCTGCACGCGGGCCTCAAGGCCTGCAACGACTACGCCGCTGGCCTGGAGAGTGCGGCCCACGTGAAATGCCCGGCGCTTCTTCTCCTCGGCCGGCGCGACCTGATGACGCCGCCGCGCGCTGCGAGCGCGCTCGCAGCGGCGATCCCGGGCGCGCGCACCGTCACGCTGCCGTCGTCGGGCCATTCGTTGATGGCCGAGGCGCCCGACGCGGTGCTCGACGCGCTGATCGATTTTCTCGGCTAGCGGCTCCAGTCGGACCGGTTCACCGCCCACGCGGTGACCGAGCCCATGACTGCGATCCCGAGCGCGAGCAGCGCGAACAGGGTCCAGAGCGGGGCGCCCAGGGCCACTGCCGCAATGCCTCCCGCGACGACAATCACCAACCGTATCGTTCCGGCGAACACCGGCCAGCCGACGCGGCCGCGGCCCTGCGAGGCGAAGTAGAGCGCGATGTTGATGCCGAACAGCGGGTAGAGCGGACCGACGATGCGCAGATACTGGCTGCCGGCCTCGAGCACCGCGGGATCCGGGCTGAAGAGGGTGATCCAGGCGGCGGGAAACAGCGCCGCGCCCAGGCCGATGAGCGCCGACACCGCCGCGGCGAGGCCCGCGCCGGTCCAGGCGATGCGCTTGGCGCGCTGCAGGCGGTTCGCACCGACGTGCGTGCCGACCAGCACGACGAGCGCCTGCCCGATGGCGAACACGAGCGGGATCTG